>JBDKRC010000235.1:0-68981 GCA_039683575.1 Armatimonadia bacterium | reverse complement strand
AGGGCAGACGTTACGCAGAAAGCCCGGTGCCTCCGAGATTCTCCACGATCAGTGGCTAAGCGCCCTCCGCTCAGCGGACGGGGTCATGACCGGAAACGCCCGCGAACTCGAAGAATTTGCTGAGCAGGTGCGAACGTGGCGCCGGCCGCTGGCGGCGACGGCAGCGGCACCCTTCCGGCTCTGCTTCCGCTTGGAGGACCCCGGCGCGTCGGAGCCCGAGAGCGGCCTCGTGACGGACCTGCCGGGAACCGGCGCGTCGTGGCATATCTCGTATCTGCTGCAGGCGGTGGCTGACCCGAGCCTGCTGGTGCCAGCCACGGAGGCGTGGGACGAAAGCAGGCAGGGAGTCTTCCAGCCCGCTGATCGCGCCTTCAACCCCAGAGAGCACCTGCTCCTATCGCTGGGGCAGGCGGCGGGGCTGGGCCCGCGCATCGAGGAGAGTCTGCGAACAGCCGCTCCGACCGGCTACACAACCGACGAAGTCGGCGCCTACGAGTTCCTCTCAGATACGGCGGCGGCCCTCGAACAGGCGGGGTTTGGGGTACTGCTGCCGGCGTGGTGGACGCGTAAGGGCACCAAGCTGCGCCTGCAGGCGCGCGGCAAGGCTGCCAGCCCGGAAATGCAGGTTCCGGGGACGCTGTCGCTGGGCAGCATCGTCGAGTTCAACTGGGAGGTGGCGCTGGGCGACCAGACGCTGTCGCGCAAGGAGTTGGAGGCGCTCGCCAGGCTCAAAACGCCGCTGGTGCGCCTGCGGGGGCAATGGGTGCATATGAGCCGCGAGGAGATCCAGGCGGCGCTGGATTTCTGGAAACAGCGCGAGGCGGAGCCGGTCACGGCGCGTGACGTCCTGCACATGGCGCTGGGCCTGCGCGACGCGCCCGGCGGCTTGCCGGTTAGTGACGTCGCGGCCAGCGGGTGGCTGGGCGAGCTGCTCGGGCGGCTTCAGGGCTCGGCGAGTTTCGAGGTTCTGTCGCCGCCGGGCGACCTACGCGCCGACCTGCGCCCCTACCAACTGCGCGGGTACTCGTGGCTCAGCTTCCTCAAACAATGGGGATTCGGCGCCTGCCTGGCCGATGACATGGGCCTGGGCAAGACGCTGCAGGCGCTGGCGCTGATCCAGCGGGAATGGGCGTCGAATGGGAAGCAGCCCGTGCTGCTGGTTTGCCCCACGTCCGTGGTGGGCAACTGGCAAAGGGAGGCCGCGCGGTTCACGCCTGACCTTCCGGTGATGGTGCACCATGGCGTCAAGCGACAGAAGGGCGAGGCGTTCGTCACCGCCGCGGGGGAGCACGCCCTGGTCGTCTCCAGCTATGCGCTGTTGCATTGCGACCTGGCGCACCTGCAGCAGGTGAAGTGGGCGGGCGTGATCCTCGACGTGGCCCAGAATATCAAGAACGCAGGAACCAAGCAGTCCCGCGCGGCCCGTGCCCTGCCAGCCGATTACCGCATCGCACTGACCGGGACGCCGGTGGAGAATAACGTCGGCGACCTGTGGTCGCTGATGGAGTTCCTCAACCCCGGACTGCTCGGCAGCCAGAAATCATACCGAGAGCAGTACCTGCTGCCCATTCAAGCCGGCTATGGACCGGACGCCGCCGCGCGGCTCAAGCGGGTGACATCACCATTCATCCTTCGCCGCTTGAAGACCGACCGCTCGATCATTGCCGACCTGCCTGAGAAGATGGAGATGAAGGTCTTCTGCACTTTGACCAAGGAGCAGGCCTCGCTGTACCAGGCGGTCACCGGGGAAGTGGCCGCGGCACTGGAGGGGAAGGGCGGCATGGAGCGCCGGGGGCTGGTTCTGGCGGCGCTGGCGAGGCTCAAACAGGTGTGCAACCACCCCGCACATTTCCTCGGCGACAACTCGCCGATCCCCGGCCGCTCGGGGAAACTGACGCGTCTGACGGAGATGGTTGAGGAGATCCTGGCCATGCGCGAGGCCGCGCTGATCTTCACCCAGTTCACCGAGATGGGGCACCTGCTGGTGCGGCACCTGCAGGAGACCTTCGGGCAGGAGGTCATCTTCCTGCATGGCGGTGTGCCCAAGAAGCGGCGCGACGAGATGGTTGCGCGCTTCCAGGAGGGGGAGGCCGGACCGCCATTGTTTGTGTTGTCACTCAAGGCGGGAGGCACCGGGCTCAACCTCACCCGTGCCAACCATGTCTTCCACTTCGACCGCTGGTGGAACCCGGCGGTGGAGAACCAGGCGACGGACCGCGCGTTCCGCATCGGTCAGACGCGGGATGTGCAGGTGCACAAGTTCCTGTGCGCCGGGACGATGGAGGAACGGATTGACGAGATGATCGAGAAGAAACAGGCCATCTCCGAGCAGGTCGTCGGTACGGGCGAGGCCTGGCTGACCGAGCTGTCGACGGACGAACTCAAGGGGCTGTTCGCGCTGGGCGAAGGGGCGGTGGCGGAGTAGATGCGGGGCGCGCGAGGAGCGGATTCCAACCTGGTCGCGCAGATCGCGGCGGAAGACCGGTACAACCGAGAGCGCAACCGCCGCCTGCGGGAGGTTGCCGACTGGGTCGCGAGAGCTATGGCGCAGATCGGCGCTGTGGAGCGGATCTTGCTGTTCGGCTCGGTGGCGGCCCCGCCAGTCATGCAGCCTCCATACGCCCGCCGCCTCCGCCACTTTGGGGAGGTCACTCGCCCCTGTGACGACTTGGACCTGGCCGTGTGGGTCAGCGACCTAACCTGCCTGAAGGCGCTGCAACGGGCACGGAACGTGGCCGTCAGCCGGTACCTGGAAGCCGGCAACCACAGCATCGCTCAGCACATGGTTGACGTCTTCCTCATGGAGCCGGGTACGGACCGTTATCGGGGTCGCCTGTGCCTGTTCAATGACTGTCCGAGGCCGGGCAAGCCCGAATGCTGGGTGCTCAGGTGTGGCGACCCACCGCATCTGCGGCAGCACGCAGAGTTCACGCTCAGACCCGAGGCGCTGGCGGCTGACCGGTCCATCATATTGTTCGAGCGACAGGCGGGCGGTCAGCCGGCTTCGTCTTGAGGAGAATTGCCATGCGTTCGCACTGGGATGACCATTACCCGAAGTTTCCAGAGTCCAAGCCGCTGGCTGCTGACGGCGGGATCAAGGCTCATGCCCAGCGAGGCTCCTTCGCCAGGAACTGGTGGGCCAAGCGGTGGATCGCGGTCCTGGAGAGCTTTGACCTGGGCGCACGCTTGGGTCGCGGCAAGCGCTATGCGCGCGGAGGCCAGGTGCTCAGCGTTGACATTGACCGCGGACTCGTGACCGCCGAAGTGCAGGGCTCGCGTAGGAAGCCCTACAAGGTGGTGGTGACCGTCAAGGCGCTGTCGCATGAGGAGTGGGCACAAGTGGGCGAACGCCTGGCCAGCCAGGCCATCTTCGCCGCGCGGCTGCTGGCCGGAGAGATGCCCCAGGACATTGAGACCGTCTTCGCCGAGGCCGGGCTGTCTCTGTTTCCCAACCCGGTCAGCGATCTGCAGACCCAGTGCTCGTGTCCAGACTGGTCCAACCCCTGCAAACACATCGCCGCCGTCTACTATCTGTTGGGCGAGGAGTTCGACCGTGATCCCTTCCTGATTTTCAGACTGCGCGGGATGGAGCGCGACGGGCTCGTCGAACTGATCGGCCCGGCCGGTCTCGGTGTTTGTGAGGAACCCGAACCGGCGCCGGTCCTGCCTGAAGAGCCGCTGCCGACGAGCCCTCCAGACTTCTGGCACGGCGAGGCGCTGCCGGACGACCTGTTCGGAGAGGTCCGCGTCCCGACGGTGCCCGCCGCCCTGCCCCGGCGGCTGGGCAACTTTCCCTTCTGGCGGGGCGAGACACCGCTGCAGGCAGCCCTTGAGGCGATCTACCCACGCGCGTCCGAGACCGGGATGCAGGTCTTCCTGCCCGAAGGCTCCGCCGAAGACGTCCCCTCAGCGAAGACGCGCCGCTGACGCCGATCTACAGATACTTCCCAAAGAACTCATGCGCCTTATTGTTGGCGAACGCATGCTCCCCCGGATGCACGTCCTGCCACAGGTCCTCGCCAACCCCAGCCGCGTCATAAATGCGCTGGAGGTGGTCAAAGGCCGCCAACTGCTCCTCAATGAAGAACCCGCTATCCTGGACACCGGCCTCGATCAGCAGCGGCCGTGGCGCGATCAGCCCGGCAATGTCTGGGACGTCAAAGTACTTGTAGATGTTGGGTACTGTCTAGTCACCTAACGACAATAGCCGACGCCACTGTGTTGGCGCTGCATCCGCCTTCGATTGGCGCCCGGCAGATAGTGTGTGGGCCAAGAACCCGCCAATATGGTCCTCGGCCGCAGCAACAAGATCCTGGCAGCCTACACTCGGCCCGGTTCCGCAACCGAAGCGCAGCCCCGTGCGCCTTGCGTAACGCAGCGGGTCGTGACCTAGCGGTGATCCCACCTCGGGCGCTGACGCTGCGGCCCCTCCAATGCCAGATCACCGTGGGTGGGCGGCATAACCATCGAGATCGACCACGTATTTCCACCAGTTGTTCTCCAAACCGTCAGGGTTTGTGCCGCGTGCACACGGCAGATGGTTCAGCCACCAGATGTGATGCAGGCGCATGTCGCCGCCGCCCCACTCGGAGCAGTCCACCTCCCGCCGGATACCCCGCAAGTCCGGCCAGTTCAATAGCCAGTCGTCGCATGAACTTGGCACCATTCGTTTGTTCCCCCAGTCATAGTCTGATGCGCTATTGGGGGCAAAGTGACAGTTCCCTACGGCTGCATTCCCTGGCATGATCTTGTCGTAGGCACTGAAGCGTTGCCAGTTGTCAAGCGTTCCTTGCGGCGCCGGCCGACCAAAAAGCCCATATGCGCGACTTAGGCTGCGTTCAGTGCGGTGGCAGAAATTCTCAAGCATGCAGTCAACGCCTCTCTCATAATTGAACTCCATGACGGCGATGTTGCGTCCGGTTTCCGGCACGATGCGGATGGACCCATTGATGCCAAATGGGGCTGGACCGGCCATGTTGGCCTCGCCGAACCCGCCGGCACCCCATGGGTTGAACACGAAGACCTCATCTATCTCGCCGTCCGCCACGCGCTGCGCGATGCTTCGGGGATTGTTGAAATGGTAGGTGACGCCGTCTGTGATGAACCTACGAAGACCGGCAACATCAGGCCGGTGAATGGCTTGGCCGCGGAGGGCGGTAAGGTAGGCTTCGGCGGTTGGGTAGCGAAAACCATCTGCCTGTAGGAGGAAGTAGTCGCAGTCTACCCAGTCAACGATACGGTAGCGAAGATAGCCCTTGCTGCACCCACGAAGAGCGGCGATGTACTGGTCCGCAAGCTGCCGGGGATCATTCCAGCGGGCCACCTCGTGCAGCCGCTTCCCGTCGGCAGAATTGACGGGGGGATCGATGCACACGACCAGGACCTTGAGTTCCCGCAGCGTATCGGTGAGCAGGCGGGGAGAACTCGGTGGGTTGCTGACCGGAGGCTGATGGCCCTTTGGCGGCAGAGGCGGAGTGGCGGTGGCGGGCCTCAGAAGACGCGCATCAGCCCAGTCTGCGTGATCACACGTATCGCCATCGTCCGCGTCCGTCACGACCAACTGCAGTTCCGTGATACCACGCACGTCAACGTCCACGGTTACGCCCACGTCGACCTTCCTGACCACGCCACTATTGAATATCTCGTTACCATCTCCGATCAGGACGAACTCACAACTGCCCCCGGGCTCCTCAGCCGTCTCCTGGTCAACTCCCACCACCCCCCGGAACCGGGTGAAACCCAGACCTTCGAGGTCATACGTGATCTTCGACGGCGCATGAGTCCCGATTCCCCGGGCGTACTCTTTGCCGTTGATAGTCATCTGACGCCCGTAGAAACTGCTATTCTCGTGATACCGTGATGGTTCGGCCGGCAGCGATGCGGCCCCGATGTCCGAAAGATACACCTCAACCAGTCTGGGCGAGGACTGTGCGCCAAGCGGCCCCGTCCGACAGCCGGCGCAGAGTAGGATCATGGCGACGCGGAGATAGTGGAGCAGGGCAGGTTTCATCGCAAATCCTCCATTATGAAGCATGGCTTCGCCCGTACGACATCACGCAATAGGACGTCAGGCGCGGGTCTCCCCGCCACGAAGGCGGCCATCGAACGGATCGAGGGATGCGTGGACAGGCACGACCAGCACTCCCCCCTCTCCGCCGGGGTGGCCACAGCCCTGTGAGGTGAGGCTTCGGCACCAGGAAGCAACGGAGGCGTGGGCCGAGAAAGCGCATGGGCCTCTCTACTCGAGAGCATGTTCGTTGTCAGCGCCTATGAGACAGCCGTCATCGCATGAGATGCTCTACAGGTACTTCCCAAAGAACTCATGCGCCTTGTTGTTGGCAAACGCATGCTCCCCCGGGTGCATGTCCTTCCAGAGGTCCTCGCCCGCGCCGGCGGCGTCGTAGATGCGCTTGAGGTGCGAGAAGGCTGTCAGTTGCTCTTCGATGAAGAACCCGCTGTCCTGCACGCCCATCTCGATGAGGAGTGGGCGCGGGGCGATGAGACCCGCTATGTCCAGGAAGTCGCGCAAGGACGTCAAGTTGCCTTCTATGGCAGCCTCGAAAATGCTGGTTGAAGGCGGCAGCACAAAGGCCGGCCTGGCTGCGGCGGTACACGCCGTCGGCTGTTGCTTCAGTTTCTCCTAGCAGGTTGACCGACCCGCCTTCGCCCGCGGGGACGTTGGCAGGAAGGTCAGGACCTGCTGGTACAGTTTCATAGCTTCTTGCGCCTGCGCCTCCGCCAGCAGCTTGTCGGCCTGGTCGCACAGCTTCGTTCCCTCCGCGATGCGCACTTCGCGCGGCGATGTCGCGGTGACGGTCTCAGCGGAACTAACGACAGTCGCACCGAGCAAGAGTATGACACTTAAGAAGAGCGTCGCCTTCGTCATCGGTGTTCTCCCTCTGTACGTTGTGGCAGCGACGGCAATGGCTTTCTGCCTGATCTACAGACTGTAGATCCGCATGCCGTGGATGACGATGCCATCGTAGACCTGATCCAGGCCCGTGAAAGCCTTGGTTCCCGGGAGCCACGGGTGATCGGTGGTTGCGGACTCGAACATTAGTCGGCCGTTGATGAAGGCGCGTATGGCGTTACGCCGGAACTCCATTCGTAGCGTGTATCTGTTGCCATTGGTGGGGCCAAAGTACGGGGAGGAAGCTTTCTGCTCCTGTTTATTGGCACCCGTCCACACCAGCCGGTTGCCGGACGAGTTGAAGATAAAGAGCCACCGCGAGGGCAAGTCTGCTCCGTCCATACCGGTGGGTGCTACATCACCCAAGCCCACGTGCAACTGCAGTTCACCTTCGGCGGCACCGGTAAGCAGGTAGGCGTCAGGCAGGTTGTCCGGGAGCATCAGCGGAGTAGGGAAGACCTTCGGGAGGTATTGGGCATCCACTTCGAGAGCAAAATCCTCTGTCAGCCCCGTCTGCCACAGCAGGCGTGCAGCTGAATCCACAAGCACAGCCTTGTCATGCTTCCAATAGATGTTCTGAGGCTGCGGAAATGTCCAGCCTTCACTGCGCCCGTCGAGGCTAAGTTCCTGCAGGAGCTTTTTGTTGGGGGCGGGCGGTGTCGTCGCTTCCGGCAACAGCGGCGGCGTCGCCAGTGACACAGCCTGTTCGGCCGTCAGGGGTAGCGCCTGGATGCGGAGATTCCGGAAGAAGACGCCCTTTTCCGGGGCACCCTGAGCGCCGATCGCTATATGGCTGTATTGGGGGCCAGTCAGAGTCGCATCATCGAACTCACCAATCTGCTGACCATTCACCCACATCGAAAAGTGCGACCCTTGTCGCAGCAGGTTGAGAGTGTAGTAGCTTCCCTCTTTCACGCCCTCGGGCATGCGGAACTTGCCCGTGCGCCCGCCGCCGGTGACAGACCCTTCGGAGCAGGTCATTGACACTGAGTAGGGCATTCCGAGGGCATTGCCGTATCCCGGGCCACTCAGCCAAAAGCACGGGAAACAGATGCCGTCGTCTTTCTTGACGCACACCTCAGTTGTGAGCAGCCAGTATTCCGAAAGCGGCTGGCGCAGCCACAGCGCGGTGTCGGTCCAAGAGCCCCAGACCCTCAGTCCCGCCTGCCCCTCTGGCTTGACGCTGCCGCCATATTGCCCGGCGTAGATGTAGAAGGCGTGCCAGGGAATCCTCCCCTGCAACGTCGTCGCCATTACAGTCGGCCACGCCAAGGCCTCGGCGGGGCAGGCTTGCTGTGTCTCCGGTGGAACAGCAAACTCATCCTGCGGCAGCGGGAGGGTCGGTGGCTTGGGCGGCTCCAGCACTGGCACGGTTTCGGCGGCCGGTGGCGCTGGAACGGCTACGGGCGCCGCCGGGGGGGCCTTCGCCTTCTCTACCCCGGCCTTCGCGCGCGGTGACGTCGGCAGGATCTTTAGCGCCGACTGGTACAGCTTCAAAGCGTCCTGAGCCTTCCCCTCCGCCAGTAGCTTGTCCGCCTGATCGCACAGTTTGATCCCCTCGGCGATTCTGACTTCACGGGGGGAAGTCGGCGTCACTGTCTGCGCGTGAACACCGACCATAACCGCTAACCATACGGCCATGACCAGGTAGATGGTAGCCCTGCTCATTGCAGTTCGCTCCTTCGATGTGATCTCCCGGCGCGCTAGGCGCCGTGGGGTAGCGCTGAGACACGATACAGCACGCCGTCCTCTACAGCCAAGTAATCCAGCTTGCCGTTCGGCGGAAACACCGGGCCGAAGCAGTCATCGTACGCGGGGCCGGGAGCGCCGTCGAGCACGACGAACCACTTGCCCCGTGCTGCTCGGCATACGCCACGCGGCGGCTGTCGGGGCTGAAACACGCTGGCGATTTGGAGGGGTTGCTGCCGCCCAGGACGCCCAGGACGCCGATGGCGTCGTACTCCGGCCCCGGCTGGATCTCTACCACTACCCGCCACTTCTGTCCGCACCGCTGTCCCCCGATCAGCCTCTTGCTGTCAGGGCTGAAGGCGTACCAGCCATGGTCACTTTTAGAGTTACCGCTGCCCGCCGGCATCCCCAGGCCCTGCTGTTAGTTCACCTACTACGGCGCTATCACTTCGGTTACAAGGCCGGGCTTGGCCGCCTTAGCCGCTCCGATGCCTGCTGGCGTCACTTTGCTGTACCGTATGGCTACCCTTTTCATTGCGGGTGCCTGCGCTAGTGCCAGTAGCCCCGCGTCAGTGACTTCTATGGTATCGCGCAGGCTTACCTCCTCTAGAGCAGGTAATCCTCCCAGCAACTGCAAAGTGACGTCCGTTATTGCTTTGCCCGCCAAACCGACCTTCTGCAGTCCCTTCAGGGATGCCAACTGCGCCAACCCGGCGTCAGAGAGGTCGCAGTTCCACAGGTTGAGCGACTTCAACTGCGTCAGCGCGGCAATCTCGCCCAGCGCTGGACTGCCGACTTTCGACGCCTCAGTTATGCTAAGTGCCTCCAGCTTCGGCAGCACCGCTAACTCCCGCAGCCCCTCTCCAGTGAATTCCTGACAGTAGCTCAGACTAAGTGACTCCAGTTGGGTAAGAGCCGCCAGGGGCGCCACGCTGCCTGTCAACCCTCCGCAGTTCGGCAGCGACAGGCTCTTAAGGTTCCTGCATCCCGCAAGATCGCTCTTGCCGATATCGCTGAGCATATGATCGTCAGCTATCGTCAGCGTCTCCAACTCCGGCAAAGCTGCGAGGAAGCTGTAATCTCGCTCGAAATTGTTCCCCGACATGTTTAGTGTCTGCAGCTTCTTCAGCTTCCCAAGCTCGGGCAGTGTCTTGGAGTCCAGCTTTGAAAACATCACCAGCGCCCGCAGTGACGTCAGCCCAGTCAGTGCCGTAACGTCAGCAAACCCCTGCGTCCCCCACAAGTTCAGCGACGCCAGCTTCGGACACGCGCTGAGCGCCTTCACGCCCTCACTCGTAACCAACTCACACTTGGCCACATTCAGATACTGCAGATCCTGCAGCGCCGCCAGCCGCTTGACCCCCACATCAGTCACCTTGTGGCACTCATTGAGCATCAGCGAACGCAGCGCCGGTATTTTGGCGAAACTCGCCAGAACCTCATCATCCACCGTCGCGCACTGTTGCACCGCCAGGGCCACGACGTTCGGCAATCCCGCCAACTGCGCATATCCCGCCGTAGTCAGTTTCGTCTGCTTCAGCAGCGTCAGCACCACCGGGCACCTGATTTCGCGCAACTCCTGCACCAGCGTCACCAGTTGTCCGTCCTCCAACTGGCCTCCCGGGTCCCAGCCATGGGCCGTGACTATCAGCATGTTGCCCTCGGGAAGTTTCTTATACTGGCTGACGGTGGACTTAGTCCAGTCAAGCATCTCGCCGAACATGCTGTATGCTTCATAGTCATCGGGATTGGGAGGCAATAACCGTCGCCCTAACTGCACCGTCGGCGACGCCATTGCCACCGGCACTGCCAGCGGCGCCGCTGGCGGTGCCGCCTGTGCCACCGGCGCTGGCTTTGGCGTCTCCACGACCGCCTTCGGCGCGGCCGCCGCCTCCTTCAACTTCCCCTCACAAGCCGCCACCCCGCCCTTCGCCCGCGGCGAAGTAGGCAGAATCTTCAGTACGTCACGATATAGTGACAGAGCCTCCGCATACTTCCGCTCCGCGACCAGCCCATCAGCCTGATCGCAAAGCTTAGTACCCTCGGCAATGCGCACCTCGCGTGGCGAATCAATGGTCACTGTCTGCGCGTATGCGACGAGACATCCCAACCAGATCGCCAACATCAGAAACGGAACTGGTTTCCTCATCTGGCTGCCTCCCAAGTCTAGCATTCTGCACTACCAGCTGCTGCGTGCGCCTGCGATTGTCACTGCAGAGCATAGATGCGGGCGCCGTAGACGGTGACACCTTCAAACAAATTACCGACAGCCGCGAAAGCCTTCTGGTTAGCCGGCCACGAGTGATCCCCCAGCGGCGTCTCCGTCACCAGCGCCCCATTCACATAGGCTCTAATGAGATCGTGTCGCACCTCCACTCGAACCGTGTATCTGTTGCCGCCGAAGGGGCAGAAGGCGGGGACGCTGGTTGCCTCGCCCTGGCGTCCCTCCGCATCTCTCCACACCAGACGGTGGTCCTGCTGGTTGAAACTGAAGTGCCAGCCTGCGCCGGGCGGCGGCTGGTATTCGTCCTTAGGGTCAATCGGTACCACGGAAGCGAACCTTACGAACATGAACAACTCCGCTTCCGCCGCGCCTGTCGCCAAGTAACGGTCTGGCTGCGCCTCCGGCACCATCAGTGGGTCCGGGTACTTTCTGGGCACGTACTGGACGTCTGCTTCGAAAGCGAAGTCCTGGGTTGTCCCCTTCTGCCAGAGCAGTCGTGGCGATGTGCCACAGAGAATGACCCGGTCTCCCCTCCAGAACGTGGACTGCGGCATCGAGATGTGCCAGTCCGGATTCTGGCCATCCATCTTCACTTCGGCCAGCAACTCACCGTTCGGAGCGGGCGGCGTGGTCGGCGCGGGTGCGGCTGGCATCTTGCTCATCTCAGTGAGGGCAGCCGGAGTCGGTGGCACTGCCTGGATCCGCAGGTTCCGGTAGTATACCTCGCTTCCGCCGAGTGCCCCGATGCCAATACGGGAGTACAGCGGCCCGGACAGTGACGCGGTATCCTCAAAGCTGCCGATCTCCTGTCCATCCAGCCATAAGCTGAACTGCGGCCCCTTGCGGAGCACGTTGACAATGTGATAGCTCTCGGCAGCGAACGGCGGGGCGACAGTGAAGCGTCCCGTCGTCCCTGGTCCGTACATGGCTCCCTCGGTGCGGCCCACCTGGATGCAGTAACCCGCCTTGACCGAGGTCCCGTGGCCTGGCCCATTGAGCCAGATGGCCGCCTGACCGCTCTTGTCTTCCTTAGGGTATCCCACTTCCACCGTCAGCAGCCATTGGTCCGAAAGCGGCTGTTGCAGCCACATCGCTGTATTGGTCCAGCTACCCCACACGCGCAGTCCGGCCTGGGCGGCCCGCTCCAGCCCGCCGCCATACTGTCCCACACTGCAGTAGAATGCCTTCCACGGAATCTGGTCCTGCAGCTTGGTCGCCATCACCGTTGGCCACGCCAGCGCCTCCGGAGGGCAGGCACCCTGTGTCTGCGGCGGCACGGGCACATCTTCCTGAGGCAGTGGCGGGAGGGGGGGCGCGGCTGGTGGCGTCGGCTGTGCCGTGGCTTGCGGGGCTGCCGCCGCCCCCTTCGCCTTCTCCACTCCGGCCTTCGCCCGCGGCGAAGTCGGCAGGATCTTCAGCGCCGCCTGGTACAGCTTCAAAGCGTCCTGCACCTTCCCCTCCGCCAGTAGCTTGTCCGCCTGGTCGCAAAGCTTGGTGCCTTCCGCGATGCGCACTTCACGCGGGGAATCAACAGTCGCCGTCTGTGCTTGGGCAGTCACAATGACACCAAGTATCCCCACGAGCAGCAGAAGCACGATCTTCTTCATCTCAGGCTTCTCCCCACAGTTATTTGCTGATCTGCAGTTGCGGCTTGGCCTGCCGCGCCGCTGCTATCCCTGCGTCTGTCACTGCCGTACCGCCTACCCCCACCGACTGCAGCTTGTCCGAGCGCGTCAGGGCCATTAATCCCTTGTCGGTAATGGCCTTGCACCCGTTCAGGCCCAGGTAGCGTACGGGGAGCCGCGCCAAGGCCTCCATTCCTGCATCCGTAAGCGGTGTGTTATAGGCGTCAAGCCGCGTCATACTCGCCAAGCCCTGCCACTGCGCCACCGCCCCGTCGCCCAGCCCTGTCCCGTCGGCCTCGAGTTGGTTAACCTGCGTCAGGCTGCCCACCTCGCTCAGTCCGGCGTCCTTCATGCTTTCGCACCCGCTGAGGTCCAGCCAGAATATCGGCGCACCGGTGAGCACTTTCAGGCCCGTCCCGTCAAGCGAACGGCAACCCTGCAGATCCAGGCTGTCGAGGGCTCGCAGCCCTCCCAGAGAGTTTAGCCCCGCAGCCAGGTTACGGCAGTCTCGCAGACTGAGGTATTTCAGACGTGTAATCTGGGGGATAGGCGTGGTACTAATATCCGTCAGCAACTGGTTGCCCTGGATCGAGAGGTTCATCAACTCAGGAAGCTCGGAGAGGAACTTGAGCTTGTCCGGAGGGCAGTCAATGCCATGAACGCTGAGCCACTTCAGCCGCTGCAGGTTACGCAGTTCCTCCAGGCCCGTCGTGTCCTTCGCCCCCCACAGGGCTAACTCCCGCACCGACGTAAAGGCCCCCAAAGGCGCGGCGTCCTTGAAAGCCGCCGACCCGACATAGATCCGGTCGAGCTTATTGCAGCCTGACAGCGCCTTCAGACCCGACCCAACAACGGGCGTATCCCCAATATTGAGATAGCCCAGCTCAGGCAGAGCGCCCAGGTACTGGATTCCCTGGTCCGTGATCTTCGCATTCTGGTTCAGCCACAGGAACCGCAGCTCTTTTGCCGTGGCAATCGTCTCGCAGGCCTTGTCGTCCAGGTTGTCAAATCGCATCAAGGCCAGCGAACGCAGGTTCGGCACCTTCGCCAGTGCCGTTATTCCCTTGATGGTCAACTCCTTCTGTCCATACATCTGCACCCCCACCGGCGCCTGCACGGTTGCCAGCTCCTCCGCCAGAGCGATGCACTGCACATCCGTCAGTTGTACATTATCCAGTGGCCGCACCACCAGCATGCTCTTTTCGGGCAACACATAGTCGCTGGCGCAGCATTCCCTGAAATCCTGAACCCACGACATGAGGCTGTAGTTGTCAGTGCCCTCGGCGTCGTCCTTGAAGATCCGCCGGCCAACCTTCATGACAGGTCCCTTGAGCCCCGTCCTCTGTGTCGCCGCCAGCGAAGCCTTCACCTCAAACGGAACCGTCCCGGCGACCTCGCCCGCTATCGGCCCCGTATCGGTGCGAACCTCTGCCACATACTTTCCTCCGGGCAGCGTCACCGTCGTCTCAAAAAGCCCGTTTGACCCAGCCTGCAGAGCCCCCTGATGGACTGCAGTCCCCTTCTCATCCGTCACTCTCAGCTTCATTTCGCACTGCGCGCCGTTCTTAAGCCAGTTCGTCGCGGTTCCCCACGGAACACTCACGCCTTGCACCCGCACTATCGCTTGTCCTGCCGCCACCCCCTCCAACTGCGGGTACGGCCTCAGTGCAGCCTTCTCCCCATAGATGCTGCCCTGATTGAGGTTGTCCAGACTGAAACGCCCCAGCCACGTCCCGGCATAGCTCCACGTATCCTGCCCCGCAGGCGACAGCCACTGCCACTTCCCGCTGAACTGGTCAACCACGGGCTTGCCGGGCTGCGCCGCGTGAGACCAACTGGTCGTGATCGAAACCTTTCCAGCCGGTCCTGGTGGCAACGCGAACTCTCCCAGGTCGGCCCCGCTGAACTCACAGTTCTGGTACGTTCGCGCAGTCCCCTGCCGCCGCTCCGCGGTCTCGATCTTGCCATTCCCGTCAACATCCACTTCCATGATCGTATACTGCCCCGCCGCATTCGCCGCGAAGCTCAACAGCAACGTTCTAGTTCCCTGTGGGGGCAGAGGAAACCGGATGTATTTGGTGGGATAGTGGCTGGCCCCAGTCGAAACTTGGCCCCCCGCCACGGGTGTCGTGGCCGCCAACAGCACCTTGCACTCCGCGACCCCGGCCTTTGCCCGGGGGGAGGTTGGCAGGAAGGTCAGCACCTGCTGGTATAGCTTTAGCGCCTCCGAGGGCTTGCCTTCATCCAAGAGTTTGTCCGCCTGTTCGCACACCTTTGTGCCCTCGGACATACGGACTTCTCGTGGAGAATCGAGGGTGACCGTCTGTGCGTGCGCGACGAGACACAGGGAGCACAGCGTCAGGACCAGAACCAGAATTACGTTCTTCACTTGGTTTCCTCCTAGACCTGGATGTGCCGCAGACAAGGCCACTCCGCCTACTGTCAGGCTAACACGGTCGTCCGGGTGCAGGTGCTGCGAGAGACCTCCGCCAGCGCCGATAGCCTCATCAAGGCGCTCCACGGGTGGCACTTCAGATAATTGAACGCTATACAACCATTTCTCGATGAAGACACGGTTGTCCTGCGCGTTCATTTCCATCAGGAGCGGGCGGGGAGCGATCAGGCGCTGACCTCAGAACTGGTCCAATACAGCCTGGGGGCCTCCGCGGTTCTGCAGTCGGCCAGCCGCGTGTTGCCTGCTTGCGTGGTCTTTGTGCCCCGCAACGCTCACTCCGCCCGGAGAGGCAGCGGTGACGATCTGTGCCGGTGACATGGGCGCAACTGCAGCACCGCGATAGTGTAGGCGCCCTGCTCTCGCGGTGACTCAGTTGTTCTGCGCGGTCTCTGACAGGGGGCCGATCGGCACGTAGTCTGTCTTCGTCGTCAGCAGGAACTCATCAAGCCGGGTACCACCCTCGCGATTCTGAACGACGATGGTCACTGGACCCGCGTCAAGGTGCAATGACGGGCCGCGGACCCAGTGCCAGCTCTGGAAGGTCGAATCCTGGCCGAGCACGATGATCTTCTTGTCCGGCGGCCTCAGGTAGAATGAGTTGCCGAAGGAATCTGTCCACCATACCCGCGCCCACAGACGGTACTCCCCGGCAGTGGAGATCACGACCGTATACGCGCAGTTGCCCGTGTCCTGGGTTGCAGCTTCTCTTGCCGCGTGCGGTTCAGCCAGCGGAATGCCGACATAGGCCCCTCCGGAGGCGGCCGCATCGCTGCCCCGCGCCATGGATTGGGCAATACTGGTGTAGCTCTCGCCCTCGACCACAACGTCACTGCCATCGAGCATCGGTTGGGACGGCAAAGCCACACAACGGAACCCGATGGAGAAGTACTGCATATCCGGACGACACCGCCCGCGGCGCCATGCGCTGAAATAGCTCTCGCCGTTGGCTTCAACAGAACCACCCCGGAGGACTCGGAACTCGCCGTTGCCGGCCCCTTTGGGGTCTTCTGGAGGCGATTGCGCGTAGTAGGCATCGCCATACCAGTCCGCGCACCATTCACGGACATTCCCAGCCATGTCTGCCGCACCGCACCAGCTACGGTCCGCCTCAACGCTGCCCACGGCCAGAGTCAAAACCCTTCCCGTACCCCTGTTCGCACCATTACAGCACTTCTTCGCGTCCCACTCGTTGCCCCATGGATACCGCCTTCCGTCAGCGCCTCGCGCCGCGTACTCCCACTGCGCCTCCGTGGGTAGCACAAGACCGAAATGCTGGCAGTAAGCGGCTGCCTCATCCCAACTCGGTCCCTCCATGGGGTGATCCGGTGGGGCGCTGGTGTCGGAACCGAACCGCCTCTCCGTCGCCTGGCAGAAGGCCCGGTACTGTCCGATCGTGACTTCGTACTTCCCCAGCCAGAAGCCCCCGGTGAGCTTCATCAGGTGTGCAGGCTTCTCATCGGTAGGCGCGTCCTTCTCGTCTGACCCCATCAGGAGGCTGCCGGCGGGCACCCACACCATCTTGCCCCCGTCGGGCCCCACAATCTCCTGCCCCACAGCGGTGCCCGCCCGCTCCCATGGCATACCCTTCTGGCCGGCCGCCGGCGTGACCGGTGCGACCGGAGGGACGGGGACAGGAACCGCCTGCGCCACTCGTATTCCGACGGCCGGCGGCCGCCCAGCCCAGGCCACCTCGGGCTCAGCGTACGCAACGGCCTTGGTCGGTGCCACCGCACCGCAGTCTGCCCGACGTTGGGCCACGGTTGCAGGTCCAGCGCCGCACTGTCTACACGGCAGGGCCCATCCGGTTGAGAGCAGCGCCATCGACAACAGCGTGGTCAGAAGGCGCGAAACGGTCAGTCGATCCATGGTGACGAACCTCCTCTGAGAATAACGGCGAGGATGGTAACGGCAACGGCAAAGAAATGGAAAGATGGGCAGGGCCGCCTTGGCGGGCACCAAACCATCGAGTCGGCGGGTGTCAGGTTCGCCTGACAGGCGGCGGAGTCTAGTTCGCCCGGACTCCGCTCCGGCCGCCGACATCAGCCACCATCTTGCGCATTCTCATCCCAGCGGGTGCGGACCGCGACATAAGTAGCTCCTCAGTAGTGGTGCTGAACCGTGGCCGGCGGCCAAGCCCCGACGTGGGAGACTGCTCAGTGGTCAGACGCTCGACAAGTGCTCTCCGAAGAACTGGTGCACCTTGTTGTTAAGAAACGCGTGCTCACTGGGGGCATGTCCTGGCGCAGGTCCTCGCCGGCTCCCGCCGCGTCATAGATGCGCTATGAGGTGCATCTGCGATGCACCTCAGGTAGTCATACGCCGCCAGTTGCTTGAGCAAGCGCTGAATGAAGAAACCGCTGTCCTGTACGCCCATCTCGATCAGCAGCGGCGGGGAGCGATGAGGCCCGGTCGGGCGCCTAGAGGCCGCCCTGACCAAATATGACCTTGCCTCCTGGAAGGACGACTGTGCCGCCACGGATGGCAGTCACTTGCCCGGTGATGCGCCCCTGGACCTCGCCGATTGCAACGCAGGCACCCGTGTCGACGTCCACACTTCCGATGTCGCCAAGAAAGCCGCCGTGAAAGGTGGATCCGCTCATCGCACTGACCGCCGTCCGGATAGGCCCTCTTAGTTCGACCGTAGTGCATCCGAAGGCGCTGTTCTTCTGGAGAACGATGGCGTTGTTGTTGTCACCCTCGATGATCAAGTGAGCTCCCTCGCCCAGCACATGCCCATCGTCCTCAAGGCCGACAGGTGTGTTGCCTTTGAGGCGGGCACACAGTCGGATCGTTGAGCCATGGAAGTCGATGCGGCCACTGTCATTGATGGCGACGCAGTTGCTCTGCCCGCCCCAGCTTGTGACGCGCACGTCCTTGGCCCCGAGCTCGATCACGCCATAGTAGCTGGTCGACAACTGACCGTTGCCCATATCGAGCGAACTATGGTCGCTGTCGACGTAGCGGACGATGCCGGAGTACTCCGCCACGATACTGGCAAAGCTGTCAGGGGGTGCTTGGTCGTGGAGGTGTTCATTGATCTTGATCGCGCCGCTGAGTTCGACCAGACCGCCTCGACGGGCCTGTATGGCACAGCCGCTGTTGGTATAGATGCGGAACGTCACGTTGCTGAGGCGCACCACCCCGGGCCCCGTTGCCCTCAAACCGCAAGCGTAATTGCCGTTGCCGATCTGCAAGTTTTCCAGCCACCAGTTGCCCTCGACAACATCAACCAGTGGATCACCCCGGAACGCCAGCACCGGAAGCGCTCCCGCTTCGTTGGGTTCGCCGACGATTCGCACGCCCGCACTGGGGAGCATGCGGAGCATAAGTTGCAGGCGATCCGGAAGCATCCACCTGCCGCCGCTGGACAGGATCGTGCCGCCGGCCCAGTGGATGGTCACCCCGTGCAGCAGGGGTTCCGATAGCTTGGACAAGGCAACCGAGATCGACTTCAGAGGATGCGCACGGTCACCAGTCGCATTGTCGTCGCCCTTATTGTCGTTAACCCAGAGACTGGAGACATCGGCCTGCTGGGCCTGCGTCCGAGCGGTGGAGAGCAGAAGGAACGCGGACGCCAATGCGCAGGCGATGACTGCCTCTCCCCTGAGCCGTCTGGTGCCGGTGGCGTGCTCGTTTGGCATAGTCTTCCTCCATGGGCAGTGCGTGCTGATCTCCTTCGCTCACAGATACTTCCCAAAGAACTCGTGCGCCTTGTTGTTGGCAAACGCATGCTCTCCCGGATGCATGTCCTGCCACAGGTCCTCGCCTGCGCCCGCCGCGTCGTAGATCCGCTTGAGGTGGTCGAACGCCTTCAACTGCTCCTCGATGAAGAAGCCGCTGTCCTGTACGCCCATCTCGATGAGGAGTGGGCGCGGGGCGATCAGGCCGGCGATATCCGGCACGTCAAAGAAGCGATACACGCCGGGAATCATCTGGCTTCCGCACCAGTTGGCCCGGTTGATGGCAAGGTGCTCCCACGGGATCAGGTAGCCGATGATGTCGGCGCACTTGATCCGCGGCTCGGCGGCCGTGGCGAAGGTCGTCATCGTGCCTCCCTGGCTCAGGCCCATCATGCCTATGCGGTCGGGGTTCATCTCAGCGCGCGACTGCAGGTAGTCTACGCAGCACTTCATGTCCCAGATGTTGAGCATCAGCGTGTACACGCCCCACATCGCCCCGCGCAGGAACTGCACGTTGCAACGGTCGCGGCCGGGGTAGGGGTTGCCGCCGTCGGAACGTTCGCCGAACACACGCAGGTCGGGCGAGAGTGTCATATACCCCGCACGGGCCATGATCTCGCCATAGTTGTACTGGTGGGCGGCGATCTGCTCGCGCAGCCCGGCGCTGGACTTGTTGCCGGCCACAGGCTCTTTGCCGTACGGCCCGTGGCCGTGGCTGCACAGGATTGCGGCGTTGGTGCCGTCGGCCTCCATATCGGTCGGCCGCAGGACTACGCACGGGACGGACATCTCCTCCTCGGAGTCGAAGATTACCTTTTCGCGGATGATCCCATCTTCTTCGATGGAGTAGATGATCTCCGGCTCCGAATCCACCGACTGGGGAAAGTCGCCGAGAAGCTCGAAAAACTTCTCGCTGGCCTTGGCCTGCCAGTCCTCGAATTCAGCGAGCGAGTTGCCCTGGAAGGTCAGCAGCGGGACCCAGTTCTTTGCCATCTTGTTGAAGTATTCAATCATTGATAAATTGCGTTTGGCCATATCAGAGGTCTCCCTTGGGGTCTAGGTTGCTGAGGCATACCTTGGCGACACGGCGCGTAGGCAACCGGCTGACGCCGCCCGCCACGACCCTGTGCCGAGGTCTGATCTTCTGCAGGAACAGGCCCGAATCCTGCTAGGCGCGTCACTTCAGGTAGGGGGGTCTGCGTGGAGCGCGAGGGGCGGGGATACGCCACGTCCGGGGGCGTAGTATCTTGGCAGTTCTGCCACAAGAGGGGGTAGCCCCGCCGACCGTAGGATGAACCGCATACGGTCAGGGAATAGCTCCACTCGGTCAAAGACACTGCGCAGGAACAAACGCTGCTCTTCCGCGGACGCAGACTGCACTAAGGCCAGAAGCTCGCCCTGCGATAGATGGGGGACTGGGTCTGGCTCATCATAGACGAGACGGGCGAGTTCCGTGTCGATCTGCCCCAGCCTAGCCTGCAGAGGTCGGTTCTGATCTATCAAGATCGTCACCGGAACGGCGCCCAGCCGTGCTGCCTCCAGATTGTACGCTATGGCAGAGATCATCTCGTCTCGCTCTGCCGTCAATAGCACCGTCCGGCCTCCTTTGTGCTTGCCGGTGGCCTGTACTTGCTGACGACGGTGTGCAATGTCTGCGGCCTCATCTGAAGTCAGCCACCTGACAACTTCCCAGGTGTAGTGCTCAACCTTCACAATGGGTACCCACAGAGGAGCGTGACGGTCTGCCGGCGGCGCGTACTGGCGTACACTGCACCCATAGCAGGCTTGGTTGCCAGTATGCCGCATAACCGCTGCACCGCAGAAGCCACAGCGGTACACCGGAGCCAGCGACCGTTGACGGGCGGGTGGATGTACCCGCTGGCTCTCACGGCAGCGTGCCTGTGCCGCCCGCCAGACGTCATCGGGCACGATGGCAACATGTAGTCCCTCCAACACCTCCCCATTGTGAACGATGCGTCCGGCGTACACGGGATTGGTCAGCATCTTCCGAACCACCGTCGGCGCCCAAGGGGTAGATCGCTTCGTGGCGATCGTCAACCACTTGGCAAGGCCGGCGATGGTCTCCCCTTCGGCGTAACGCTGGTAGAGTTCTAGCAGGATTGGTGCGGTGTGCGGATCCGGCAGGATTGGGTCACCCTTGGCACCGCGCTGATAGCCAAAGGGTACGGGGCCCAGCGTGAGCCCCCGCTGTGTGCGCTCCGCCAGCGCGGCCTTCACATTCTCTCGCAGTATGTCGACGAAAAGCTCGGCAACGTTCGCCAGGATGCCAAGGGTGGCCTTGCCGACAATCCCGTGGGCGTCGATCGCTTCCGATATGCTCACAAACCCTACGTCAGCCGCCGCGAGGACGTGCATGATGTTATGCCAATCCCTCGCCGATCGCGCCAGCCGATCCAACTTCCAGACGTAGAGCACGTCGAACTCAGAGAGGCGGCTGAGGAAGCCCTGCAGCGCCGGACGATTGTCTGACCTAGTGCCGGAGTAGCCGTCATCGCAGAAGTGCTCGATACTCGCCGCCCCTGCTGCGAACGCGGCCTGTTCACAGCGGTGTCTCTGCATATCGAGAGAGAGGCCGTCACGGGCCTGCTCTTCAGTGGAAACCCTGATGTAGATGGCGCAACGCATTGCTGTCCTTGACCGGTGTATGGCTAGGCGGCATCCGCCGTCTCCAGTTTACCGCGCAGGAGGCCTTCGCGTCTTCTTTGTGGCGGAATCCATTCGGGCATAGCCGCGCAGGGAGAGTGGTCGCGCCTGAACACGTGAGCCAGTTTCTCAGCGCATATTAGCAACGCAAATGCGGCGATGACACTGCGATGGATGGCGCCAACAGGCAGAGATCAGGCGGGCCATCGCAGGACGCTCAGCGGTCCGGATGTGGCCGCGATGGAGTGCCTACGCACAGTGCCACCATTCCTGCGAGATGGCGGGCAAGAGATCGAGTCGCTTGAAGCAGCGACCCTGATCATGCTGATCATGCTGGTCATAGTAGAGGGAGGCGAGACACAAGCGGAGAGCGAGCACGCATACGGCAAAGGCTGTTGTCTTCTGGCTATCGGCATAGGCGGAACGACTGGTCTCCGATGCAGCGTAGCTGGAGGATGGCACCGCTCGGCGGCTCTGCCCGCTCAGGAACTCAGCCAGTGCTGCGCCGACAATCGGCGCCATCGCGGTCTGATATAGATGCTGCATCTCGGAGATTGTCACGTTCACCAGTCCCAGTTGGCCCAGCAGGCAGAAGCACTTCGCAGAGCGACGGGCAATCAGAGCCCGCCAGTGCGATGCCGGTGCTCTTCGGTGGCCATTGCCGGGTAGCGTAGCCCTGCCAACTTGTCAATCAGCTCTCGCATCCCAGGCGTGTCCTCCCAGGGCATCCTTCGGTGTTCGTCTGTGAGGTTGGCATCCCACGGTTCGGCCCGCAACTCGGAGACGAGGCGAAGCACAACGTCGCTGAAGCCGTGGGGGCCAAAGCAGAGCTCGTCCGCCCCATTGGTGTGATCGCACCCGTCCGGGAAGTCGATCCCGGTGACATCCAGTAGTCGGGGATGCCGTACATCGCGCAGTCAGGGGCGACGAGTTGCGCCTTGAACAGGAAGCTCGGGTGCCGCTCTTCCATGGTCAGGGGGATGCGGTCACAGAGCCAGCAGTAGTAGATCATATCCGCGAATCCGTATGCGTAGGGCGTGCTCGAACGGAGCGTCATCATCGGGCACCTCCCTCGCGGGGTGGGCGACTTCGATCGTAACGATCGGCTTGTCAAGTGTCGGCCTGCGGACATCATCTCCCCGCGTGTTGCACGCTGTCTTGTCCATTGGTGATCATTCCTTCGTGCCCGAACCGCACCGTGGTATGCGCCGGATCATCGTGTGCCAGATCGACCCGTTGCGTTGCGCCGTGCATCATCTGGTGCTTGGCCGCCGATGGAACGGACGGTATGCGTCTCCGTTCCACTTGGGCCTTGCCCGGTTACTCCCCTTGGTCTGTCGTGCCGCAGTCTGGATGGCAGTAGGTATGTTCAGTAACCATGTGTGCACGGGATGCAATGCCATCCCTGTCGGCGAAACCGACGCGATACGCTCCGGCGGTACGCATTCGGGATACTCGCGCACGGCGCGCTGCTCGGCTCGTTGAACGGAGGTCCGGGCGGATCACCGGGCATCCGCCCGGGCCTCCCGCAGCAAGCCGCTATCCAGCCTTCGCGTTGGCCGAAGGCCTCGCAATGATAGAGGCCATGGAGATCAGGCCACCACACTCGCACTCCGCCACAATGCCAGCGCCATCACGCCAGGCTACAGTGGAGCCGCAGTCGGGGCAGATCACACCGACGATCTGCGCGCCGGAGGCCAGCGACGTGGCTGGGACGGTTTGGGTCGACCGACCCCGCCGGACGCATACCTGGCAGTTGTCGCCGCGGTGGGCGGGCACTTCGACGCACTCATCGACCTCGCCGATCGGCTTCCCGCTGGAATCGATGTAGAGCTCGACCCACTCGAGGTCCAGTTCCCTTGCGATGGGGTCCCCGTAGTCGTCAACGGCCCACTCTTCAACCCGCAATTCCCCGTCCAGGGCGATCGGGGCACCATCATCGTCAACATACCACTGCTCGGTACGCAACTCGTCTTCGTGTGCGACCGGTACGCGAACATCATCCACGTACCAGCCTGCCACCTGGACCTCATCCCTGGTGCTGTAGGCCCCTTCGGGCGTCCTGATGACGGTCTCCGTCATCTCCGTCATCTCCGTCATCCCCGGCGGCCGCTGCGTGTGCGGCGTCGGCACCGCCCTGACTCCTGCGGCAAGGTTCTCGTTGAGCATCGGGGTGATCCCCTTCATATTCATAGTGTGCGAAGGCCTTTTGCCCGCATCCCGTGGCGGCCTCTGCCCGGCGGCCTTGACATAGCCCTGACTCCGGTGTATACGATCCACGGGACGGATCTCAACCATCCCCCCTGTTGACGGGTTCGCGAATCTGACTCGCGGACCCGTCGCCGTTCTTGCGCCCCGTAGGGGGCGACCTCAACTGCAACTCATATGCATTGGGCATCATTTTTCACCTTCTCATCGTGATGTCGGCCCGCCCAAGCGACGCCGTGGCGTGCGTCCTGTGGTGTGCCCGGCTCTTCCCCCCTGCGCTCCTACTCGATCCCGAAGTACGCCCGCAGCTCGTCGCACAGCGACCGCTGGTCCTCGGGCAGATCGTCCCGTTCGATCCGGTGCAGGTCGATCATACAGCCGACCTTGTTCTCGTCGTCCTCCTCGAACCCAAGTGCAACTCCACGACCTGGGCCACGCCCGCCAGCAGCCGGGTCGCCCGGCCCTGGACAGTATCCTCGTACGTCCCCGCAAAGAGCGTGCTCATAATGCTCACCATCTCCGTCGTGATCCGGCCCGCATATGCGGTGCCGGTGCGGCCTGTGCTTGGGACGGCTCGTGGCACGCCGGCGGTCGGCGTTACGCGATCGTCCGGCATATTGCCTGAACGTTGGCAACAACGACCTCTGCCAATCGACGGCAGCCCTCATCCTCAGGAACTCGAATCACGAGATGTACCGCGTCGCCGGCCCTGACACGGGCCCCAAGTGTGCCCCCGTGCTCGACCATTAACGTCGTCAGGACC
The DNA here is from genome assembly GCA_039683575.1 of Armatimonadia bacterium. Lineage (GTDB taxonomy): Bacteria > Armatimonadota > Zipacnadia > Zipacnadales > UBA11051 > JAJFUB01. The sequence continues at coordinate 44,763 of JBDKRC010000235.1, read as the reverse complement.
AACTCGTACCAATGCCCCAAGGGCTGGTGCTCAAGGCTGGCAGCGATGAGACCCAGCCGGGCCCACCTCTCCGTCTGAGGTGGTTTGGACAGTTCAGTGAACTTGCGGGGAGGGCGGCCACGGGGATCCCAGAGCTTCACGTAGATGGGCGCGCCGCGGGTCCGGCTGACGCCGCAGAGTTCGCGCACCAGTTCTCCGAGCGTCGCCACGTCGGCAGCCTCTGCCCCCTGCGGAACCAAGTAGAACCTCACGAGCCCGAAACGCACCGACAGGGCCGAGCCGTCGGGCGTAGGTGACACCGAGTTGACGAAGGCCGCCTCCGTGTCCACCCGCCACGGTTCGGTCGATCGCGATGTGGGCTTCTGACTGCGACTGGTTGGGTTAGCCATTCTGGTTTTTCTCCTTATGTCTCTGGGGCCCCGACGGCCTCGATGTCTGGAGGGATGTTACGTCGTGGGCCCGTACCACGAAAGGACGATTCCTCATATGCAATCGGGGGTGGCGGTGGCGTCATCCCGCAGCACGAGCCCCGCACGCCATCACCCTCGGTGGACACATCCCCCCACAACCGTGTCGCGCTTCATGCTCGGCCGAGGCCTTCGATCTGGAGCCATTGTACGCCGCAGCGTCTCATGTTGAATGTGAGCGGCCCCGTCGTTGGCAAGCCCTGTTGCCAGCGTGCGCTGAAAACAGGATTCCGCCGTCACATTGGGTCATTCTTGAATCACAAGCGGCGATGCCAGGCGTCGCTCCACCGTGGCGTTCCGATGCCGCGTCTCGGAAGGCGTGTCGGGCTCTTCCGTCCGTATCCAGCCGGGACACCCCGGTTCACCCATCTGGCCCCATGTCAGCGAGCCGCTCATCTCTTTTTGGATACTACGTCAATCGCCGTCAGGGCGCTACATGTCCGATGGTGGCTCCGGCACTCGTAACAGTGGGGGCATCTGTTCCTGAAGATGCTGTCTTCGACGCAGATCTAGTCCGAGTCCACAGCGACCGCTCCCTAGTTGGCCTGAGACGACTACACCGCAAGCCCGACGCGGCGCTCCCGGTCCTGTTTGGCACGCACCACCGTGACGACGTACTCATCGTCGCCCTCGTACACGATGTACTCTCCGCCTATGTCGTCTCTCACGCCGGTACACCCGACTTCATAGAAGCCCCCGTCGTTGGCGCGCTCAAAGAGCACACCCTGGGTCCAGACAGTCGAACCCTTCGAGGGGCACACCTGTACCGCCATCATCGTGCCACTGGCGAAATGGACCTCCTCATCGAAGAGAGTTCCGTCGTCGCTGTTCTGCTCGCGGTTACACTCCCGGCACACGGCGTCGAACTCCGGCGCCGGGACGTACAACGTGGCTTTGTGCTCCATAGCTCATTGCTCCTTAGGTTATGCTGATTGCGTGAGAGGAGACGCCATGCTGCGTCGTCCCAGTGCGCCAAGTCGGTGTCCACGCCTCTGCCCAACACGATTCCCTTATACAGGTCTACTCGGTCCGCTCCACATGTCGGGCGTGGTGCTCACGACGGACCCACTCACCGCATCAGTGCCAGCGGATCCAGCCCGTGCTCGTTAAGGAAGTGCAGCGTCTCCTCACAGCGGCCACGGGCGATCTCGCAGTACGCGTCGTAGAGATCGATGCCGATGAAGGAGCGCCCCAGCTTCAGCGCCGCCACGCCGGTCGTGCCCGTGCCACAGAAGGGGTCCAGGACGATTCCGGCCTGCCCCTCCGGGTCGCACTCGGTCCAACCGAGCGTGACCGGCTTGCGAGGAACGTAATCGTGGCCGGTGTCATTGCGCCCGCACATCGCACGCATCTCCCCGCCATCATCCGCGGCCACCAAAGAGCGCTTGCCCATATAGCGGTCCGAGCCGCGACCCTCGATGTAGGGCACCATCTCGATTCGCCTCTCAACCAGGGAGTTATCTCCATTGACCCAGATGGGGCAGGCCATGGCGATGCACCGCTCCACGAGGCTCACCGGAAACACACCGAAGTGCTTCTCGCTAGTCTGGCCCATCGGGATCAGCCACACATTGGGGAGGCAGCGGCCCTCGACGGAGGTGTGACAGGTCATCAGGTCTTCGGGGAGGTAGCGGACGTCGGGGACGTTCTGACGGGGGATAGCCACCGCATATACGTCAGTCCAGGCATCGCTGGCCCTGCGCGTGCGAACGAACCTGTACATCGGCTCGAAGGCATTGCCGTTCAGTCTGTGTCGCGCCGGCTCGGTCAGGAATCCGCCTTGGGTCCGTCCGTCCACCCCAACGATCCCCTTGGCCCAGACACTGTCGTCCACCAGGATGAACCCCGCCTGCATCATAGCAGTGACGAGGCGGTGCGGGATGCCCAGCAGGCCACCGTTCCGTGGGTCGCGCTTGTCGCCGATGTTGACCCAGATCGAACCACGCGGGTGGAGCGGGATCGACGTGAAGATGCTGACCAAGGTCTCGATGTACTGCTCGACGTTCCCCTCGCGGCCGACTTCGACTCCCGAGTCCCCATAGATCCGCTTGCCCCAGTAGGGTGGCGATGTCACCACGGCGTGCACCTGCGGCAGCATCGGGACCACCTCCCCGGCGTCGCCGCAGATGATCTGGTAGCTCCCGCGCTTGCCTGCCACAGCGGCGGCGGGGAAGCCGACGACCATCTCGCTCTCCTTCACGGGCGTAGCAACCGACGAACTTCGCTTCGCTGAACGCATAGCGCAGCTCCCTCTGCAACGGGAGGCCACGGAAGAGATCCCTGGCTGGTCGTCGCCATCCGGCTGCCCGGCCTCGCCACATCAGGATCAACAGCCCCGTTGCAGGGAGCCTTATATGGGTTTGGCCTGGACGCCCGGCGACATGACATGAGACGGGAGACGTGAGCAGTCAGCTTGTAAGACGCGGCAATACTGGCGGTCATGGCTATGCGTATCCACCGACCCCCCTTGCCCGCAGGGTCTGCGAACCCACCCAGTCATTGGGGTCGAGAATCACCATTCTCAGCCCCCAATCTTCAGCGGCTTTGAGGAGGCGAATCGGACCGATGAACGAAATCATTAGCGTTCGTGGGGAGATGCAGAGGGGGGAACTGCCGCCGGATCAGCATCCCGCGCTGGTGTACTTGGCGTCGTTGGCGCCGACGGGGAGACGGGCAATGGCGGGCAAACTGAGTAAGGTGGCGGAACTGACGGCGGGGACCCGGGACTTCCTGGGGCTGGACTGGGCACGACTTCGTTACCAACACGTGGCGGCCGTGCGGACGAAGCTCGTGGAGCTGGGCTACGCGCCTGCGACCATCAACGCCACACTTCATGCGATCCGTGGCGTGGCAAGGGCGGCGTGGGGGCTGGAGCTCATCTCCAGCGATGACTACCAGCGAATCCGTGACGTACGACCGGTGCGGGGATCACGACTGCTGGCGGGGCGGGCTGTCACGTCAGGGGAGATCGGCGCACTGGTGGAAGCCTGCCTGAGGGACGAGGGCCCCGCCGGCATCAGGGACGTGGCCCTGATCGGTCTCATGTTCGCCGGGGCCTTGAGGCGGGCCGAGGTTTCGTCACTGAAACTGGATAGCTACCGGCCGGAGACTTCTGAACTCGTGGTTACTGGGAAGGGTTTTGCTGAGCGCGCGATTTACCTCGACAATGGGGCTCGGGACGCCATCGAAGACTACATCGCGGTCCGCGGGGATGAGCCGGGCCGGCTCTTCTGCCCAGTCGACAAGGCTGGCAGGATGCAGGTGGGGGTGCGATTGTCGGACCGGGCCATCTACCGGATGCTCAAGCGGAGGGTCCGCCAGGCTGGAGTGCGTGACCTGACCCCTCACGATCTGCGCCGCACATGTTTGTCAACTTTGTTGTCTTTGACGGATATGTCTACCTGTATGAATCACGCCGGCCACCGGCAGATCACTTCCACGGTGCGCTATGACCGGCGGGGCGAGGAGACGAAGAAGGCGGCCGCGGCGATGTTGCACCTGCCGTACAGGTCGGTGCGGCACCGTGATGACTGAGGAGGACGACGGGGATGCGATCTCATTCGATGGCGTCGGGATCAGGCCAGGTGGCAGTGTGCCAGAAGAGGTTTCCGCCGCGATCATCCCAGTCCTCCTCCTTGGCAAAGCCGTGAAACACGACCAAACGCACCTCGTCCTGATCGAGCGGCTCGGCCGTCTCGATATGGGTGCGCCACAATCTCTCGGCCTCGACCCTCTCGTCCTTGTGATCGCTCATAGCAGGCGAATCCTCCCTGTACTTCGGACATAAGCGATTGTAGAGGCTTCACCGGGCGAAAGCAATAGCACCAGGCTCGCCAACTTGCCCCTTGTGGAGACTGATGTGCCTCCGCACGGACACCGATGCACTTGCGGGTCGGCGGCACCACGGCTAAGATGACACGGGGGAGGCTGCCCAAGGCAAGGTATCCACTCCACCATGCGTCACGAGTCGCCAGAGATATCCAGCAGGAGACTCGCCGCCGTCGGCTCCAGGAACACGAGGCCGGAGCTGATCGTTCGGCGGATGCTCCACGAGATGGGCCTGCGGTTCCGGCTCCATCGGCGGGACCTGCCCGGCCGTCCGGACATCGTCCTGCCGAGATGGGGGACGGTGGTCGTTGTGCACGGCTGTTACTGGCACCGTCACGGCGGTTGCTGCCATACCCAACGACCGATGCGGAACAGCGAGTTCTGGTTGGCGAAGTTCGAGCGGAACATCGAGCTTGATCGTGAGAACCAGCGCGAACTACGGCGGCTGGGCTGGCGTGTGGTGATAGTGTGGGAGTGCGAGACGAGGAACTCCGTGAAGCTGGGGCGGCGGTTGCGGCGGCTCTTCCCCGAGGACGCCTCACCGTGAGGCAGCAAGAGTCAGCCGAGGTTCCACCTCTACCTTACATATATGCGCCACGAGGCCGATGCAGAAAACGCCAAAGTTTAGGAGCTATGAGGGCAGCGACATCGAGTGGGTGGACACCTCTCAGGTGGACACGGGCTCGACCTACCGCGTCGTCGACCTGTTCGCCGGCGCCGGTGGGCTGAGCCTGGGGTTCGGTATGGCGGGTTACGAACCCGTGCTGGCGGTCGAGGCCGACGCCGATGCCTACGCCACCTACGCCAACAACTTTCCCGGCACCCGGCTGCACACCGGGCTCATCGAGGATCTGAGCGAGTATGACCTTCTGGCGCTTTTCCCAGGTGCCCCGCCTGACGTCATCTGCGGCGGGCCGCCGTGCCAGAGCCACTCGACGGCGGGGAAACGTGACCCGGCCGACCCCCGCGGGCACCTGTACCAGGAGTTCCTCCGCGTCGCGGGCATCCTGCGCCCGCACTTCCTGGTGATGGAGAACGTTCCAGGACTACTGAGCATCGAGCAGGGGGGGCGCATCCAGCGGATCCTCGACGGCCTAGCTGGCATCGGCTACCCGGATGGATCCGTGATGATGCTCGAATCCGCCGAGTTCGGCGTCCCCCAGATGAGAAGAAGGCTGTTCATCGTTGCCAATCGATATGGCCGGCCCAACCCCCGGCCACTGCCGCTGCTGTCCCGCCGCCGTTTCATTCCCGTGGAGTGCGCCATCAACGATCTCAAGGGCCGCCCCAGGGATCCCGCCACCAACCACGAATGGACCCGCCACACATCCGAGATGGAGATGCGTCTGGCGCGGGTCGCCCCCGGGGAGACGCTGTACGATGGCTACTCCGGCAGTTGGCGCCGGCTCCGCATCGGCCTGCCGTCCCCGACGATCAAGCACAACAACGGCGCGCCGCACATCCATTATGAACTGCCGCGGACGATCTCGGCACGGGAGATGGCCAGGCTGCAGTCCTTTCCCGACAGCTTCCGCTTCTCCGGTGAGATGGCCTCGGCCATGGTTCAGGTCGGGAACGCCGTCCCACCGTTGTTGGCGAAGGCGATCGGGCTCGCCCTGCGCCCCTCGTTGGAGGCGATCTCTGGTGTCAGCCCGGGGCAACCGGGACCGCCCCCGATCGCCGCCTCGAGGCGGGAGGAGCGGGGCTCGTAGGCGGCGAAAAGGGCGACGTCGTAACCATATCATCATATCATTGCGGGCACCTGTAACCACCCCATGGGCCAACTCCTCATCCTCACCTCCTGCCGCTCGCGGAAGGGCCAGTGTGCGACGGCGCACGACCTCGCCGAGGCCTGCGCGTGGGCCGGCCTCAGGACCATCCTGCTCGACCTGACTCCACGACCGCCGCGGTCCCGGCAGCGGGGCCGTGCGGGGACGTGCGACCTGCCATCACTGCTGACGGCCTTGGCCGATGGAGTTGCTGATGTGAGTCAGATGACGGCGTCCTCCGCCGTGCCGGGGCTCAGCGCGCTGACCGTGAGACCGAGCCCGACAGATGATGCCGATGGCACCGATGTGGTCGCGGAACTTCTCACACGACTGATCGAGCGGCTTCTGGCAGATCATGATCGTGTCGTGGTGGCCAGCCCCCCACGACTTGCTGGTCTCCAGGCAACGAGAATCCTCGTCGTGCCTTCGAGGGCAGGACGTTGTGACGTCATCGGTGACATCATCAAGCCGCTGAAGGCCGTCGGCCTCCCGCCCGACCGCGGTGTTGCCGGTGCCCCGGACCTGCTCGTGGTGACGCTAGTGCCGGACCTCGTCCGTCGGCACATGCCCGAAGAGGTGACGCCGCAGTCGGCGGGGCCTGGCGATGAGGTCGGTCGCGCCTCGGCCATCCAAGACCCTCAGGATGTCGTACCCCGACTGTACTACCTGTCCTCCGAGGCGATCGGATCGCTGCGGGTGTTCTCCAGGACGCTGTCGGAGCGCACCGGCCGTCACATCAGGTTGTCGGAGATCGTCGCGGTCGCCATACGGACCAGCCCAGTCCTCGACCACGCCGAACTGCTGGGCCGCCGCGGCGCGTCCCAGGCCCGAACCTTCGCCCTCCGCAGATCGAGCATCACCCACATCACCCAGCTCTCCTTGCTGGGCTCCCGCGCCCTCGGTCGACACATCCGGCTCTCGGACGTCGTGGACCTGGCCATCCACCTCTTCTTCGCTCTGCCGTTGGAGCGGCAGGTCCAACTGCTCCAGGCCAATCGCCGCAAGCGAGAGCATCGGGCCTGAGCCTTCCGCCTCCGAGTCGCCCTCCATCCCCCCGATCTCCAACGCAGCGCATCCCAACACTGACCTTTCTGCAACCATTCCCGTGCCCGGATCCAATGCTAAGCTGACCGATTCCGTCCTGGTCGACCGCCGGATGCAGGTCGAAGGGTCAGATCCCCATTACTGATGGTTGGATGTCGCCACCACGCCTCGGGAATAGGCCCCCGGGGGCGGGCGACAGCCGGGAGAGGGGTGTCGACCCCCCGGGTCTCCTCCACCCCTCTCCCAGCCGCACAGCCAGAGGAGCGATGCCACCCCGGGGACGAGAGGAGACCCAGATGCCCACGTACGATTCCCCCAGTCACGGTGATGACCGCAAGACCGCCAGGAGGGGCGGCTTCTTTCCGCTGACCCCCGGCCTGCTACATGACGCCCGCATGTCGGGGCTGACCTGGCGTCAGCGGTACCTGTTCATCACGCTGCTGGCCAATGCCTGGCGAGGGGCGGACCGCAACGGTCGGCTGGTGCCAGGGCAGGTGATCCGGCCGCTGCCCGATCTCGCCGCGGACCTCGGCATCCGCGTCGATCACGTCCGCGCAGACCTCACCAGGCTGACCGCCCGTGGGCTGGTCACCCTCGATGGAGGGTCGGTGCTGGTGGCCGACTTCGAGGGTTGGCACGGCCAATCAGCGGCGTCGGCCGAGCGGACCGTCGGTTCCCGACAACGAGATCCGGTTTCCCAAAACGGGGAATTCGGTTCCCAAAATGGGAATCCCGCTCCCCAAAATGGGGTGATCGATTCCCAAAACGGGGCGACGGATTCCCGAAATGGGGTGGAAGATTCCCAAAACGGGGTGACGGAAGTGCCCTCAGCCCAACAGGCTCAGGGCTTCGTGCCCTCCGTCAGACGTTGTTCAGACGTTAGGTCAGAGAATCTATCAGAGGAATCATCATCAGACGTTCCGGCGGCGGCCTTCGCCGCCCCCGTCACGTCCACGGCCGGTGATGACGACCTGACCTGTCGTTCGGACTCGAACTACGACGGAAACGACAACGACAACGGCGAGTCTGAGAGCAACGACCTCAGGACCTCATCCCCGTCTGCCGTCGTGAGCGGGCCCGAGCGCAGCGAGGGTCCCAGGCGGGGGGACCACTCCGCGTCTCCCGCCCCCACCGATGCCCCGGCTGATGAGCAGCAGGTCGAGGACCTGCTGCGTCGGGCCGGGCTCACCGCCTCCCTGGCCCGGAAGTACCGCTCCGTCGTTACCCCCCGCGAGGCCTCGGACATGATCACCATCTTCACTGACTATTACACGGATAAGGGGCTACGGGAGAAGATCGTCCCGTGCCTGGTCGCGGCCCTCCGCGAGGGGCGGGAACACGTGCTGGACGTGATTCGCAACTCCCGGACGCGATTCGGCCATCGCCGGATCGAACCGGGAACCGGCACCACCTCCGGGGAGCCGAGGCGGTCTGAGACCGCCGAGGACCTGCGGCAGGTGAGGGAAGATAACCGACGGAGACGCCAGTTGCTGGGGGAACTGGCGAATCGGCTGTAGGAGTGTGAAGACCGATGAGCACATGGGCACCAGATCAGATGTGTCCCCTGATCCTCAACGATTGGCCCACTTACACCCGGGAAGATGGGTTCGTCGAACTGAAGCAACCCTTCGATCCCGCGTACTGCCGCGGTGAGTACCGTCTGCCGCCCAACTCGAGCAGACCACACGACCCGCCGGATCCCGCAACTGAGGCGACCGAGCGTCCCTGCCCGCTGGATAACCCGCGCTGGTGCCCACACTGGGGCGCCCGGATGGAACGGTACGGTGGGAGGTTCCAGATACCAGTCCGTTCGCGAAACCCGACGCTGGAAGACCTGCCGGGCGACATCGCGGACGACGTCCTGTCGTACCTCGCCGGGCTGGAGAGCAACGTCCGGGGCGGCCGCAACGTGGTCATCGTGGGCCCGGTCGGGGCCGGGAAGACCTGCATCGCCGGGCTCGTCCTGGTTACCTACGCCCGAGTCAGTGGCAACGAGGACGCCCGGTTCATCGCCGCTGACAGCTTGTTTCGATGCCTCGGTGCCGTCACCTTCGAGCCGGCTTGGATGAGGAGCAGGGAGTGGGACGGCCTCCTGGAGACGCCGTTGCTGGTCGTGGACGACCTCGGAACGGAGTCTCCGACATCCGAGGCCGTCCGCAACTGGGGGAGGCTAATCGACGAGCGCTACCAGGGGCGGCTCGCCACGATCATCACCACCAACGTGACCGACCTCGACGGCATCTTCTATGACGAACGCGCCCGCTCACGCTTCATGGCGAACTGTCAGGTCTGGCGGACGAACCGCGGTGACATGAGGGCGGTCGCGGCCACCTCGGTGGGCGAGCCCGATGGGGAGGGGCCGATCGAGCCTGATCCGGCCCGGATCGAGGCGTTGCTGGGGTGCATCCCGTGGCCGCGGACGCCGGAGGAGTGGGAGAACGTCGCGGCGGGGATCCGGGCGCGGCCGGTCCCCAACGACACCGAGAAGGTCCGGTTGCTGGCCGACCACGGTATCCCCGCCGTGGTCACCTACCGCCCCAGGACGGGCGACGCCGATGAGACCGAGGAGGGCCTGAGGAGCCTGCTGCTGCTCGCGGCAGGTTCAGACAGGCACCGGCACCTGCTGGAGGCGATCGCCTGGCGCAGCCATGCGTTCGGCCTGGAGTACCCGGCACACTTCCTGCTGCGGGACTGGCGGGAGCGGCTGGCGGACATCCCGTGGTCGGATGGGGCCCGCAGCAGGTATGGGATTCCGTCGCCGCCCCCCGACGGACATGAGAAGATATGTCCCGGTGGCACATGCGTATAAGACTCGGTGTGGGGGCAATACGAGGTGCGGCGGCGTGCCGCACGGGTGGGCGGCGAAGGAGGCTGAGCGGATGATCGGCAACGCGCGGATCAGCAACATCGCCTTGGTCGAGGTGATCGAGGCACCAAGTGAGCAGGTACACATCGGGGATCATATGACCGGAGCGGTCTCCATACTGCACCTGAGGGCGGGGCTTCCCCATCGCGAGGAGGGGCCCGCCATCATCGATCGGGATGGGTCGACCTACTGGTGCTGGCGCGGGGTGCCACATCGTGAAGGCCACCCTGCCATCGAGTGGTCCGACGGCAGCACCTGGTGGTACCGGTATGGCGTCTGCCACCGGGATGATGGCCCGGCAGTGCAGTATGCCCGCGGGGGGCGCGAATGGTATCACGACGGGGAACTGCATCGGGACGATGGCCCGGCCGTTGAGACGCTCTGGGGGTACTACGCTTGGTACCAGGGGGGCGAGCCGCACCGGGACGACGGCCCCGCCATCGAGTACCCGGATGGGGGGCGGAAGTGGGTTCTGGCGGGACGCCTGCAATCCGTGTTGGAGCCTGATGGCAGCCGATGTTGGTGTCCGGATGGGATCATCGGCCGCGAGGATGGCCCCGCCGTGGAACTCGCAGATGGGACACGGATGTGGTGCCGGGATGGTGTGCTTCACCGGGATGATGGCCCGGCCATTGAGATGGCCGACGGTACCAGGATCTGGCTCTCGCACGGTCGGCGCCACCGCGTCGACGGCCCCGCCGTGGAACGGGTGGGCGGGGACGCCGAACGGTGGATCGACGGACGTCCAGCACCGGGGCCGGACGCCCGCGGCATACCGACCGCTGACGGGGGGATCAGGACGCACTGCCCTCACCTGGAGCATGGAGCGTCGCCGCACTTGGCAGACGGTGGCGAAGCGGCCGAGTTGGCTCACCCGATGTGCCCGGCCTGCCGACGTGCGGCCGTGTCCCTGGTATACGAAACGGACCTCTGGCAGGGCCACGGCCGCCCGCAGGGGTACCACAGGCTGGACGAGGTCTGCGACGTACTGATCGCGAGGGGGCTGGAGGACGAGGCCGCGCGGGCCACGCTGGCCATGATGACGTGGCGATGCAGCGACGACTGGGCGGACCCGGACGCGGACGTATGGGTCTCGCCGGTGAGACTCCGCCGCGCCGACAACCTGGAGGAGCCCGCCGGGCTGCACGACCTGGGAGTCATCCCCGTTGACATAGAGGGCCTGTACCCGGATCAGACAATCGAGGACGACGTCGTCGTCTATGTCGTTCGGATACCAGCCCGGATCCCACGCTCTGGGCGTGCGGATGGCCCTCGCTGCAGTGATCCCGCCGTCGGCCCGGTCGACGGTCCGGACGGTAGCCAGTGCTGGCATCGTGACGGGCGTCTTCACCGGGACGATGGCCCGGCGGTACAGCGCCCGGACGGCACCCTGGAGTGGTACCTCGAGGGCTGTCGGCACCGTGTGGGTGGGCCCGCGATCGAGCGGCCCGACGGTACGAGAGAGTGGTACCGGCGCGGACGTCGCCACCGCGAGGACGGGCCAGCCATCGAACACGGCGACGGGTACAACAGGTGGTTCCTGGATGGCATGCTCATCAGAGTCGAGTCGGCGGATGGCACCGACCGCTGGTACAGCGACGGGCGCGCCCACCGCGAGGATGGCGCGGCTACGATCCTGCCCGACGGTACCCGGATGTGGTGTCGCCAAGGCAGGCTGCACCGCGACGATGGCCCGGCGGTGGAGGCACCCGACGGAACACGAATGTGGTGGTCGCGCGGCCGGCGCCACCGTGCGGACGGCCCGGCCGTCGAGTGGGCCGATGGGAGCGTGGAATGGTGGATCGAGGGCGAGTTGCTGGATCCTGCCCCAGACGCCGCGAACACTCGGCCTGCCAGAGTTCCGGGATGCTGCCGTACTCACGGCGTTGCACCTGGGGGTGGAGACGAGCGCGACACGGCAGGCGTCTGCGACGTGTGCCGCCGCGCGGTTCAGCACCTGGAAGAGGAACTGCGACACTGCGACGCCCACTCCTGGCCCAACGCCTACCATCCCGTGAGCGTCGTCTGCACCGTCCTCGAATACGCCCGCCTCGACCATATCGCCGACGAACTGCGGGCGATGGCCACGCGGGACCATCAGGAGCGCGTCCGGCACTTCGGGCAGCGACCCGGAGACCAAGATCCTGAGCAGGCGGCGATCCTGCGATACAGTCACGACAGCAGCGGTCCTGCCAGGCTCTCTGCCCTCGGACGCATCCCCGTGACGATCAGCCTGATAGGCCCGCTGGACTCGGTATGTCGTGATGACATCTGCCACGGGTCGGTAGGCCCGGACCTTCAGGTCCCGATCGCATCCATGGTGGGGCGGACCTTCTGCGACTGGGGCCGTTGCTACGAACGTAGGATACATGACGTCGATGCCTACCTTGGTGATCCGAACGACTACTGGAATGATCCCGTGGACTGTTTTGAGGGCAACGCTCTCGACGAGGGCGGTGGCTACTGGGACGGCGACAGAAGTTGCTACGACGCGATCGCCCTGGATCCGCCGGAGTACGCCTGCGAATTCGGCTGCGACGATGCGCTGGTGGCTGGCTGAATCTCAAGGGAGCCGACCGGTCATCCCGCCTGTGCACATACCTGCGAGGGAGAGTGAATGACGTGAGCAAGCCCATCGATACGTGCCCCGCCTGCGGCGAGCAGGACCTGATCGCGGTATGCCGCAACATGGTGGAGTTTGCGGTCAGCAACACCAGCGAGACGACTCAGGACTGGTCTATGCGGGAGGTGTTCCATGAGGATGAGGAGACGCTGTACGTCCGGTGCGACGGCTGCGGCGCCGAGTACGCCGAGTTCGTCCTCGAACCCAAGGATGGCTATCTGGTTCAACTCGGCACCCCGCGCGAGTCCCCGACCGCGAACGAATGATGGCCCCAGCCGGGCGGAGCACCGCCGAACGGGCCTGGACATCGCGGGTGGCGGCGGGGCCACTGCAGGCACAGGGACCAACTGGAGGAGTGTTCAACATGGCATACAGGGAAGGGGACGAATTCATACTGAAGGACGGGGATACGGTGCAACTGGATGGGGTGTCTGCCAGGGTGTCGGACGATGGCAGCACGTTGGTGAACCTGGACATCCACGATGCGGAGAGGTCCTTTCTGGGACGAGGAGGGCGTCACCTTGCGACCGGGTGTTCAGACGTGAAGATGGCAGGTTGGCCGCTGAACTGAGTGTCGAATACCGCTGATGGCGCGCCGGACGGGAACCAGATCGTCGCGAACGGGCGGGGCGGAGGACTGGCGGGTAGCCCTCAACTGCCAGCCCCCGAGCCCCCGCTCAGATGTGCCGTCACAAGAGCGTGGCTGCGCTCCAGGCCCCGCCTGGTGTGGCGATGATCCCAGTCCCCACCGCAGTTGAACAACCGCCTAGAGCGAAGATTCGTGCCCATAATCGATTCGACTTAATGAATGGCCCATCACGTCCAGCCGATCGTCCGGCATCGCGGGAGAGTTGGGTGCTCCTCATCGGATGCCCGGCCGGGTTGGACGGACGGAGGACAACGTGACGTCGCGGCGAACAGGAAAGGTATGCGGCGCGCCCTGATCAGCCCCTCGGCCACACCGGGGTGACGACCGCCCGCCGTGCCCACCGCGGATACGAGCACTGGAGACGACCGATGGTAGACAATGCCCTGCAGCAGGTGCTTGCCGCGGCCCGCCGCGGCGGTCTGCTGGAGTTGTTCCCGAACTTGGCACCGGAACCCGACGACGTGAGGGCCGTGGAGGCCCTGGCGGATGGGGAGGCGGCGTCGGTGCGCTTCGGCGACACCGATGGTCCGCTCGGAACGTTGTTCCTCGACGCCTACGACAGTGGGAATCCCGACGACGGGGGCCTCACTGTCGGTCTGAGGGGATGGCGCCTCGATGGTGACGTGGCCTCGGTGTGAGGCTGCCTCACCACCCCCACCACCGTACGGCCATGGGCCCGTGGAAAGGCCGCGGTCCGACCACGTGGGACGGATAACGGCCCTGCATTTCATCCGCCTCGCCGATGAGATTATGAGATGAGACGCCGTGAACGAGCGGAACCCTATGACGCCAGGCGCCCGTCAGGCCGACCTGTACGCCTCCCGCACGCGCCCTCCCATATGCCACAGCACGGCCAGCACGTCGTCCCGCTCCATGGGGTGGTCGCGGAGGTGCTCATTCAGCACCTTCAGGAGTTCGTTCTCCAAGGCAGAGTGCCTCCGCGCCCTTTGGGAACGCTCCTCGATCGCCCTGTCCTTGCCCATTCGCTGAGCGATCCGTCCCCATACCCTACGGCGTCGTGCGGCCTCCTCCTTCGCCGCCGCTGGCAGTGCCGCCTCGATGATCTGGCATGCCGCACTGCCGTTCATCTTCGGGCGCTGCAGGAGTGCGGTCGCCAGGGTCTCAACCGCGGTCCAGTGTTCCCGTAGGAGCGTTCGTGCCCGTTCCCTCATCTCGTCCAAATAGTTCTCGGTGTCCTCGATGCTGCCACTGAGGCACTCGGCGAGCGTCACCGCCTTCTCCAGGTCGCTCTGCACTGACCATGGCTCGGGCCGTATCCCTATGTATTCCTCCTCGACGACACCGCCCGCCAGCAGACCCAGCACGAGGGTCTCGATCACCTCGTCATACTCCGGGCCGGAGGCCATGTCAGGCTCGAACCACTTGGGGAGGTCGTACCCCTGAACCTGTCCGGCGTAGGCGTCCGTGCGGACGATGCTCACCCACCTGAAGCTGCGCCCTCTCAGGCAGTCCATCACCGCATGCCCCGCCTCGTGGTATGCGACGGCACGTCTCCGGTCGGGGCAAGCCTCCAGGCCCTGCACGGGAACGGCTCGTGCTGTCGATGGCTCGCCCTCGGATGGTCGGTTCGGCATCTGCGGGTACCTCCTCCAGTTGCTGGCAATCGGCTTTGGGTCCATTGCCGCGGTCTATCATACGATGCCCGGGCCCAAGGCGAAAGTCTCATGTGGGATTGGACGTCGTATGCAACGGCCTCCCCAGTCCGTACCCACGTCGGCGCGGGGTGCCCGGATCATCTCTGTAACGCTACCTCAGCGGGACCTGCGATGCCCTGCTGGCCAGCTCCGAATCAGCGACACCCGACCACGTCCCAACGCGGACGGGACGGATCACCCGCCCCTCGCGGTTCGGGCCCGGCGGGGCTGCGGAAGGGCGACGTCCTCGTCATCGTCCACGCCCACCGGCTGTTCGACCCTGACCGTATGATAGCCGTTGTCGAGGCTATCCGACCGTAGGCCCACCACCACCTCACCGTCGGTCGCCCGGCGGCCCATCGCCCTGATCCTGTCGGGTACGCAGTAGAACGCCGCCTCCGTCGCCTGTGACACGAGTCCCGCGAGCCGCCGTGCATCACCGCCGCAGCGGTCGAGGATGGCCTCGATCAGGGCGGGAGGGAAGTCATCGAATCGGAAGCCCTGCGACCTGGCCAGTGCCTGTACGGTGGAGAATGGCCCCTCCGGCGTCTCCAGCAGAATCCTCCGCAGGGCTCGCCGATCGAGGTCGTCGAAGACGACGATGCGGCCGAACCTCGAGCAGATCTCCCGCCTGAGACCGTAGGTCTGCAGGTCCTCGCGGGTCACCATCCGCCGCAACTCCGACGGTGAGAGTTCGTCCGGCCTGCGATCGTCGCCGCCGAAGCCCATCCGCCGGCGACCCCGGAGGCGATCCAGCACCACGGATTCCAGCCCCTCGAACGCCCCCGCCGCCATCACGAGCAGGTGATCCGTCGGGAACGTGATCATGGTCCGGCCGGTCCCGTTGGGGCCGCCGAACACCTCGAACTGCACCACGTCTCCGTTGAGCAGCTTCAGGAGGACGTTCTGGGCATCGCCCCCCGAGATATCACGGCCGCCATGTGAGGTCATGTCTGCCCTCCTGAGTTTGTCGATCTCATCGAGGCAGACCGCCCCGCAGCGGGCGTAGTCCATGTACCCGGCCGCCTGCGTCAGCAGGGGGTGAAGCACCTCCGACAGTCCGAGGCCCTGCCACCCCTCGGCGGTGATGCGGCCCGCGTCGGCGATGTGGTACGGGATTCCCAACTGCAGCCCCAACACCTTACATGTCAGCATCTTCCCTGTTCCGGGGCCCCCGATGCAAAGGATGGGATCAATCCGCGTGGGCTGCACGGGGGGCATCGTACTGGCGATCCTCCGCACCCGTGCGGCCACGTGCTGTATGGCGGCCACCGAGATCGTGCGGAGGGCGTCCTGCTGGCCCACCACCTGTGCGGCCATACGTTCGGATAGCTCCCTCGGTGTCCAGCGGATCTTGGAGGCGGCGACGAGCCGCTCCTCCGCCCTCCGCTTCCGCTCCTCCGAGGCGTCTACCGCCACCTGCGGCTCATCGCTCTTCCTCATTCTGATCCACCTCCTCGGTGGGAACGGTCCGCTCGGAATCGGGGGCATCCCCGTCACGATAGATCAGGTCCAACAACTGGTCCGTGGCATCGCTCTGGGCGGCCCTTCCGAACCTATCCCCCCAGCTCTCCCTGCGGATCCGGTCTACGCAGTCCTGGGTCATCGGCGGGCCGACGCAATCGACCATGTCGATGATCAGGGCGAACGCCCGCTCGGCCCTCGCAGTGGCAGGCCCGATGGGGTGGGGGCCGACCTCGATGGCCTCCACCAGCCGTGGCCGCCCGGTGCTGTACTCGACCGCCCAGCGGTCGCCGCAGTAGGTATGTGCCGTCGGGTCCTCGGGGTCGGGGAGAAAGTCTCCGCTATCGGCGATGCCCTGGTCGCAGATCTCCTCCACGTCCTCGATGCTCAATGGGCGGTCGAACCCGATGGCGAGGGCCAGCCGGTGTGACGCTGTCCGCATCATTTCCTCCTGGGTAATCTGTGTGGTCACCTGTGCCTCCCATCTCACATCAGCCGGATCGCCATGCCGTCGTCGCTCACCTGGACCTCCCGTCCCTCAAGGTCGTACGGTGATTCCAGCCCCTCCCCCTCGACCAGGTGCCGCATATGACGGGGCTCGATGGGCTGCTCCACGATCCGACGCTCGGCAGCGATTGTCAGCAGCCAGAATGACCCGAAGTCGTTCAGGTCGAGGACGGTACCGGTCATAGTCCCTCCCCCCGATCCAGGACGGCGGTGATCTCGCCGGCGAGCCGCAGCAGGCGGTCGCGGTAGGTGTGGAGTTCGTTCACGGGTACGTCCAGTCGCAGGCTGCCCAGCGGGTCCTGCCACAGCGTCTCCGATTCGCCCCCGAGTTCGATCCCCGTGGCGGCGATCCAGGCCGCGTCCGGTCCCACGAGGTAGAGCGTCTGCTCGTCGTAGGCGGGAATCGCCGTCACGCCGATCCTTGAGAACACATCCGCCACGTCGAACTCGCGGTACAGGTCGCCGAGGTTCTCCCCCCCGCCGTGGGGGGCGAGGCCGTTTTCCCCGCACCACCAGTCCACCTCGCCGCTCAGCCAGTCGCGGAACGCCGCGGCCGTGGCCATATCCCGCGGCCGGGGCAGGTCCCGTGATCCGGTGTCGGCGTCGGGGTCCGGGAACGTCGGGGCGTGTAGGTAGCATCCACCGCCCGTCATGTCGAACTCGTCTTTCCCGGCGAGACCCGCCGCAATGATCGCGGCAACATCGGCCTGGCTCAGCGGTTCGCCGGAGGCCCTGTGGCGTTCGAACAGGTTCTTCGGGTCGGCGTCGGGTTCATACACATCATCGTGGTCGCTCATAGATGTCTCCTGTCGTTCGTGCTACGCCCACCGTCCATCTGGTCCGGTTCATCCCCCGTCGTCCGCGGGGTCCGCCTCGATCCGGGCACGCTCCGCCGCGATCAGCCGCAGGGTCGGGCTGCCGGGTGACGCCTGCGTGTCGACCTCCCCGTGCCGGATCTCCACGCCGTCGGCGGTGCCGCCGAACACCGAGAGGCCGGAGGCCAGAACGCCCACCCGCATAGCCGCACGGAAGTGCAGGCCATCGAGAATCCCGTAGATGGAGGGTTCATCGTCCGCCCGCTCCTCCGCCCAGAAGGGGTCATCGCAGGAGCGGCCATACGGGACGGTCACGATGTAGCTCTTCGCCCCAGTCAGGGCCGCCACCAGGTGCCAGTTCGTGCGGGGGCTGTTGACCTCCGCCTCGATCTCGACGAGGGCGTCGAACAGCGGCCAGCTGACGAGGGTGCGGCGCGGCTCCGGGTCCACCGAGATGGACGCCAGCAGGTCGGATACGTCCCTACGGAACCTCTGCTTGAACGATCTGGACATGCCCCGCCTCCTCGGGTGTGATGACCACGGGTGGGCTCACGCCGTTCGTGGGCAAGGGGGGCCGGTCCTTACCAGCCCACCCCTATCCGCCGGTGGCACCGGGAGCATCGGCCTCCGTCCCGTCGGCCTGGTCGGCACTGCCAGTCGGCCAGTCCCTCCGATGCAGCCCCTCCACCGTCTGATGGTACGTCCGTCCCGCGCGGTCCGCGTACACGCTGTGCCCGTCCGAGTACAGGGCCCAGTGCCCCCTGACCTCGCGGCGCCGCGCCAGCCAGTTGCCGCAGGTCAGGCAGCGGTAGCGGCAGCCCTCAGAGGGGTCGTGGCGGATGATCTCCCGTCCGTCCGGCGTGTGCCCTATGACCGTGGGCATCCCGCTCACCTTCCGTGTGGTGCCGTCGGTTCATCGGCCAGTTCGTCCACCGCGACGCCGACGGCCCCCAGAGCCAGTGACCGCTCCACGCCATCCCTCATGTGCAGGAGCATCACCGGTTTGCCCCGTGGCAGGTCCATCTCAGCGGCGTCACGGGCCACGTAGGATGCGGCCTCGCCGACCCTTGGTGGCGGGATGCGTCCCACGATCCCGTCGCGGTACATTGCCTCGAGGACCCCCTCGATCACGGGGATGGCCCGGTCGTCGAGCGGAGGTCCCGCCGCGTTCAGCCGGCACAGCACCTCTGTCGGCGTCATCGCCGGCAGTTCCCAAGGCAGGACCTCGCCACACCGCGACAACAAGCAGTACAGCAGATCCTTGCGGAGGGACATGAGCGGGATGCGATCGTCCCGCCGCCAGTTCTCGGGCGGCCAAGGGCCCAACAGGAGCCGTCGATGCTCACTCACGGAGGGCCTCCGGTCCGACGCCGATGCCGTCGATGTAGACATCGAGCGAGCCGACGTCGTCGAGACCCTCCCCCTGATACAGCCCCAACATACCGATCCCGTCGGGCGTGTAGCCGCCCCGTTCCAGCTCCTCGTGCGGGCAGTACTCCTGCAGCACGTCCCTGAGCCAGGCCTCGGCCTCCTCGGCGGTGGCGAACTCATGTGCGGTGCGGCTGTGGTCGAGATCGTGCCAGACGATCAGGATGCGTCTCATGTCCGTCCTCCCCGTCAGGGTGATGCCCAGGGGTGGGCTCACGCCGCCCGTGGACAAGGGGACTCGGTCGGTTGTAGGTCGATGGGTGGGGCAATCGGTATAAGGGTGCATACGACTGACCAGAGGAGGCCATGACATGAGTGAGCGAGGTATCGAACTGAGACCGGCGACACCCGATGAGGTCCGGGCGGAGCGGGGGGCGAACCCCACGGACCACTGGATACAGGTGCGGCTGGGGCTGGATGAGGGACTGGTAGCACGGGCGGCACGTAAGCTGTGGGGCCAACCAGTCACGAGCTTCGTCGAGGGCGAGATGATCTGGCCACTGTGGGATACGGCTCACGGTCTGCCAGTGTACGTGGCCGTCGGATTGCTGCCGCCGGCGGCACTGTACAGTGGAGGCCTGCTGCCCGACGATGACGTGCGTCAGGCGATCGCAGCCGAACTGCGGCGGATGCTGCAGGCGGCGGGTGGGAGGGAGTAGCGCCCACCTCGCCACCGCTCAGGCCACCGCCAGTGAGGTCGCCCGTGCGACCTCGACCGACACCTCGGTCCGTCGCTCGATGAACTCCACGATCTCTCCCGCACAGGAGGCGATCCGATCCATCGAGGCGACAACGTTCCTGGGGGACGCACCCCAGTTCCTAAGGTAACTGGCAGAGATCGCCGTGGGGTGTCCGAGGTAGCCCAGCACCACCGTCGCCACCGCCTCCGCCTCGTGCTCGTGCAGGTAGTTCGGCTCGGTCAGCCGCGCGTGGACGTCGTGCATCAACTCGTGGCCCAATTCGTGGATCAGCGGCCCGATTCGCAGGGACCAATGGTCGCCCGCCTGCAGGCCGATCCGGCCCACCATCGAGACGCCACGGGCCCCGTTGAGGCCCCGTTCGCACACTTCGATGTCCTTGTCCTCGGCAAACGCGAGCAGCGAGTGGTACAGCGCCTCGTCCTCTATGGGTTGTACGAAGTCCGGCGGCTCCATTGGCTCGCCATCGTCGGCATAGCGGACATCCTCGATGGCCCAAAGATCGACGGGGATGAAGCCGGTGAATGGGATGACCTCCCGTGTCTCCTCGCCCGTCTCGGTGTCGGTGGTCACGACGGAGCGGCTCCGCCTCGTCGGTCCCCACACCCAGATGGCCCTCGACCCGGCGGCGATGGTGACGTGCTGCGTCCAGCGTCTGCCCCTGCGACTCGAGAACTGACGGCCCTCGTGCCCCTGCCCCTTGGCGACGGCGTCGAACGCCGACCTCGATGCGACCAAGCGGCTGTCCGGTGCCTGCCAGGCAATCAACATCCGATTGCCGCTGCTGTAGTGGTGGACGTGCTTCGTCAGGCTGAGGTAGCGGGCGAACACCTCGTCGCCATCGTGGTCCTCGACGATCGAGCGGGCCACGGCCTCGACGTGTTGCCGCATGAGCCGGGCACGGCTGTCACGGTCCGTCAGTGTCACACGCTCGTGCATCCTGATCACCTCCTGCTCACGGGTGGGCTCACCCCACCCGTGGGCAAGGGGGGTCGGCTACTGATCTCCCGGACCATCGAGGGGCGGCGGCCCCACCCCCTCCTCGCCGGGGTCGGTCGCAGTATCGAGCTTCTGGAGCGCCATGAAGATGACGCCCGCCTCGGTGACGAACCCTTGCTTCTTGAGCGAATCCATATGGGCCGTCAGTCGCCGGATCGCCCGGAAGCGCGCGTGCTGTGCCCCCGTGTGGCACGCCGCGGAGCAGGGGTAGCAGTAGCGGCGATGTTCGACGGCATTCTCGCCGACGGAGACCGGGACGACCTCGGTGGCCTCGTTCTCGCAGCCCTCTGCGTCGCAGTAGGTGGTCATCGTTCGACGCCTTCCGGCGTGGTGTTGAGCCGGTGGGTTCACGTCCCCCGTCCGGCAAAGTGGGACCGCGGGGGACCGTCACCGACGTCGCCGCCTCCGGGCGATGACGATCCAGATCACGATGGCGGCAATCACGGCTGACTGGAAGGGGTACCTCGCGAGCAGCCCCGGCTGGCCGTAGTCACCGAACAGCGCCACCGCCGCCATGCCCACGACCGCCACCCCGACCAGGAACAGCACGTAGGCCTTCAGACAGGAGCCGACCACGCTCGTGTACGGCGCCGCAGCCACGTTAGCGTCCCTGACGGCGTCGGCCACGGAGCCACCGATGTCGATCCTCACCCGCTGCGGGGCGGCGCCGGGCCCGTCGGTGCCGCCGCCGGTGAACGCCAGCATCACGTGGGTGCCATCCGACAGGCGCACGTACATCCGGCGATGTGCGTCATTGGCGGCCAGGGGACGGTAGGCATCGCCGTCCTTCACGAGGACATCGCCCCTCTCCAGCAACGACCCGAAAGTGGCGGCGCTCAGCATCTTCATCACCTCCGTTCGGTTCTCGGGCTGATCGGCTCGATGGGCCCTACCCTCCGGCGTCAGCCCCGAACCCTGATGACCTGATGCTCCCCGGCCTCCAACTCCTCCCGCAGGCGTCGGCGGATGTCCTCTGCCTCGGCCCGTACTTGGGAGAGGGGGCGGGGGGTGAAGGTCGTGTCGACCCAGACGTACCCAAACCCCTCCAGGCAGTCGGCGTTCAACTCGTCGAGCTCGTCCATCGGGACGTAGCCCAGTTCGGGGTAGTCGCCGCACACCCACCCGAACGCAAGATGCTCGCACCCATCAGGTGCTACATCGGAGTACTCGGTGATGGCCCACACCCATCCGGTGGCCCCGAGCAGCAGCACCTGCACGATCGGGTCTGTCAAGTCCTCCTGCGAGTACAGCTCGGGCAGCCTGGCCTTCATCTCGTCATCCAGCAGTGGCCGGCTCATCCGTCATCACCTCCGGAACACGGGTGGGTTCACGACCCGCGTGGGCAAGGGGGCTCGGTAGTCACCCGCCGCTCCTCGACCATTCGGTGGGTCATCCTCCTGACGGGCCGGACGGCGTACCCGATGGCCTCCAACTCTGCAGTGAGTTCCGCATACTCGTCCGGCGTCGCCGGGCGGGTGCGGGAGATCAGGTGGTGCGGGTCGGCGGCCCCGTGCTGCCCGACATGGACGTATGACGAGCAGTTGCCATTCGGGTCTGCCGGGATCGTCGGGAAGAGGGCCGCCACCTCACCATCCGGGTATGTCCTGAAGACGGTCGGCGTCTGGGTATCGTCATGCACGGTCGTTACCTCCATCCTGTGGGTGGGTTCACGGGTGTCGTCGGGCAAGGCGGATCGGTGTCACCCCGCCCGGAGCCGGACGAGGTCCTGACAGTCCGGCAGCCACACGCCACTGAACTCTCGACCCTCGAACTCCACCGACACCCGCCGCGCACGGTGTCTGCCGAAGAGCTGGTACTCCGGCCCGAGGGTTGCCGTCGGTAGGAACGGGTCACCGGTCCAGGTGGTCAGTTCCGCCATGCTGGGTCGGGTATCCAACCCGACCACAACCTCGCTGTGCGGCAGCGGGCGGACATAAGGGCACGCAGAGCCGTACTCCGTCGTCAGCTCCTGCTCCAGCGTGACAGCATGCTGGCGGCACAGCAGCACCTTGGTGCCCAAGGGCACCTCGATGCCGCACCGGCGCAGGCAGCGGTCCGTGCGGCCGTCCCTGTTCGTGAACCTGGCCATATTGTCGGAGATGGCCGATGGCTTTTCGCGGTGCCCACAGGCGGTGCATCCGGTCTTGGTGATTGGGGGGTGCGTGGTTGTCATATCCACGGGTGGGTTCACGACGCCGGCGGCCAAGGGGGATCGGTCGGATGGCACTTCGGGGCCTCTCCGCCGTCGTCACACTGCGACGAATGGGGCTGGCTCACCCCTTCGTCTCGAGGTTCTGACGGTGTGGGTCCCATCGGGACTCCACCTCCCCCCGCCGCCGAGACCCCCGGGGGGATAGGAGGCCAAAGAGGACCCGACGCAACCGCTTGCGTGGCCGGCGGAAGTATGTCTTGACGGAATCCGGCCGCTGCTGTGTGTGGCATGCCCTGCAGGATCAGGCCCCCGGGGGACCAGGCCTTGGGGCCCCGTTCCGGACGCCGGTAGGGACGTTGAGTGGTGATTCTGATGGAGGGTGTGTTCGGGCTGGCCCAGGAGGAGCATCGGTTGACCTTGGATTTCTCGGGGATCGGGCTCCCTGGGCCGCCGGTCCGGGGCCCCCGTTCCGCCCATGTGTGCGGCCTGGGCCAGGCGTTCTAGTGGGGCGCCTGGGGGAGTGCGGGCCAAGCCGAGGGAAGCCGAGAATCCTCGGGTTGGGTAACTTGGGAAGCCGAGGGTGGCCGTGGATCCTCGGGATGGCCTCGACCCCAGACAGGCCAGAATTCCTCGTCACGGGGCGGTAGTGCCCATCTTGGGCTCTTGCGGCTCGGTCGGCCCTGCGCTGCCCGCCGGCCCAGTCACCCAAGCCGAGGGCGAGACACCGATAGCACGATCTGGCGAGTGCCGTGAGACCGCCACGGTGGACGATGAGGTGTTCCGGCTCGGCGGCGGCGTGGGCTTGTGAGCCTCACTGCTTACGCGTAGCGCGTGAGTTGTATGAGGAGCCGGACACCATCCATTGTGACTCTGCTGAGTTCGCGCGTTCCCGAGCTCTGACGCGGACGGAGGAAGCTGTCCCAGATTGCTGAGCGAGTATGTGGCGCGTGACGCTACCTGGAGTGCATGGGAGAGGAAGGTCCGGGCTCGACAGCCGTCGAAACAGCCATTGCGCCTTCTTCAGCCGAGGTTGCGGTCTACGAGGGGGATACACCGTTCTTCCCCGTCGGTCTCTGCACGACCGTCTACCTCCCCCTAGCTGCTGCGGCAGGCAAGCCCCGTCCCGGAGCTGACGAGATGATCATTGCCGATAGTAATGAGACCACGCAGGGCAAGGTGTCCTATCGTTTCTCCGGCCACCAGACCTTTGCTTTCCGCTATGGTTGGCTTGAGAAGGGGGTAAGGGGCGTCGAGCAGCGGGCAACCATCTTCTCCGATGAGGATGCGCTCGTTCACCTGGGGGTGGGCAAGAATATGGTGCAGAGCATAAGACATTGGTGCACAGTGACGCAGCTCATAGAACCGGTGCCGGGTGCGCCGCGAGGCAAAGCGCAGCCACTGCAGCCCACACCTATGGCGCGCCTTCTGCTGTTGCCAGAAGGCTGGGACCCATTCCTTGAGGACGACGCCTCCCTCTGGCTCATCCACTGGATGCTGGTCTCAAACCCAAGTGTCTGCACCACGTGGCAGCTGCTCTTCTGTCACTACCATCGTCCCGATTTCACCCGGCGTGAAGCTGTAGACCATCTGGCCTCTGTTGCAGAGAAGGGGGCGCTGAAGGTTGCGCGCTCGTCCTTGTCCCGCGACTTCGACTGCTTTCTTCGCACCTATGCGGCCCCGCGCGCCGAGATCGGAGAAGCGCTGCCCGAGGAGAGCTTCGACTGTCCCCTGCTATCCCTCCGGCTGATCCAGCCATCTGCTGACGGAGACCTGTACGCCTTTGGCATCGGCCCGAAGCCGTCGCTGCCGGCGCCCGTGTTTGCGTTTGCCCTTGACCAGCACTTCAGTCGTACTCGCGAGACCCAGAGCACACTGGGCATCCAGCAGTGCCTGTACGGAAAAGGAAGTCCCGGTCAGGCCTTCAAGCTGGATGAGAACAGCCTCATCGAGTACGTAGAGGAGCTCGAGGAACTGACCGACGGCGCAGTCTCTGTTGATGAGACGGCAGGCCTGAAGCAGATCTACCGCCGTCGCGAATTCGACGCCTTGGCGTTGCTTGATCGCTACTTCGGCGCAGGAAATGGCTCATAATGGAGATGCAGAAGTCGCTGGATCAGTACGTGGAGGTCGGGCGTAGGTTCCTGCGGTCGGTTAGCCTCGAGCAGGATGCGCGCGGCAACGGTACTAACGGCGACTATGTCCTGACGGCCAATGCACGGCAGGCCTTGCACCGTCTCGCAGAGGGGCTAAGTGAGGGCTCCGTAGCGCGAGCCTGGACGATTACCGGCCCCTATGGCGTCGGCAAATCAGCCTTCGCCGTGTTCCTGACGCGCCTGCTCTGCCTCAAAGACGCCGCAGGGGACCAGGCGAGGCAGAAGCTTTTGCTGGCTGCCCCCGACCTCGCCGAGACTCTTGCTCAAGGATGCCTTCGCGCCAATGGCAACGGCACTATGCTGCCAGTGCTGGTGACGGCCCGGCGGGCTCCGGCTGCGGCCTGCCTGCTACAGGGCATGTTGGCTGCTATCGCAGGGCTGGAGGGCGCCGCTACCGCGCGACTAAGGAAGCGTTTGGCCGCGCTGCTGAAGGCCCTGCAAGCGGGGGCCTTTGCCGACAGCCGGGACGTCGTCGGTGCCCTGCAGGAGCTGGCCGCTGTTGCCCGAGCACAAGGTTACACAGGCCTCCTAGTCATTGTTGACGAGCTGGGCAAGCTCTTCGAGTACGCAGCCCGAGACCCTCGGCGCGGTGATGTGTTCGTGCTGCAGGAACTCGCCGAATACGCCAGCCGCAGCGGCGTCGAGCCAGTTCTCTTCCTCGGCTTCCTGCATCAGGCGTTCGAGGAATACGGCCAGCACCTGGATGCGGTAACCCGTCGCGAATGGGAGAAGATAGGCGGGCGCTTCCACGACGTTCCGTTCCTCGAGCCGGTTGATCAGGTTGTGCGGATGATCGCGAGCGCTCTCCGGCCGACCGGGCGGGAACTGCCGGCGTCACTGGCGAAGCGAGTGCAGGCGGTGGCGCGCGCCGCCGCACCAGTCGTCGCTCCTCCGGGGATGCCCCCCCGCGACTTCGAGCGCCTGGCCGTCAGAGCCTATCCACTCCATCCCGTTACGTTAGTGGCCTTGCCCTACCTGTTCCGGCGCTTTGCGCAGAACGAACGCTCTCTCTTCGCCTATCTGAGCAGCCAGGAACCGTATGCCTTGCAGGACTTTCTCCGGGCTCACACAGCGGAGGGGGGGACGCCTGCCTTCGTCCGGCTACCTGACCTTTTCGACTACTTCGTCGCGAACTTCGGGACCGGCCTGTACCGGCACCCGCAGGCGAAGCGTTGGCTTGAGGCTGTGGACGTGCTTGACCGCAGAAGCGACCTGACCGATCTCCACAAGGCGCTCGTGAAGTCAACGGGGATCCTCAATGCTCTGGGCGAGTTCAGCCACCTACAGGCCCATCAGCAGGTACTTTCACTCGTTCTCTCAGACCAGACCAAGCCGCCGGCAAAACTAGAAGACAGCCTCGCTCAGTTGCGTGAGAAGTCTGTCCTGACGTTCCGCACATTCACAGACGCCTTTCAGATCTGGGAAGGCAGTGACGTCGACATCGATGAGCGTCTTGAGCAGGGCGCTACCCACACGCGGGACAGGCTCAGCCTGGCGGAGAACATCAGGCACTACCTGCCCCCGCGTCCTTTGGTCGCACGCCGGCACAGCTTCGAGACTGGCGCCTTGCGGCACTTGGCCGTGGCTTACCTCGACGACCCATCTGAACTGTCTCTGGACTGGAAAGCCTCCGAGACGGCCCCCGCCCACGTCGCAGTGTGCCTGGCCTATTCGCTCAAGCGGTCTGATGAGTTCGTCGCCGTCGCCACGGCCGGTGCCGGGGCGCGGCACGACCTGTTGGTGGCGGTGCCGCAAGAGATAGGTGAGCTGCGAGCGGCTGTTCAGGAGCTAGCTGCGCTGCGTTGGGTCTGGGACAACACCCCAGAGCTTCGCGACGACCGAGTGGCCCGTCGAGAGATCTCAATCCGCATCAGCGAGGCGGAGCAGGTATTGCTGCGGGACCTCGATGGCCTCCTGGATCCACGGCCGGCGCCGCGTGGCAGCCAGTGTCTCTGGTTCTGGGGCGGACAGCAGAAGGCCGTCCGCACACCCACTGACGTGTCCAAGCTGGTCTCAGACGTCTGTGACAGCCTCTTCCCCAAGTCACCACGCATCCGCAACGAGCTCATCGCAAGGAGGACTCTGTCCGCGGCCGCAACCGCTGCCCGCCGCAACCTGATCGAGAGGATGCTGACGCGAGCGGGGGAGCCCCTGTTGGGGCTTGAAGGCTACCCTCCTGAGCGCAGCATGTACGAGTCCGTCCTTCTGGTCACCGGCTTGCACCGAGAGGACGACTCGTGCCGCTGGGGCTTCCACCCTCCCGACCGTACGAGCGATGCTGCTCTCGCTTCGGTCTGGGAGTTCCTAGACCGGCAGATTCTGGCCGATGGGCTGGAGCCGGTCCAACTCGATGGACTCTTCGCCGGCTTGGCCGCCCCGCCCATTGGCGTACCAGAGGGCCTGCACCCGGTGCTGCTGTGTGCCTTTATGCTGGCTTACCCAGATGAGACGACACTGTACCGCGAAGGCACATTCCTTCCGGAGGTCGGCATCGCGGACTTCGAAGTGCTTATGCGCAGGCCGGAGCTGTACGCCATAGCGGGTGGGCAGGTTACAGGCGCCCGCGCGGAGGTGGTAGGGCGACTGGCTCGCAGTCTGCAGGTGAACTCAGCGACTCTGCCGGTGGTGCGGGCCTTGTTCCGGATGGTGCGCAGCCTCCCGGAACTGGCCTGGCACACTCAGGAACTGAGCGCGCCGGTAGTTGCTCTGCGCGAGGCCTTTGCCGCGGCACGATCCCCGGAGCAACTGCTTTTCGCGGATCTCCCTGGCGCGCTGGGCTTCCCTGCGTTCGGGGCTGACGAGACGGAAACCGGCCAGGTGCAGAAGTTCTTTGAGCGCCTTAACGGGTGCCTTCGGGAATGGGGGGCAGTCGCGCCTACAGCCATCGCCTCGGCCCGTGACACTCTACTACGCGCCTGCAACTTACCAGCAGGGGAGGCGGGCTGGGATGAGCTGCGAGGCCTCGGCGACCGCCTACGGCCGTGGGTGAGAGAACCTCGGTTAGCGGCTCTGCTGGCGCGTATGCAGGAGGTCGACGACACAGCTGAGGGGGTCGAGACGGTGCTTGCGCTTGTCGCTCAACGCCCCCCACGCAACTGGAGCGACCTCGACCGCAAGCGTTTCCCGGAAGCAGCGGAGATGGTGGGGGCTCTGCTGAGAAGCGCAGCCGCTACGATGCGGAGCGCCTCGGTTACCACGTTGGACCTGCCGGAACTCCTGCCCGCCGAGATGCAGCGCGCGCAGGCTCTGTCGGACAAGATCATGAAAGCGCTCAATCCCGCGATAGCGAAGCTGCCTGCACATGTCGTGAAGGCGGCCCTCAAGCTTGCCGCGGGCAAGATCGGAGACACCACAGAAGATGAGTGACAGCGGCACGCCTCAGCAAGCCGGAAACACCCGGCATATCCTCTCGCTCTCAGGCGGCAAGGACAGCACAGCGCTGGCCATCCACCTGCGTGACCGCATGCCGGATATGGAGTACGTGTTCTGTGATACGGACAAGGAGCTTGACGAGACGTACGACTACCTCGACCGGTTGGAAGTCTATCTCGGCAGACCGATCATCCGCCTGAAGCACGACGGGATGGGCTTCGATGACCTCCTCAGCATACGTCGTGGCTATCTGCCATCACCGCAGATCCGGTGGTGCACGGAGTATCTCAAACTGAAGCCATTTGAGAAGTTCATCGGTGAGACCCCCGCCGTCACCTACGTGGGCATTCGTGCAGACGAGCGGCACAGGAAGGGCTATCTGTCAACGAAGCCCAACATAGTCGCGTGCTTCCCGTTCATCGAGGAGGGCATTAACAGAGCCGGTGTGCTGCGGATACTGGAGGAGAGCGGCCTGGGCCTCCCAGACTACTACCGCTGGCGCTCGCGTTCGGGGTGCTACTTCTGCTTCTTCCAGCAACGCCGCGAGTGGGTTGGGCTGATGAGAGAACACCCGGGTCTCTTCAAGCAGGCGATGGAGTATGAGAAGGCCGACACTGACACAGGACAGCGCTACACCTGGGTGCAGGGTGAAAGCCTGGAGGAGCTCTCGCGACCGGAACGCGTAGCACAGATCGAGGCTGAGTTCGAGCAGCGTCGCGAACGTGCAGGCGGCTTCCGCGCCGGTGTCTCGCTTGGCGAGGTACTCGACGATGCGGACGACAGCGCAGATCGGGGCTGCCTGATCTGCGCTCTCTGAAGGAACCCATCGGGAGCTAACCGTGGTGGGCACCCGCCAGGCTGGCGGAGATCTCCTTGAGGACTTGCTGTATGCAACGACAGGCGCCTGTCTATCTCGACTGTAACGCCACTACGCGCTGCGCCCCCCAGGTCGTGGAGGCGATGCTGCCTTTCCTGACCACTGAGTTCGGCAATGCCGGCAGCCCGCACGTGATGGGGCGCGCTGCCGCTACTGCCGTGGCGGCCGCCCGCGAAGCAGTTGCTGCGCTGGCCGGCTGTAGCCCGGGGCAGATCATCTTCACCTCCGGGGCCACAGAGAGCAACAACCTGGCCCTGCTGGGCTTGGCTCGCTCTAACCCCGGTCGGCGCAAGATCATCGTATCCGCGGTGGAGCACAAGTCCATCCTTGGGCCTTGCGACTATCTGGCCGAACAGGGCTTTCAGGTGGTCCTGCTGCCCGTGGACCGAAACGCCAGTGTGGATCTTGAGGCTGCGGCGTCTCTGATCGACGAGAAGACCCTCTTGGTTTCCGTGCAGGGTGGTAACAACGAGGTTGGGACGGTTCAGCCGGTAGCGGAGATAGGCGAGCTGGCCAGGAGGTGCGGTGCCTTTATGCACACGGATGGCGCCCAGGTGCTGGGCAAGGTCCCGCTGGACCTGCATGCGCTACCAGTGCATCTGGCCTCCTTCAGCGCGCACAAACTCTATGGGCCCAAAGGGGTCGGCGCTCTCTACGTCCGTGACGGCGAGATGCGCTCGCTGCTAACGCCGCTGCAGTTCGGCGGAGGCCAAGAGGACGGTCTGCGCCCTGGCACGCTGAACGTACCAGGCATAGTCGGTTTCGGGAGAGCCTGCCGCCTTTGCAGCGCCGACCTCGCCTCTGAGCCCAATCGTACGGCTGCGTTGCGCGACCGGTTTGAGGCGGAATTGGCCGGGCGTCTGGACTGTATGGCCGTCAACGGGACAGGTGCTCCGCGGTTGCCTGGGACCAGTAGCATCACGATCCATGGTAGCGCCTCAGACTTGGTCATCTCCCGAGCGAGCGGCATCTGCATCAGCCAGGGCTCGGCCTGCGGCACAGGCACTCTGGCGCCATCCCACGTGCTACTGGCAATGGGGCTCCCGCGGGCCCAGGCGGAACAGACGATTCGTCTCTCATTCGGTCGCTACAACACTGCGGAAGATGTGTCCGTCGCGGTAGGCGAATTGGCAACGGCGGTCGCGCTGACCTCGACCAGACCTTGAGGAGCCATTCGGTATGTCCATCGACGACTTCATCAGCGAGCTCAGGGATCTGGGGCAGCCTGGCCCTATGTTCAAGCCGCACAAGTACTTAGCTATGCTGGCCGTGATTGAGCTCATCCGGAGGGGGCGCGTCCGGGACGGATGCGTGTTCTTCAACGCAGAGTTCCGGGAGTGCTTCACCGAGGTATTCGCCACGTATGCCGGGCCCAATGATCGAGACCGGCCGCTGGCACCGTTCTTCCACCTCCGCAGCTCCAGCTTTTGGGAACTTGTGCCGTGTGATGGCAAGGAAGCTGAGTTGGCTCGCACCACCTCCGTTGGCTCGCCGGCAGCTCTCAGCGAGCTCGTAAGCCACGCTCAACTGGACGGCGAAGTATTCGATTTTCTTCAAGTGGAGGCAACCCGCCAACGGGTCGATTATGAGATCATCAGCCGCCTGACGACTGTCAGGGAGGGGAGCAATGCGGCTGGCGGCCCCGCGGGCACCATAGTGACTGGGACATCACCCGGGGCATTCCCCCACGAGGCCGCGGCGATCGAGGACATCTGCAAGCGCCTGACTACCCAGGAACTTGGCTATGCCCTGGCAAACCGTCAGATCCACGACCGCCAGTCCAATCGCTATTTTGAGACTGATCTGATCCTGGTGTGCCCGTTCGGTATCTACGTGGTGGAACTGAAGCATTGGAGCGGGCAGATCGACATTCGTCCCTACTCCTGGCTGCTGAACCGTTCCTCGTGTCGTCCCGATCCGCACCTTGGCAACTCGCACAAGGCCAAGCTGCTTCGTGGGATGTACGACCGTGGTTTCGCCATATTCCCCGAAGTATTCGTGGAGTCGGTCGTAGTGCTGACGAACCCTGAAGCCACCGTGAACGGGGCTGCAGACCCGGACACGACTACCAGCAATCCTACCTTCGATGGCACTAAGTCACTGATCGCCTACCTCAAGCGGCAACGCGAACGCAAGGGAACCATTCTGCAGGAAGCGCAGGTCAAGGCCTTCTGTGACTACCTGGAGGAACTCACCACCCCCAACCCGCCCCGCGACTACGCGTTCCCCGGGTATGAGGTGGTGGAGCGGCTGTACCAGAGTGAGGACCGCGCCGAGGTGATTGCCCGGCCAACCGGCGCTGGGCGCCGCAGACTGAGCCGCCTTCGCGTGTTCTTCCCGCCTCCGCCCGGCTCGGGGGAGGAGAGAGAGGAGCTCTGGAGACGAGCCCAAGGGGCGCTCGAATCTGTGCTGGCCATCGGGGATCATCCGAACATTCTCAAGGTCTGGCGCATTCCCAGCGAGATGGGCTACCTGGTTGAGGGCAGTGACTGGTCGGAGAGTGGAACGCTTAGAGACCGGCTTCAGGATCGCGAACCGCTGCAGGAACAAGACGCTCTCACAGTGGCAGAGGGAGTGCTTCAGGGTCTGCAGGCAAGTCACGAGCGAGACGTGATCCATCGTGCTCTCTCCCCCGAGAACGTCGTGATGGCTGGCGGGGTGCCGAAGCTGACCAACTTCGACCTTTCCTATCGTCTGGAGGAGGAGCATCAGACGGTGATTCTGGACGCCGAGAGACTGCCCAGATCACCCTACATCGCCCCCGAGGTCTACTACGGAGGGGACCTCACTGAGGCGGCCGACCTGTTCAGTCTCGGGGTGGTTCTCTTCGAGCTGCTTACGGGCAGGCCGCCGTTTGCCTGCTCGACGGACCTGGAGAAGACCGGCGGGGGCTTGGCCGAGGTTGAAGCGGAGGCCCTGGTGGGAGTGTCCGCACGGGCGCGCGCGTTGGTCTCGGACTTGGTCCGTCAAGAACCCTCCCAGCGTCTTGCTACGGCAGCGGCAGTGCTTGCGCGCCTGGCTGGCGACGATACCCCACCGCGGCTTCCCGTGCTGAACCCGGTCCTGGAGCCAGGCACCCGCAATGACCTCTACGAGATCGAGTGTCTCATCAAGCAGGGGGTAGAGGCGCAACTGTACCGGGCTGTCGGCCCAAGAGGCCGACTGGTGGTCGTGAAGCTGTTTGGCCGAGATGTGCCGCAGTGGCACGGGCTCGAGGAGCAGCAGTTTGCCGGAGCCGTGCACCACCCCGGGATCGTCCGGGTGGAGAATCACAGCACCTGGGAAGGGGACGGACGCTTCTACATCGCCTTCCAGCGGCTTTCCGAGCGGAGTCTGCGGAACGAGATCAGCGCCGGGTTACTGCCTGACCTTGATCAGTTCGCAGCCTGGGCAACACAGCTCCTGGAAGCGCTGGCGGCCCTGCATGGCCACCGGGGCGACGACGGTGCTGAGCCCATCCTGCACAACGACATCAAGCCTGAGAACATCCTGCTTACCGACAGCCGGCTGCCAGTCATCGTGGACTTTGGATGCGCCAGCTTCCCGAAGATTGCGCCATACCAGGGCACTGAGGGCTACGTGCCGCCGGACTTGCGGTCGGGGCAAGATCGCGACTACTGCGAACAGGGAGATCTGTTTGCTCTCGGAGTGACCCTTTTCGAGTGGTACTGTGGGCGGACGCCGTACACGCAGCTGCAGGTTGGCGTGCAGCCGGCGCCGCTGCCGCCGGAGCGACGCGCCCTCGGCCCGGAGCTTGAGCTATGGTTCGCCCAGGCTGTAGCCACAGAAGCCAACAAGCGTTTCGGCACTGCCGCCGAGATGCTGCGGGCGCTGCAACGAGCGCTTCCGCAGGTCGAAGCAGAGCAGGTCGAAGCGAGCGCTGAGACACCCGCGGCCGATCTGGCGCCCCTTGGAGTGCCCGAACGCGAGGAAGCGGCTCTCACCCCCATACGAGACGTGCAACCAACCCGCACAGACCGGGAAGCCCCGACTGAAATAGCCCGCGGTGATCAACCCGAGCAGATTGCACCGTTCTCCGGCCCGCAGCTCGAACAGGAGCAGCCTGAGGGCAACGCCTTCGTTGCCTACCTCAACAGCCTGCACTGTCGCCGGGGTGGCAGCAAGAACTCTCTGGCCGAGTCGCAGGCGACCAACCCGTTGTTCGGATCGGTACAGGTTGCCCACCCTCTGGCGGATGTCATCAACGAGCTTCTGCTAGGAGAAACACGGACACATGTGGTCCTAACGGGCCACGCTGGAGACGGCAAGTCCATCATCCTGCTGCAATGCCTGAAGCGGTTCCGCAACCAGCACCTCCATCGCCCGCTGCAGGCGCCCCTAGAACGCAGGGAAGACAGCCAAGTCGAAGCATTGGACACGTCGCTCGTAAAGGACCTAAGCGAGTGGGACGGGGAAGAGCGTGCGGAGTTGCTGGCGGAGATGCTGGCCGCGGGGGGGCCTCGCTTCCTGCTGGTCTCGAACAGCGGTACCTTGCTGGAGACCTTCCGGCAGCACGAGCAGGCGCTGAAGGCGGACTGGCGGGAGACCGAGAGCGCACTTCTGACCGCGCTGGAGCAGGCGGGACCAAGGCCACTGCACTTCCACGGGGTCCCGCTACAGATCATCAACCTTTCCAAGATGGACAACCTCCCGCTGGTGGAGAGGCTGTTCCGCCGTCTCCTGGAGCCCGCGAACTGGGATGACTGCGAGGGGAAGGCATGCCGAAGCGGATGCCCCATCCGTCAGAATGCCGCACTGTTGCAGCAGCATCCCGGTCTCGTAACCCAGCGTCTTCTGCTGGCATACCGCCGTATGTATGAGTACGGCGCGCGTCTCACCCTCCGGCAGGCGTCGGCTCACCTGGCATATATGCTGACCTCCGGGCTCAGTTGTGCGCAGGCGGCCTCGATGGTCGCCAGATCGGCCTCCTCGCCGGGACCGGAATATATGTTCTTCAACAGGTTTTTCGGCGACGACGGAAGGAACATCGATCTCCCGGCCCTGCAGCTGCAGGCCGTGCGCCTGGCGCGGGCTCAAGGGTTCGGCCGTCGGCTCTGTGCGGCGTGGGAACGCCGCCTGTGGCAGTCGATAGAGACACGCAATACCCCCTTGGTGATCGAGGGACTGCAGGATGTCTTCCAACAGCTATGCGACGCGGGCGCCGGTAGGGGGATCACGGAGGAGGAGGCGCAGGCGGTTGCTCGCGAGCAGGCTCGCCGGGTCCTGTTCTTCCTCTACGCCTTTGACGAAGATGAAAGCGAGCGCTACCTCACGGCATACCTCGATTCGCCCATGATCATCCGGCATGCCGCATGGCAGCAGGCGACCCAACTGGACTACCGTGAGCGCAAGCTCCTGCAGACACGGCTATTCCAGGTGCTGCAAGAGCACCTTACCGGTGTACGCCTGCCCGAGGGGCCTCTGCCTGATGAGAGACTGCATATGACCTTGAGCCGTCGCTCGTCTCAGGTGCGCCAAAGCGCCCAGATTGTCCTGACCTCGGTGCCCACGAGTGACTTCGACCTGTCGTTGCAGACGGTGGACGGAGGGAGTGGCGCCAAGAGGCGAGAGCTGGAACTCACTAGTGAGCACGGGCTTGAGCCGGTGTGTTTGGTGTTGAACCTGTCTTTCCTCGACTACGTTATGGCACGCCAGCGAGGTGAGATCAGTCGGCAGCTACAGGCGTGCTACGCCGACCGTCTGGAGCGCTTCAAGGGTCAGCTCTTGCATGCCTACCCACCCGAGACCGGCCCAGACCTGATCCTGGTGCGGCTGCGGACCAACCGTATGTTCCACCAGCAACGGTTCACAGTCAGCGAGCATCGTCTGGAGGTCGACTGATGCCTACGCCCTTCCCGAGCATCCCACTCGACATACTGTCGGCTGAGGGCCAGGACGCCAACCCCGCCGTTCAGTTGTTCGGGCGGCGCTTTTTCGCGGACCAGACGGTTCCGGAGCTGCTGATCGAGCTGCTGCTGGTTGCCGCCTCACCAAAGCGGATCGGAAACACCTCTCTGCCAGTCGACAGGACAATACCGGGGTTGGACAGTCTATGCGATTGGCCCGAGGGCCAGCCGTTGCGATACAGCCCGCGAGCGCGTCTCAACCTGAAGCTGTTCGCGTTTATGGGGGCATCGAAGCTTGCGAGCCGCCACAGCAGCCACAGAGAGCATTACATCAGCTTGCTGGCTGAGCTACAGAGTCCAGAGAGACTGAGGCCGCCCGAGGGCGTTTCACCGCGCGAGGTAGTCCAGACGCTGGAGAACCTCTTCCTTGGGTTCCAGGCTATAGGAGGGCGGCGGACGTGGTGTGCTCAGGCGTTCACGCCGATCTGCCCCGAAGTACTTGCCGGTGACACCATATGGAACGAGACAGAGGCTCGGCGCAGGGGGGTGACGACGTGGGCGGAAGTGGCGGAGAAGATGCCCCAGTTCTTCACAGTCGGACGGCATCGCTTCGTGGCGCGCGGTGGCGAGGTGCTGTACCTGCAGCTCTGCAACGCGCTGCGCCAGAGCCCTGAACAGATCCGCGGCTGGTGTGAAGAAGCGGACATCGGGTTCGGCGAAGACGAACGCTCGCCTGAGCGAGTGCGCGATGCCCTGGAGGTAGGCCTGCGGCGGGTACTGACCGGTCAGTGTCCGGAGGGTGTTGGAGCACTGGCACGCTTCATTGATCAGGTTATTGAGCCGGAGACATCGCAGCAGACCGATTGTGACGACGGGGGGCAGCCCCGTTTCAGCGACTGCGGCTGGTGCCCGAGCGAGGGCTGGCCCGAGGGGTGGCTGTTTGCACTGGAACTGGTGCACGTCTGCGCAGCGGCCGTCGACCCTATCGAGCGGCTCGAGTTGATGCAGACAGCCTGCGCCCTCCAACTCCTGCGCAGCCTGTGCGCTCAGAGCGCCCGCTATGTCGAGTGGGCCGCGGAGGTGCGGGAGTATGCTGGACCACTGGGGTTCGTGTGGGCGCTCTCCGACGCGAGCGGCGACTCCACGCCCGCCAAACGCATCTCGCAGCGCTGTGTCAGCCGGCTACAGCGCCTCATCCGGGAGGCGCTGCGCCATCCCGAGATCGAGGAGGCCGTGGCCAGACGGAAGTATGCCGTCGAAGCAAACGGTAAGCAGGCCAACGATCTGTACCCGGAGGCAGACACGCGCTATGGGCACAAGCTCTTCCTATCGGTGGCCAAGCGATTGGGGCTGATCGTGCCCCGCCAGGGCCCTGGCGCCCGGTTCGTTCTCAACGAGCATCTGCTGCGCTACCTAGTCCTGTCACTGCTGCCACCCGGGAAGCGCGTGACCTACGAGGGTTTCAAGGACCTGATGTTCGCTCACTACGGTCTCGCGGTCGATGACCGGCGGTTGGGTGCGTCCAGTGCCTGGTGTGGCAGAACCTGTCTGCTGACCCTCGGCGGGGAGGCCGAGGCCTGGTTCATGAGCATGCTGGAGGCGGCAGGCTTCCTCGTGCGGCTGTCTGACGCCGACTCCTTGGTCCAGAACCCTTTTGTGGAAGCTGAGAGGCAAGCATGAAGCTCTTCGCGCGTTCGGTATGCCGCTACATCCGCGATCAGGCCGCCGGACAGGCAACGGATGACGCTGTCCTGGTGGTCATTCCGGCGTTGCCCGCCGAGGCCACACTGGAAGTCGGCCGGCTGCTGGAGGACGAGTGGCTGGCAGGCCCAGGGCTCCCACGGCCGTTGTTCAAGATAGCCAGAGAGCTGCGGAAGCAGTGGGGGCAGCCGGTTCGAGAAGCCGAGCGAAGCGCAGCGGCGCGGATCGAGGAGCGAGATGAATGGTGTGAGTACCAGGGCAGCCTGACGGCGGTCCGCAACGGACTAGGTCCCTTGACCGTCCTGGTGGGGGTGGACCTGATAACCGACCGCAGCGGCCTCGCAGACTTTCACCACTGCGGCCCGGAGGTGGTGTGGGGGCAGGAAATGGAGGGCAGCTTCACGCCCTGGGTGCGGGAGGTTCTGACCGGCGCGCATATCGCCTACGAGACGGACACGTACCAGCGTTTCGACGAGGTACTCAAGCCTTTGGTAGATCGGGGACTGGCAGACATTCTGCAAGTTAGCAGCCTGCTGGAGACGATGGACCTGGCGGCCTGCCAGGATGGTCGTGACGCTGAGAGACTACTGCTACGCTCGCTCGGTCTGCACAGGCTGCCACATTTCACAGGCTACCGCTTCGGCAGCCACGTCTCTTTCGGCCCATATCTCGATGACGCAGTCGGTTTCTACTCCTACGATGCTTTCATGGAGGCACGCCCTCGCGACAAGGCACTCAGAGCCATCGACGCGTTTCTCCAGGAGAAAGGGAACCAGCCGGAACAGGACTGGTTCTCTCCCGACGCCAAGGGCGACTTCGCGGACAACCGGCAGTTCGTGCAGGCAGTTCAGGAGTACGCGCAGAGCAACCGTGCGGAACTGCGTGGTCGCCTGCTGGGCTGCGACTACGTGGCGATCCGCGATGAGATTCTCGGGTTCAAGGGCCCCCGCAAGCCCAGGACTCGCGACACGGTGAGCAAGCTTAGCGGGGGCCCACTCGACGTTCTGCTGACGGGCCTCTGGCGGACCCTGGAGAGCTACAAGGCTGAGGCTGCAGGCGCAGGGCTTGTGCCGCATGAAGCACTGGTGAGCCTTAGCATCCGCACAAGCGAGTTCAAGCACGACCTGGGGGGAGACACCAAGAAGGACCAGGAGTGGAACGCAGGGCAGATGCTGGCCCGCTTCCTCGGCGGTGTCGAGGAATGGCTGCGTGACGGTCTGGAGCTAAGCAACCTGGTGGGAGATGACCGGGGGGTGGCTCTGGAGGTGGCGCTGACCGGCGATTGGGTCAGGTGTGTGCCAGCGGGAAGCGCCGAGCCTTCGCTCGTTTTCTCTGTCAGCATCGATGGGGATGGACTGGGCAAGCCGGTGGAGCGGCAGTTCGCCTGGCGCCTCCCGGCGATCCATCCCTACCGCATCGCAGACGAGATGCTGGAATGGGCGGCGGGAGCAATGGCGGATCCGCTGGTGTGCCACGTGCCTGTCTTCACGGTGCCATACTACGAAGAGCTTATGCTGGCCAAGGACGCGGAGGAGACGACCCGCGTGCTGCAGCAGGGCCTGGAGAGCCCTGACAGCCGCGTTCTGAACCTCCTCGACGCTCCGGGCCTTCCCGCCAGTGACCCTCTGCTGTGGCGGATCGAGGAGCTGGGGCGCCAGTACGTGCAGTTCCTGATGCACGCGCGTGACCACGGGCTCCACGCGGCCCTGCTGGACGCCTGGCAGCCTCTGAGCCATGCATACCGCGAGGCGGCCCGCTACTACCTGCACGACGAGACCGGGCGCCATAGCTTCCTCGGGCCGCTCCTCTTCCGCGCGTTCCTCCTCATCGCCGACCGCAAACGCGACGACAACGAGTGGTTCTGGGAGCGTTTCGAACCCTCCGCGATTGTCACGCTGCTTCATCCAGCGCTGTTGGAGATGATCCAGGCGCAGGCCCAGTACCTGCGAGTGTATTTCCCCCGGCTGGCGGCCCGGGAGTTGCGGGCTCCAGGCACACGATCCTTCCGCAACATCGTCTGGGGCAACTACCTCGATCTGGCTTCCCTGTACACGCCGCTCTGCGGCCTGCTGGTGAACCAGGACTGCAAGCTTGACACGAGCGTGAGCGGCGAAGGGTTTGTGCACCGGCTGGGGTGCGTAGAGCCTGGTGAGGCCAGCCTGACGACCCGCTTGCTGCTGCGCTATGACGCCTTCGAGGAGGAGGACATCCCTGATGCCGAGCTGTTTCGTGAGAGCCGGGAGGCAACTCTCATCAGGCGAATCCTGAGCGACTACCGGGAGCTGCACCCACAAGCCGATGACGGCCTGAGCCTTGCGGTGTACCAGAACCGCGACGTGCAGCCACTCATCGCGGCACTCGACGGCTACCTGCGCGAGGTGTGCGACAAGCGCGATCCGGGGAGGGCACCCTATGCCCTGTCTGTGACCATCCTCAGCGAGTCCGGTGACGAAGGCGAAGTGAAAACGTGGCTCAGCGAGTGGCGGGCCCGTTGGGAAGCGGCCGAAAGCCAGGCCTCGCTGAAACACTACCGGAGTGTCGAGCTTTCCGCGGCACACCGCCTGCTGGCGACGGCGCGAAGCGATGGGCAGAAGAGACGAGAGCGGGAGCAACAGTTCCTGCCGCTGCTTGCCAGCCTGGATGTCGACGTCGTTATCCTGAACGGCTTCATGGCCGCTGGTGACGAGGGCGGCAGGTTCGAGACGGTCCCCGAGTACTACGCGCTCAAGAGGACGCTCAAGTTCCCCGTGCTAGAGAAGCCCTTCTGTGCCAGTCGTGACCCGGGACAGATGCTGCGTCGCGAGCGGGTGCTCAGTAACCGCCAGTTCCTGCTAGGTAGCGAGTACACGGAGATCATGGCGCGGTTGCGCCATCCCGATGCGGTACCCGAGGCCCATCACCTGGTGATGGGTAGCGGAGACTATGCGCCGTGGCAGACAGTGGTTGACGGGCTACATCAGAGAGCCGACTGGGTCGTCTGCATTGACCCATGCGTGGACGAGCGCTTGCTGTCCTGTAGGGCGGGAGATGGGGACGCCGCCTCCGGCGCCGCCGTGCGCGAGATCATCGGGTTCGGATCCGGGGTCGGCTCCCACGGAGAAGCAAACTACACTGTCTCAACCGAGCAGTTCCGGCTGAGTGACATTCTGCGCCGACTCAAGCCGGCCATCAGGGATCTCTACGGCGGCTGGGACGCAGCCACCTACGACACGGTGGCCGAGAGCGTGCTGCGAGAAGCCCAGCAGTTGTCCGGCCTGTCGCTGGTACGAGCTACGGGGCTCGGACAGCACATTCACGACTTTATGGCATACGCCCTGACTAGGAAGCTCCTACATGCGCCAGCGGACGCCATCTGCGACCAGCTGATCTCCCTTGACGCATACCAACATTGGTTCGACACTTCACTTACCTCTACGCGCCCCGACCTTCTCTGGTTAGTGGTTCTCCGGAGTGAGGACGGACGGCTGCAGCTCAACGCGCGGCTCTTTGAGTGCAAGCTCGCCCGCCAGCCGGACTACTATCTGGACGAGGCGCGGCTACAACTCGAGAATGGCCTAGACCATCTCGTCGAGGTGTTCCTGCCCTGTTGTGAAGACGCGGCCGGAGGCGATGATGCACGTCCGGACCAGCGTTACTGGTGGCTGCAACTGCAGCGCCTAGTCGCCAGCAAGGGCCTCGTGCAACAGGAGAATCGTGAGAGCGTTCTGGCCGCACTTGAGCGGCTGACAGATGGAGACTACGATATCTGCTGGGGAGGAGCCGTGGTGTGCTTCTGGACTGACCGGCCAGGGGAGGACATCGACTGGGGAGATGAGTGGAACCATTCGATTCTCGGCCAGCAGATGCCGCTCGGAGTGGTGTCGGTCAGCAACGCCGCTGTGCCCAAGATCTGTCAGCCGGGGCACGGTCTTGCGGCGGAGTTTGGAGGCTCTCTATGTTTCCGCGCCGCGCGCCACGAGGACTCCGAGATGGACGAAGACGAGACCGCGGACGAGCTGGACGAGCAGACAGCAGCGGCCCCGGTCATACCACCATCGACGTGGCAGGCCGAGCCCATAGAGGCCCCGTCGCCCCAGGAAACACCTGTAGCTGCGGTTCCCACGGTGCCAGATCAGCCGGAGGCTGCGCCTGTCGCCATATCGGTCCCTGAGCGGATCCTTATCGGCACGTCGGTCAATGGAGCACGCGAAGTCTACTGGGAGTTCGGTCATGAGGAACTCGCCAACCGTCATCTCCTCGTCTTTGGCGCGTCTGGTATGGGCAAGACCTACGCGATCCAGTGCCTGCTGCAGGGGCTCGGCCAGAGCGGCCAGAGCTCGCTGATCGTGGACTACACCGACGGCTTCTTTGACCACCAACTCGACCCTCACTTCGTGAGCAGGATGCACCCAACGCAGCATATCGTTCGGCTGAGCCCCCTGCCCCTGAACCCCTTCCGTCAGCAGGCCAACCTGATCGGCCAGATGGAGCTTCCGGAATCGCCCATTAACACGGCGTCGCGTGTGGCTGGAGTGTTCGCCGGCGTGTACCAGATGGGCGAGCAGCAAACTGCGGCACTGTACCAGGCTGTGCTAACCGGCATACAATCGGCAGGACCCACCGGGATGACGCTCAGCGATCTTGCTGGCCTGCTGGAGGCACTCGCTGAACAGGGAGGCACCGCCGGGCAGGCGGCTGGCAGTGTGCTCAGCAAGATCCGGCCGTTCCTCGACCAGAACCCGTTCGGCCAGGAGCAGCCCGAGAGCTGGGAGCGCCTGTTCACTGACCCGGAGCACAGGTGTCATGTGCTGCAGTTGGCGGGCTTCCTGCGCGATACCTCGCGGCTCATCACCGAGTTTGCACTCATTGACCTCTACTGGTTCTATCGGGGCCGTGGCACGAAGGATGTGCCGCGTGTCTTGGTGCTTGACGAGGTGCAGAACCTCGACCATCGCGAGGACAGTCCGCTCGCACAACTACTGCGTGAAGGTCGGAAGTTTGGCTTCTCGCTGATTCTGGCCACCCAGAACCTGAGCAACCTGAGCAAGGACGAGAGGGACCGCCTCTTCAATGCCGAACACAAACTCTTCTTCCGCCCCGTGGACACAGAGATTGGCACCTACGCCGGAATCATCGCCGGGTCCATCGGAGGTAAGGCCGAAGACTGGGCGGCGAAACTGGCCCGCCTACAGAAGGGTGAATGCTACTCCGTAGGTCCCAGCCTCAACACCCTTACCGGCGCTCTGGAGACCAAGGCATTCCACACGCGGGTTACCCCACTGGGGGAGCGGATCGCAGATGCCTGATCGCCTGCCACGCAACTTCCACAAGACCTTCATACCGGAGAGGCATTTCCTGAATGCGCTCTTGCGTTATGCTGCCTCGGGAGCCGCGGGTACATATCAGCAGATCGCCGCCGAGACCGGAATCCCCATGGGCGAGTCCAGCGGCAAGGTTCCAGCCATCATTGACTACGCTCGAGGCATGGGCCTGATATCGCTGTCGGGACCAGCCTCCGCGGTGAAGCGGCCGGAGCTTACTCCTTTTGGCCGTACGGTGCTTCTTGAAGACCCATATCTAAAAGAAGCCGTGACACAGTGGCTTGCGCATTTTCACCTCTGTGGCCCGCTCCGTGGGGCCGACGTGTGGTACCAGGTCTTCGTTGCGGGCGGCACCGCGTTGGGCATGGAGTTCCCCCGGAGCGCCCTGGAAGAGCGTCTGGCACTGGTCTACACCGGAGCCCG
This sequence comes from Armatimonadia bacterium, assembly GCA_039683575.1. GTDB lineage: Bacteria > Armatimonadota > Zipacnadia > Zipacnadales > UBA11051 > JAJFUB01. Next base: position 2,127 of record JBDKRC010000235.1, on the reverse strand, counting down.
CGGTAACCTCGTGGGGCCGCTCGTAAGGATGTATGAGGATGATGCGGCATTCGCGACTGCTGGGGTGCTGCGGGAGACGGCAGGCCTGGTTCTGCGCAAGTCGGCCCCTGTCGCAGATGAGTTCGCACCTGGCTACGGCGCCTGGCTCCTCCAGGTCATGGTCGACCACTTTCCCAATCGGCCCGAGGTCACTGTGACTGAACTCGATACCGTGGGCGGCTGGTGCGCCGTACCGGGTTGGGAGAGCCGCGACGCACAGAAGGTACTCCTGCTGACCGAGCGCAAGGGGCTCATCACAGTCGACCGCCACATGGAGCCCTGGATAGTCCGCCGTGCCGCGTCGTGCGATGAGGGCTGGAGACACGTATTCGACGATCTGATCTAGCGAGGTGCGGGATCATGCGACTGGGGGATGTGGTGACGTTCCGCGGCGACCGCCTCTTCGATGGCGCGGTCAGCCTAGACTGGTTCACGACGGACCAACGGTTGAGTACTGCGGCTGCGGAGGCATTCATCTTCCATGGCCCCACATACCACGGTGTCAGTCAGGGAGACGTTGGGCTCGAGCATGGCCACCTGCTGCAGGACACCGCAACCTTCGCCCGGTCCGTCGTCCACGCCTGCTACGACGCTGAGCCTCAGCCCTTCGCGCTTGCCATTGCGGGCTATGGCACGGGCAAATCCCATCTGGCCCTGGCTCTCGCCACTCTGCTATCCGCCCCTGATTCGCCCACCGCAGCAGCCGTACTGTCCCGTCTGCAGACCGCTGACGCTGCAATCGGCGCCGAGGTCAAGGCATTGCTGACCGAGCAGCTGCGGCCCGCGCTAGTCGTCGCCCTCAACGGCATGCGCAGCTTCGATCTCACATCTGAACTCACTCGGCAGATAGGGGAGCGGGTACGGGAGCAGGGGCTGAACACAGAAGCGCTAGACGAACTGAGGCCGCGCTTCGCCCAAGCGGCCAATCTCGTCAGTATGTCTGACGCCGGCATCGTGGGCGACCTGCTTGCGAGCTGCAATATGCCTGACCGGGACGCGGTTCTTCAGAGGCTGCAAGCACAAGAAGAGCACACCTACGCGCAGGTGCACGATTTCTACGAGGCGCTGGGAATGCCCATCCGCTCTCTGGGGGGCGAGTCGGTCAGCGATCTCATCGGTGTGGTGACGCGGACCTATTGTGGAGAAGGTCGGCCCTTCGGACGTCTCCTGATCCTGTTCGACGAGTTTGGACGCTACACCGAGTTCGCGACAGAACGCAGCCAGATCGCCGGCAACGGTGTGCTCCAGGACCTCTTCGAGGGTGTGCAATCACACTCCGACGAGGCATGCTTTGTGGGCTTCATCCAGTTCGAGCTGAACGCCTACGTGCAGCGCGTCGCACCGGAACTGCGCAACGAGATAGTCCGCTATGTCACCCGGTACCAGTCGGCCAAGAAGTCGTACTTATCCACCAACTTGGAAACGCTAATCGCCAGCCTGATGGAGAAACGGCAACCGACGCAGTTGGCTCAGTGGCTGGACGGGGCTGAGAGCGTCGCGCAGTCGCGGCGAGTGCAGGAGAACATAGGCAAGTGGTACCCGCAGTCGGCACACTACAGGCTGTGGAACGATCCCGGGCAGTTCCACACCGTGATCCGCAGAGGTTGTTGGCCTCTCTCTCCCTACTCCACATGGCTGCTGTTCTACCTGAGTGCCGCTGGCAAGCATCTGCAAGAGCGCTCCGCCCTTACGTTGCTCGGCGAAGCGCTTGCGCGCCACGAAGACAATGACATCGATGAGACTGGGGCGCGTTGCGGCCTCGCCCCGGTAGAACTGTGGTCGGAAGGTCTGCAGGAGGATCTCCTGACCTCGGAAGAGGGCGGGGCGCAGGGGTCCATCACCCATGCCTACACTTCGGTGGAGGCACGTCACGGGGCGCATCTGTCAGAGAACCAGCGGCGACTACTGCGCGCGGTAGTGCTTGCGAGCAAACTCAGCCTCAACGTCAGCAGCGCCGAGGAGGCTATAGAGGCCCTATCCGCTCTGACGGGCCTCGACGTAGCCGTGACCAGAGCGGGAATGCAGCAACTCCAGCAGGAGAGCAACGTGCTGGAGTGGGATGACAGCTTCAAGGGCTTCAGCATCCTG
>JBDKRC010000234.1:0-60938 GCA_039683575.1 Armatimonadia bacterium | reverse complement strand
TTTGTGTTAGAGAACACCTGAGCGGCGGCTAGGGTTCGATCGGTCGCGTGGCAGGCAGTGGACGCGACGAGTTCCGGCATGCGGAGCATGCCTACCACGTGGAGAGGGGTCAGGCGTCGTGGGCCGGGTTCTTTACCTGGCCGAAGTTGCACGGGTCGAGGTCGGGGAAGGGGCGCTCGCGGTCCTTGAGGTCGCCGAACCAGTCCCACTCTTCCTGGGTGAGGTACTCGCCGCGGCCGTAGCGGCGGGCCATGTCGGCCACGCGCTTGTAGTCGTCGTGATGGTGGACGAGGCGCTGGGACGCGTAGTCGATGGCGGTGCCGTTGTTGATCAGGAAAGGCCAGTCCGAGGCCTGCAGCAGGAGCAACTGGCGGCCTGCCATGGAGACGAGTTCGCACATGGCGCAGTCGTGGCCGGGGCCGTGGTCGCGCAGGAGGGCCTGGTAGTCCTGCTCGGCATCGTAGATGCGGTGCCAGACCCATTCGGTGCGGTCATTGTTCCAGACGAAGTGGCCACCACGCTCCCCCCAACTGCCCTCGGGGAGCGCGAGAGCGGCATTGGGCTCTTCTTCGCGGACGTAGTTGCTGCCCGTCATGACCTTCAGGTCGGGGTCGTGGTGCATCCAGCGGACGACGTGGGTCAACCAGCGGGGGCCCTCAAACCACCAGTGGCCGAATAGCTCGGCGTCGAAGGGGGCGATGACGGCCGGGAGCTTGCCGCCGTGGTGCGGGGCATTGCGGAGGGTCTCCTTGACCGCGTTCAGGAAGTTGCCCGCGTGCTGCTTGACGCGCTCGTCGGCCCACTCCGGGACATACACTTCCTTGCTGCCGAGGTCGGCCTCGGCGTCGGTGACGCGCCAGTAGCGGTGGTCGCCGGGCAGGTGCTTCTTGTGGAAGTCGAGGTAGTTGTAGTCGCCGGGGTAGCCGATGTCGCCGCTCCAGACCTGCTTCGAGGTGCCGGGATCGCGGAAGAGGCAGGCTACCGGCGGGTGGTCCTCGAAGCGGCTGCCGACGAAGTAGGGGCGGTGGACGGTCTTGGGCTCGGCGTAGTCGCCGGTGCGGTAGATGCGGCTCCAGGCCTTGCCGAGGGTGTTTTCCTTCTCGACGCGGACGGGAAGCGGGTCGCCGCCGCCCTCGGCCATGTGGCTGTCCACGACGAAGTAGTCCACACCGTTCTCCCCAAGGAACTCCTCGAGCCCCTTGCGGGGGTAAGGCTGCTCGTGGTCGCCGGGCAGGGGTGAGGCCCACATGCAGCGGGGCCGGTAGGCGCATTCGGGCAGCCAGAAGCCGCGCGGGGGGCGGCCCATGAACTTCTCGTAGGTGGCGATGCCCTGCATGATCTGGCCCTGAATGCTGCCATCCTCGTGGAGCAGGGGCAGGTAGCCGTGCGTGGCGGCTGAGCCCATGATCTCGAGGTTGCCGGCGTCCTGGTGCATGCGGAACTGGCCAAGGAGGTCGCGGTTGTAGCGGTTGAGGTAGGAGTCCAGGAGGGCCTCGAAGTGCTGCTGCCAGCGGCCGGCCAGCCAGGCGAGGTGCTCATCGCCGCGGCCCCGGAACTCCTCGATGTTGTCGCTGGCCTTCCAGCAGCGGTGCTCGAGATAGTCGGGGAACCAGTGCTTGAAGCGGTCGTCATCAAGCTGCTCCATCACGATCGGCGTGAGGCCGAGGGTGATGTTCATCGGAATGCCCTCGTAGGCGAGTTCCTCGACGGCCCACAGCAGCGGTATGTACGTGTCGGCGGCGGCCTCGTAGATCATGTTGCTGCCATGAGGCCAGGTGCTGTGTCCGAGCACGTAGGGGATGTGGCCGTGAAGGATGAAGCAGAGGGCGCCGAAGGGTTGGCTCATTTGTGGCCTCGTGGTTTGGTTGAAGGTTGTGCGAGCGGCATCCTGCCGCTGTGGGAGCGACTCAAGAAAACGTGTTGGTCATCAGATGGTCGCCCGGCTGGAAGCCGGGCTGTGTTGGCGTCATCTCGCGGCAAGGATGCCGCTCGTACGGCGGGACGCGCTCACGTCTCCAGCGCGCGGGTGGCGTCGAGCAGGTGCAGGCAGTGCACCATCAGGGATGAGGCCCAGCCGTGCGGGATGGCCCAGTAGGGCGTGTCGGGCTGCAGGCCGATTAGCTCGGGAAGCAGGCCCGTGGGTGTGGCTCGGGCGAGGCTGAGGCGGATGTAGTCGATCGCGCGGTTGCGGAAGTCGCGGGCCTCGTCGGGTTTGTCGCCCTGCTCGGCCTGGGCGAGGCGGAGGTAGATCTGGGCGGCCCAGAGGGTGTTCACGCAGCCGACGACGCCGTCGAGGTAGACGTCTCCCTCAAAGCGGCGGAGGCCGATCATCTCGGATGCGGGCGAGACGCCCGCACTACGCGGATTGGATGCGGGCGAGACGTGCGGTGCGGACACCGCCAAGCCCTCACTAAGCGGGTCGGGGGAGGCGCTAAGAGCGGAGACGCCGCGGGTGAGGTACGGGGGCGGGTACTGGGCCGGGACGGGCTGGCGGAGGCGGCGCTCGATTTCCTGGAGGTTGGTCAGGATCATGTGCCGCTCCTGCGGGTCGTGGGGCGACAGAACGCACCACGGCTCGACCAGGCCGAGGGAAGAGGTGTCCACCGCGTCGTCCAGGGCTCCGCTCTCTTTGAACCCCCGAGGGAAGTAGACCCCATTGTAAAGGTTCTTGCAGGCTTCCTTGAGCCGCCCGGCCACGTGCTGCCATTCCTCGGCCAGTTGCTGGCGGTCGGCGAGACGGGCACACGCCGCGGCGGAGACGAAAGCGCGGGCAAAGGCAGCGTTAGTATACACGAAGATACCGCAGTAGGTCTCCCACAAATCGCAGGCATGACGGTGCAGGCCCCGCTCGTCGACGTCTGCCTGCAGGCCTCGCGCGCCCCGTTCGATCGCCTCCCAATACTCCGTCAGGCGCTGGGACCGTTGCTCCTGGGGCGCGGAGGTAATGTAGTGGCAGATGGAGACGAGGGCGGCGGCGGTCTGGTCGAGCTGCTCGAATCCGGTCCGGAGCGCCCAGGAAGCGGCCACCTGGCCGTCGGCCCAGTGCCGCTGGCCCCAGAGGCCGTTGGGAAGCTGCGCGAGCCTGTACCACTCGCAGAGACGATGGAAGTGCTCGGGGTATCCGGCCTCGGCCAGGCCTTCGGCGGATTCGGAGGCGTCGCGCGGCCAGCAGTAGCCGTAACCGCCACAGCGCTCGTAGCCCGGGTCGAATTCCGGAGCGGCGATGAAGCTGCCGGTGGTTTCGTCCTGCAGCATCGCCAGCGAGAGCAGGGCGCGGCGGTAGGCGTACTCGAACTCGGGATCAAGGTGCAGGGGCTCGCGGCGGCTGAGCCAGTGGGTCCAGTAGTCGATAGTAGTCTGGAGCAGACGATCGGGGCCGAGGTCCTTGAGGCGGCGTAGCTCCGCCATGGCCTCCTCGCGGGAGGACCCGGCGGCGATGACAATCCAGAAGCTGTCCGTCTCGCCAGGCTGCAAGTGCAGGCGGCGCAGGCCAGCGAAGTTGACCCGGCCGATGTCCTCGGACTGACCGGACAGGTGGCCGTCTTCCAGGTCCTGCTTGGCGCTACGCAGGTCGTGGCGGATGGACTTGCCGACGCGCCACCCCTCGGGCGCGGTGCCCCCGACGGCGACAGCGGTGCCGCGGAAGTATTGCAGGAAGCACCCGCAGGCGGGGTCATACCCAACGGCCTGCTTGCCCCAGACTTCGCCGAGACGGAAATCGAAATAGTGGCCGAAGGCGCCGCCGAACTCATGCTCGCTGCTGTTCTCAATCCGAACGAGGCGGACGAGTGCGGTGCTGCCGGGGGGGCAGAAATCCGTAAAGGTGATCCGCAGGCGGGTGTCTTGCTGCAGAAGCTCGGTAACGAGGATATTGGTGTCGGGCAGGTAATACTGGTCGCGGGAGAAGCTCGGATCGAAGGTCCAGACCATGCGGCCGTGGCCGGGGTCGCCGAGGTACAGCATCGGCATGCATTCCTCGATGTTCTGGGCGAAATCGAGGCGGGGGTAGAAGAAGGTCATGATCTCGCCGGCGCCGCCGAGGGTTGAGATCACGCGGCCATTGCCGACGGCGGAGGTGGGCAGGAAGACGGACATGTGAGACAACCCCTTTTCATCCAGGTGTCACGCAGCAGGCATGCTCCGCATGCCGGAATCAGGTTCGCGAGTTCCGGCATGCGGAGCATGCCTACCACGCGATCAGGAGAGCTCGCCCAGCTTGTACTGTACCCAGCAGCGTAGGAACTCGCCTACGCTCCAGGCCTGGGCGATGCAGCCGTGGGGCGCGAAAGGCTCATTGGCATCGAATATCTCCGAGATCGAGCCCAGACCGGCCTGATCGAGATGGTCCACCAGCGGCTGCACCAGGGCGCGGACCCGGCGGCGGTTCTCTTCGGTGGCGCCCATGACGTCGAAATAGGTGTTCAGATACGGGCCGAGCAGCCAGGGCCAGACTGTTCCCTGGTGGTAGGCGGCGTCGCGGGCCCAACGGTCACCGGCGTAGACCGGGCAGTACCCGTCGTGACAGCAGGCGAGGGTGCGCAGGCCATAGGGCACCAGGAGCTGCTCACTCACCTTCTGGACAATGCTGCGGCGTTGGTCGAGGGTGAGCAGGCCATAGGGCAGGGCGCAGGCGATGAGCTGGTTTGGCCTCAGACACTCGTCGGCCTCCTCGTCGCGCAACACGTCATGGCAATAGCCCATTTCCGGCGACCAGAACTTCTGAAAGCCAACGCAAGTGCGCCGGGCGAAACGGCCATACCGTGTGGCGGCTTCGGCGTCGTCGAGCTTCTTGGCGAAATACTCCCCGATCTTGAGCGCATTGTACCACAGACCGTTGATCTCAACCGCCTTGCCATGGCGGGGCGTGACGACCCAGTCCTCGACCTTGGCATCCATCCACGTCAGTTGTGTCGTCTCGTCACCGGCATGGAGCAGGCCGTCTTCGGTCATATGGATGTTGAAGTCCGTGCCGGCGATGTGGGCTTCGAGGGAAGTCTTCAGGGCGGGCCACAGCTCGCGGACGAGGTCAAGGTCCTTACTGGCCTTCACATACTGCTTGATGGCAGTGAAGAGCCAGAGGGTGGCGTCCACGGTGTTGTACCAGGCATCGCCGTTGCCCTCGGCAAAGAGGTTCGGTACGAGGCCGTTGCGCATCCCGGAGACGAACGTGTGGAGCATGGCCCTGCAGTCGGCGTAGCGGCCGGTGGTGAGCGTGAGGCCGAACAGGGCGATCATGGTGTCGCGGCCCCAGTCGCCGAACCATGGATAGCCGGCGATGATGGTTTTGGAGGGCTGGCCGCTTACGGTGCGGTCTACGATGAACTGATCGGCGGCGAGGGCCAGGCGTCCGGCGATGCGGTCCTCGCCAAAGGAACTGAGAATGGCATTGCGGCGGCGGCGTTCGTCGACCATAAGCTGCTCGCCGTCGAACTCCGAAGGCGTCTGGGTGCCGAGAACCAGCCAACGCGTGTCGCCCTCGCGCATGAGCCAGGAGATTTCGCCGGGGCTGTAGAGGTCCTCCAGGTAGTCCAGCCCGCTCTCTTCCTCGCGGAAGTAGCGGAAGTTGTAGTACCACAGGCTGTCGAGGCGGAAGTCGCCCTCGGGGAAGTAGAGGCTCATCTTGGAGGGGGGGTCGTAGGGCTGGATGACGGCGGTGTGAAGCGGCATCGAGACGAGGTCGTTGAGTTCATTGTTGGCAAGCTGCAGATGGTGCATGTCACGTCCCGCCAGGAGCGGGCGGGCGTGCAGCCAGACAGACTCCGGCGCTTGCAGGAGGTCATAGCGGATGACGGTGATCCCGAGCTTGTAGGGCATGAAGATGGACTTCTGGAGGGTGCAGCCGCAGTCGCTCCAGGTGAACACGGGCCAGGGGTCAAGGCGGAACTCCCTCTGACGCTCGTGGCCGTTGGGATGGACTGCGTCGCGATAGACGTTGCAGCTCAGGTCGCAAAGCGAGGCGCCGGTCTGCAGACGGTCCTCAACCTTCGCCACCAGTACACGGCGGCCCACGGGAGGCTGGGTGGCGGCAACGAGCAGGCCGTGATAGCGGCGGGTGTTGGCGCCGACGACGGTCCCCATGGCAAAGCCGCCGAGGCCATCAGTCTCGAGCCACTCAAGCTGCAGGGCGTGGGCCAGATCTCGCAGCAAGAGGTTGTCGAAGCGGGTCATCAGGGGCGTCCTCCAGTTCTCGAGCAAAAGCATCCCATAGCGATGTCGGTTCGAGACGAACCGGCCTACGCGGATTCAGAGGCGAGAAAGTCGCGGGCCAGCATTAGCGCGGCGATGGTTTTGCCGTCGCAGATGCTGCCGTCGCGGCAGGCCTGCAGCGCGTCCTCAAAGGGCATTGCCACGACCTGCAGGTTCTCGTCATCGTCACCGTCGGCCAGTTCTGGCTCCAGGTCCCGCGCCACGTACAGGTGAATGGCCTCACCGACGTAGCCGGGGGCGCTGTACATGGTGGTGAGCTTATCTAGACGACGCGGCACGAAGCCAATCTCCTCAGCCAGCTCGCGACAGGCGCAGTCGCAGGGGTCCTCGCCACGGCTGATGGCTCCGGCGGGGATCTCCAGGAGGGCCAGGCCGGGGGCGTGACGCCACTGCCGGACGAGGAGGATGTTGCCGTCGTCGGTCAGTGCTACCATGCCCACAGCGCCATTGTGGTGGATGATTTCGCGGGTGGCGGTGCGGCCGTCTGGGAGGCGGACCGTGTCTACGGTCAAGGTTAGTATTCTGCCACTAAAGATCTGTTTGGTTTCGATTGTGGTTTCTCTAAGAGCGCAGTCGTTGTCCATGTTGGTCATGTTGTGTACCCGGGGAGGTGATTCCTGCCTGAGGCGGAAGGTGACGCCGGACGGGCCAGACGCCCGTCCCACGAAGATAGAGGCTCTGCGTGGTGGCTCTGGCTGCCACGGAGTGTCGGCCCCACGCGGGAACCAGGACACCCCGCATTATGCGGTGATTGTACGAAAAGGGAGACTACCAATGGCGAACATTCTGTCTTACCGGATGGGCTACGTAAACCAGCCGCAGTTGCCGCTGGACCGGATCGCCAGGCTGGGAATCAAGTACCTTGAGGTCAGCGTGCCTGATGGCCAGACCGCCGACGACGTGAAGGCCGCGCTGGCACCGCATGGGCTGCTGGTTTCGACCCTCAGTGGTCGTTTGACGCCTCTGGTGGAAGAGACGTTCCTCGATAGCGTCAGGAAGAACAGCGCGCTGGCCAAAGCACTGGGGGCGCGGGGGATCTTCGTGAGCGTCAAGGCGGGCGACGTGCCGCTTGAGGAAGCCTATAGGAAGCTGCACGAGGCGGGCGACATCGTGGCGTCTGATGGGCTGTTTCTTGCCATGGAGACCCATCCGGACCTGTGTGAGAATGGGACGAAGGCCGCGGAGACGCTGTCGCAGGTGAACCACCCGGCGGTTGGGTGGAACATGGATTGCGCCAATCTGTACTATTACAATGAGAATATCGATGCGGTCGAGCAAGCGCGTCTCGCGGCGAAGTATGTGCGGGCGGTGCATGCCAAGGACACGCCGGGTGGCTTCAAGGACCCGAATTTCCCGAATCTGGGTGAGGGCATAGTGGATTTCGCGGGCGTGGGTAAGGCGCTGGCGGAGGTGGGCTTTGACGGGCCGTGGACGATGGAGCTGGAGGGTATTGCGGGCTCGGCGGATAGTGCGGACAAGATGGAGGAGAACGTGCGAGCGTGCGCGGAGCATCTGCGGGGGCTGGGGTTGGTGCAGTAGGCTTTCTGAGCGCGTGGGTCGGTTTGTCCCATGTTGCCCCCACGCGTAGGTCGGTTCGTCCCGAACCGACAACGGTTGGCAATGATGTGGGTTCGAGACGAACCCACCTACGCGGTAATCGACGGCCCGGCTTGTCCGGGCCGTCGTGCTGTATGCTATAATCGGCGTGGGTGATCTGAATGACAGGCAAAGAACGAATCAACGCCGCCATGAACCTGCAGCAGCCGGACCGGGTGCCAGTGATGTGCCAACTCAGCATCGGGCACTACCTGGTGAACTGCGGGGTGTCGGCGGCGGATTACTGGCTGCATAATGATGTGATCGTGGACTGCTTTGTGAAGCTCGCGGAGCGGTACCGTTTTGATGGCATCCTGATCAACCTGCCGGGGCGGACGCCGGCGGTGGATGAGCAGGTGGAGAGCATCGAAGAGACGCGGGAGGGGCAGCTGATCCGCTGGAAGCGCGGGGGCCGGTGCCTGTGCCCGGCGGATGACCTGCCGCATGAACTGAAGCAGCAGCGGGTGTCGCTGGAGGAGCTGGAGCCGGAGAAGCTGTTCTATGATGATCCGCATACGCTGGGCGGGCTCAAATACCCATTCTACTATGATCTGGAGCCGTATGAGTGGTCGGAGGAGGGGCTGTTTCCCGCGTACCATACGGCAATCATCGAAGGCGTCATGGCGCGGGTGGGAGACAGGCTGAGCGTGCATGGCGAGGTGTTCTCGCCCTTTACGCAGCTTATGGAACGGCTGGGCTATGAGAACGGCCTGATGGCGCTCTTGACGGATGCGGACAAGTGTCACGCGATCCTGGAGCGGTTCGCCGCGGGCGCAGGGGCGCTGGCGAAGCGGCAGGGCGCGTGCGGGGTGGATGCGGTGCTGATTTCGAGTGCCTTTGCGGGCGGGGGCTTCATCTCGAAGAAGATGTACGAGCAGTTCGTGTTGCCGTATGAGAAGCTGGTGGTGGCGGCGATCCATGGGGCGGGCTGCAAGGCCTATACGCATACCTGCGGGGCCATTGGGGACCGGCTGGAACTCATGGAGGCGACGGGGATTGACGGCATCGACACGATGGACCCGCCGCCGCTGGGGGATACGGAACTGGCCGATGCCAAGCAGCGAGTGGGCGGGCGGATCTTCCTCAAGGGGAACATCGATTCGGTCAATGTGCTGCTGAAGGGGACGGCGGAGCAATGCCGGCAGTCGGCGCGGGAGCGGATTGCAGCAGCCAGCGCGGGCGGCGGGTATATCCTCAGCAGCGCGTGCTCGGTGGCGCCGCACGTGCCGGCGGAGAATATTCTGGCGCTGGTTGAGGTGGCGGAGGAGGAGAAATAGAAAGGCGCCCGCCTCTGAGGAGGGGCGGGCGCCGAGTGCGCTGACCTGGAGGACGGCTACCAGCCGCCGAAGAGGCGACCGCCGGAGGCGGTACCGGCCGGTGCTCCGGTCGTGGTCTTCGCCCACTCCGCCTCGCAATAGCTCTTGCTGTACCACTTGGCATGACCGTCACACAGGGCGATGTTCATGCCGTCGTTGTGCCGGTCAGGAGCCCAGACGGCATAGTTCCACATGTTGGCTGATAGCCGCGAGCAACTTCCAAAAGCGTTGAGCGACATAAGCAGGGACTGGCCCGTGGCGTCACTGCCGAGCCCATGTGATTCAATGAAGCAGTGCGTCTCCGCCGGGTAGGGAATCGCCCCCAGCGGCACACTGCCGCCATAGAGGTTTGTCACACCGCGGGTGAACAGGTGGAAGTAGCCCCAGTAGTAGCCCTGGGCATACCCGAACTCGGTATTGGAACTCGGACAGATCATTACCTGGGTATTCTTCAGATATGGCTGCATGGTGTAGTGCCAACGGCTTTGAACGGTGCCGTAGGTGTTCATCGGCGTCATTTCGTCATAGTCCTGCGCGTACTGCAGGAAAGCTATCGCCAACTGCTTCACATTGCTCAGACAACTCGACTGACGGGCCTTCTCGCGGGCCTTGGCGAATACCGGGAACAAGATGGCCGCCAGAATGGCAATGATGGCGATGACGACCAACAGCTCGATAAGTGTAAATCCTCTGCGCACGGTCGATTGCCTCCTCAGTCTGATCAAAGCATTGAGCTACGGATTCGGCACGTTTGACCGGAAACATAGCTTGCCAGCTACTTCCACGTTGTGCCGCAGGCACCTGCTTAGTTTTTCACCCGGGAATTCGGCAGCTTAGCCTGAGGGCTTTAGTATCGCGGCAGTTGACCGGGGGAGACAGAGCTAGGGGATTATTCTGAAGCTTTCACGGCCGTAGAGCCGGTACATGAGGAAGTCGCGTCGATCCAGCGTGAAGATGCGGGCGATACCGAAATCCTCGGCAATAGCGACCAAAGTGGCATCAGCGTAATCCATTGGTGCATCAGCGTACTGCACCATCAAGTTCAGCACGCGCTTACGCAAACGCGGTGTGATCTCGATTACCTCCAGGTCCCGAAAGGCTATCAGCATGCTCTGCAGCCGGACGGCTCCCCCGGTAGTCCTGCCAAGCAGGTGGGAGGCCTCTGTAATGACAGCCTCCGTAGTCACTGGATTGACAGACGCTTCCAGAGCGGCTGCCATGCACTCTTCATGGTGCGCTTCACTGGAGTCAATCAGACTGATCAGAGGACCTGTGTCCCATAGTGTCCGCACGCTTGGCATCCATAATCTCCTTCAGGTACCTAGAGTGGTTTGTCCCCAGATCCGGTATACCCGAGTCAATGGAGCCAAGGAACGGCCTGATGCGTTCTAACCGGTCATGAGCGGCCTGCAGTTCTTCCTCGGTGGGCAGGGCGCCATCCAGTATCTGACGTACGATGTCACTGCGCCGCAGGCCGCGACGCTTCACCTCCCAGGCCAGCCGCTTCTCAAGGTCTTCGTCCAGTCGTACATTCAGCATCCCCATGATTGCACACGCTCCTTCTGTGTTACATTGTAATACATTGTGTTACAGCAAGGCGGGAGTGTCAACCGCATAGCCTTGCGAGCTTGCAGGCTCACGCGATAGGATGTAATATCAACAGTGCTTCCAGGCCGCCATCGGCGGCCCTTTTGACGTTTGTACCCGAAAGGCGCGACTACTGTGGCAATGAACGACTACTACAGCTTCACCGAGATCGAGCGCAAGTGGCAGGAGCGCTGGCGGGAGGCGAAGCTGTTCCGTGCGGACACCGACCCCACCCGGCCCAAGTTCTATGGGCTGGAGTTCTTCCCCTATCCCAGCGGGGCGGGGCTGTCGGTCGGGCATTTCAAGAATTATGCCCCCAATGATGCGTTTCTGCGCTACAAGTCCATGCGGGGCTACAATGTGCTCCACCCGATGGGCTGGGACGCCTTCGGGCAGCCCGCCGAGAATGAAGCCCTGAAGCGGCAGCGCAACCCGCGCGAGATGGTTCCTGAGTACGCCGCCAACTACCGGCGGCAGTTGGACCTGATTGGGCTCTCATACGACTGGGACCGGGAGATCAACTCCAGCGATCCGGGGTACTACCGCTGGACGCAGTGGATCTTCCTGAAGCTGTACGAGATGGGGCTGGCCTATCGCGCCACCGCGCCGGTGAACTGGTGCCCGGTGGACAATACCGTGCTGGCGAACGAAGAAGTGGTCGGCGGGCGGTGCTGGCGCTGCGACAGTATGGTAGAGAAGCGCCAGATGCCGCAGTGGTTCTTCAAGATCACGGCGTATGCGCAGCGGCTGATTGATGATCTGGAGGGCATGGCATGGCCTGACGGCATCAAGGCCATGCAGCGCAACTGGATCGGGCGCAGCGAGGGTGCGGAGGTTGATTTTGCGGTAGAGGGCGCTGAGAAGCCGCTGCGGGTCTTCACGACGCGGCCGGATACGCTGTGGGGCGCGACCTTCATGGTGGTGGCGCCGGAGCATCCGGTGGTGGCGCAGATTACCACGGACGAGCAGCGGTCGGAGGTTGAGGCCTACGTCAGCCGGGCCCAGCGCCAGAGCGAGATCGACCGTCTGGCCGAGGGCAAGGAGAAGACGGGCGTCTGGACTGGCGGCTATGCGAAGAATCCCGTCAACGATGAGCTCATCCCCATCTGGGTGGCCGACTATGTGGTCATGGGCTATGGCACCGGCGCGATCATGGCGGTTCCGGCGCATGACCAGCGCGACTTTGAGTTTGCCCGCAAGTTCGGGCTGCCCATCGTCCCGGTCTTCCAGGACCCTGACAACGCGCTTTCCGGCGACGAGATGCCGGCCGCGACCATCCACCAGGGCGTGGCGGTGGTCGGGCCATTCGTGGGCGACCCCGACGACGAGCGAATTGTGGCTAAGGTCATCAACTGGATTGAGGAGCGGGGGATTGGTAAGGGCGTCGTCAACTACAAGCTGCGTGACTGGCTGATTTCCCGCCAGCGGTATTGGGGCGCGCCGATTCCGATCATCCACTGCGCCAAGTGTGGCGAAGTGCCGGTGCCGGAGGACCAGCTTCCGGTTCAGCTGCCTGAGGTTGAGAACTACCAGCCGTCGGGCACCGGAGAGTCGCCGCTGGCGACCATCCCGGAGTTCGTGGATACCACCTGTCCGACTTGCGGCGGCCCGGCGCGGCGGGAGACAGACACGATGGGCGGATTCGCCTGCTCGTCGTGGTACTTCCTGCGGTTTGCCGACCCGCACAACGAGAACGAGGCCTTCTCGCGGGAAGCTGTGGATTACTGGCTGCCCGTGGACATGTACGTGGGCGGGGCCGAGCATGCGGTCATGCACCTGCTATATGCGCGTTTCTGGACAAAGGCGCTGTATGACGCGGGGCTGCTGGGCTTCAGCGAGCCCTTCAAGCAACTCCGCAACCAGGGGATGATGCTGGCGTACACGCCGGGGCGGGAGGTTACGGCGGATGAGGCTGGCGGCGAGGATGACGAGGCGCCCATCGAAGACTGGAAGGTGCTGCGGCCGGAGGAACGCGAGACGGTTCCCGAGGAGCAGTGGATCTGGCGCTGGGTGAAGATGAGCAAAAGCTACGGGAACACCGTCACGCCCGATGAGGCGGCGGAGCAGTATGGGGCGGACGCGCTGCGGGTCTACGAGATGTTCGTAGTGCCCTTTGAGGACACCGTGCAGTGGAGTGATGAGGGCATCCGTGGCTGCGTGCGGTTCCTGGGGCGTGTGTGGCGGCTGGTGGGCCAGCATGCCGAGGGTTTCAGTACCGAGGCGTGGCAGGCGAAGGTAGGGGAGGCGGAGGGCAAAGAACTGGAACTGCGGCGCAAGACCCATCGCGCGATCATCAAGATCGGCGAGGACCTCGAGAACTTCCGCTTCAACACCGGCGTGGCCGCGCTGATGGAGTGGGTCAACGCCATGTATGAGGTCTCGAATGCACTGGAGCCCGGCAAGCGGTCGGCAGCGCTGGATGAGGCACTGGAGTACCTCGTGCAGGTCATCTCGCCCATCGCTCCCCATATCGCCGATGAGATGTGGGAAGGCATGGGTAAGAGCGGGTTCCTGTATCGCCAGCCGTGGCCACAGGCCGACTTGGAGATCGCCAGCGCTGAGGACAAGCTCACCATCGTCGTGCAGGTCAACAGCAAGGTGCGCGACAAGCTGGAAGTGCCGGCGGGGACGGACATGGCGCAGATTCAGGAAGAAGCGCTGAAGCTTCCGAACGTGGTAAGGCATCTGGAAGGCAAGCAGGTGGTGAAGGTGATAGCGGTGCCCGGGAAGCTGGTTAATGTGGTGGTGAAGTAGGAACCCGGCTTGGCTGCAGGCCCATCGGTGCTCCCAGCTATTGACAGACGATCTCCACAAGTCATACGATTCCACTGAGGACATCATCCTGCATCCGCCCACAGGGGGGCTTCAATAAGTGGTGAGATTCACTGACGCGGAGATTAGTGACCTGCTGGAGGAGCCGAAGCAACTGCCTGCCGACTATGAGCGATCCTTACAGGTTCAGCAGAAACGCACGGCCAAACAGGCAAGTCTCGACGTAATGGGCGACAATGGTCATGAGTTTCGCATCATTCTCCGGCAGAGCCGGCTGAATGCCATGGACTTTTCCGCAATCCTCGCGCATGTCCCCGCGGACAGTCATACTGCCTTCCGGCTGCGCAGGTACAACGGTAAGACCGGTGAGCACACGAACTCCTTGGAGCGCGAACGGATGGACGGCTTTCACATCCATTTCGCGACGCAGAGGTACCAGGAGCACGGCCAGGCCGAGGATGCCTACGCAGAGCCAACGTCCCGGTACGCAACGTTGGGAGATGCCGTTGAATGCCTCCTCGATGATTGCGGCTTCGTACGCCCGCCGCAAGAGCAGTTGAGCCTCTTTTCAGAGGGGGTGTGATATGGAGAGTATCGAGCGCGACTTTCGAGACAAGGTGTGTGACCAGATCCACCTGAGGTCAGAGGGGGCCAAACGTTACCGAGTGCTCACGCCGTTCCGGTTTACCGATGGCGATCATCTATCGATACTCCTGATCGTCAGCGATGGCCGTTGGTTGCTGACCGATGAGGGTCATACCTACCTTCATCTGACGTATGAGCTGGATGAGGCCGACTTTACCAGAGGAACCCGGCAACAGATCATTTCCAATGCACTCACAGCCTTTGAGGTTCATGAGGTCGATGGACAGCTCGTTCGGCCAGTCGATGATGGCGAGTTCGGCAACGCCCTCTACGCGTTCATTCAGGCGCTTTTGAGAATCACTGACGTCACCTTCCTCTCCCGTGAGCGGGCTCGCTCAACCTTCCTTCAGGACCTCAAGGGGTTCATCACAGATATCGTGCCGGAGGATCGTCTCACCGTGGATTGGCACGATCCGGTACTTGACCCGGAGCAGCAATATGTGGCGGACTACCGGATCAATTCGCTGGAACGCCCCTTGATGATCTATGCGCTGCCCAGTGACGACCGCACCCGAGATGCCACCATATCCCTGCTCCGGTATGATAGCTGGGGCCTCAAGGTACGGTCGCTGGGGATTTTCGAGGATCAGGAGGGCATCAACCGCAAGGTATTGGCGCGGTTCACCGATGTTGCTGATCGCCAGTTCTCGTCATTGCCAGCGAACAAGTCACGCATCGAAGCATATCTCTGCGGCCTTATTGACGCCTGATGAATGTGGTGGTGAAGTAGGCTGAAAAAGTGTGCGGGAGGCTGCAGATGCCTGATCTGGCCGACATCTCGATTGAGATTAGCCCCAGGATCACGCCGCGTCAGCTTTTCGAATTCTATGTGAAGAATGACATCTGTGAGGCCGGGTACAGCGAAGAGATCGCTGCCCGGCCTCTTTCGCATTCCAGCCTGATCGTGGCGGCGATGGTGGGGGAGGAGATGGTCGCGATTGCGCGGGCGATGTTCGATGGGCTGGCGGGTCAGATTGTGGAGTTCTGCGTGGCGACGGAGTGGCAGGGACCGGACCTGGAGTATGACAATGGCTCGCTGATTGAGAAGGACGACTTTGGTGTGGGCAAGCGGGTCGGGGAGGCACTGCTGGCGGAGTTGCAGCGGATGGGGGCGTTCTTCATCTCTGTGAACTGCCTGCAGGACGTGGAGGAAGGCTTCTACAGCGGTCTGGGGCTGCGGCACAACCCGCATTCGCTGGAGTATATTCTTGATCGGCGGCCGTATGTGTAGCGGTGTCGTCGCGTAGGTGGGTGCGTCTCGCACCCACAGCGCGATGGCAACGGTGTCGGTTCGGGACGAACCGACCTACGCGGGAGGGTACATTGCCAGTACGTTTTCGGGACGAACGTCGGGCTGGAAGAGATGTGTGGGGGCGAGGATGTAGCCGCCGTGTTGGCCGAGGAGGTCGGAGTAGCGGGTGACTTCGGCCCTTACCTGCTCGGGGGTGCCGAAGGGGAGGACGCCTTGCATGTCGAGGCCGCCGTGGAAGGCTATTTGGCCGCCGAACTGCGCTTGCAGCGCCTCCGGGGCCATGCGCTCGTTGACTGGCTGGATGGGGTCGAGCAGGTCTACGCCCATCTCGATGAGGTCGGGGATGAAGCGGCTGACATCGCCGCAACTGTGGAACATCACCCGTGCGCCGAGGGCGTGGATGCAGTCCACCATCTCCTTGAGGTAGGCGGCGACCAGGGCGCGGAACATGGGCAGCGAGACCAGCGGGCCATGCTGGCTGCCGAGGTCTGAGAGCAGCAGAAAGATGTCAATGCGCCCGCCGGTGACTTCGGCGGCGCGGGTGTAGTCGTCCTTGTAGAAGTCCGTGAACTTGCGGCAGAGGTAGTGTACCCAGTGGGTCCGGGCGGCCATGTCGAGGAACATGTTCTCCCAGCCGCGCACCAGGGCGGGGCGCTGCCAGACGTCGGCGAAGCCATAGATCAGGGCGTAGTCGGCGTGCTGAGCGGCCTGGGCGGCGAGCCCGGAGTAGTCAAACAGGTCGGGCGTCGGCCACGGGAACTGCTCGAAAGCCTCGGGAACGTCCCCGTCGCCCTTGACGTCCGCCAGCGCCCCCGGCAGGTCCTCGCGCATGGGCCCCCATGGCGTCGGTTTCTGGATGAAGCGCTCTCCCCAGTAGTTCTGCCATACCCCTGGGGCAATCTCCACATCAGCAGGCTGAATTGCGTTCAGATGCCGCAGGTCCACCTGCAGGCGCTGTAGCAGCGCCTCCTCGTCGGGCAGGCCGGTGTGGTCGAGCAGGCGGCGCAGGGCGGGCGTTTCGGCCCAGAAGTCGCGCGGGACCCGGTCAGGACGCTGGTGATTGAGGGCCTGCAGCACCCGCTCGCGGGAGGTGGTCATGGTTGGGGATGATTCGCAAGCAGAGGGGGGTTCTCCTGCAGAGGTCGATAACGCTTGTTTTGCCACATTTGAACAAGGGGATGATGTAGACGTGGTAGAAGATAGTAGTATCTAATCTGCGCCGGGGGTCTCGAACATGTTCCGATGGTGGCTCGTTGGCTTGATCCTGTGCGCTGTACCGGCGTTTGCCCAGCCTCCCCAGGCGGTGACGCTGTTTGACTTCGAGAGTGGCGTGGGGGACTGGAGGGCCAATCCCTGGAGCGGCGGGCAGGGGTTTGTCGAGGCTGCGCCTGAGGCGAAGTATGGCAATGGGGCGCTCCGCGCGCGGTATGTTAACATCCCGCAGAGCGGCAACATGATCTCGCCTTACCTGCCGGAGGACGCGGCGTGGCGGACGGGCGACTATGATCGCATCTGCCTGTGGGTCA
This sequence comes from Armatimonadia bacterium, assembly GCA_039683575.1. Classification (GTDB taxonomy): domain Bacteria; phylum Armatimonadota; class Zipacnadia; order Zipacnadales; family UBA11051; genus JAJFUB01. The sequence continues at coordinate 44,037 of JBDKRC010000234.1, read as the reverse complement.
AGGGCGATGGCACCCAGAGCTTTCTGAGCGTGGTTCTGGCCTCCGAAGTGGGGGACCTGTCGCCGACTCACTCCGGGCAGATACCGCTTGATAGCACGCAGTGGCGACGGTTCTGTCTGAAGTTCGATACGCTTTGGAACCGGCAGGGCAAGCCGTTTGCGCTCAAGGACCTCAAGCGGCTCTACTTTGGGGCAGGGGGCACGCATGACGTGCTGATTGACCAGGTGACGCTGCTGCGGCCCCTGCGACGGGTGCCCTTGCCTGCGACCGACAATCCGGGGCCGGCGGCGGTCTCGCCGGAGCTCTATGCGGACGCGGAGGGCAAGTACTTCCTGCATTTTGATCCCAAGGCTGTCCTTGAACCAATGGTGAAGGCGGAAGTGACGGTGCAATGGCCGGAGCAGCGGGCGCAGACGCAGCTTGCGACGATTCCGGCGCTGTCGGCAACTGAGGAGACCTGGCTGCAGCTTACGGGGGCGCCCGAGGCGGAGGGACAGGGGAAGCTGACAATGCAGCTCAAGGAGCCTGCTGGTCAGCGATGTTTCGCGGGGAGGTTCACCTTCCCGGTGTCGCTCCCGGTGTTTGGTGCCGAGGCGGACCAACTGGCGCTGGTGCCGAGGCCCAAGGACCTGCGATACCACCCCGGATATTTCAACCTGCCGCCGGAGCTTCGCGCGCATGAGATCTCCAACCCTGACATTGCCAAGGTGGGACGGAAGTATGCCGAGGAGGAGCTGGCCAAGTGGTTCGGGGTGCGGGTGCGGTATCAGCCGGTCAAGCTTTACAAGCTGACGCCGACTATACTGTTACTGGCGCCTGCCTGGGAAGACGAGCCGATTGTGCCCGAGGAGGTGCGCGAACGGCTGGGCGAGCTCAAGGAGCAGGGCTATGTGCTGCATGTGGGCGATCAGGGAGTGGCCCTGGCGGCGCTGGACGACGCGGGACTGCGAAATGGCGTGATCACGCTCATGCAGGCCCTGCGCAGCAGCGTGGCAAGCTCGGGGTTGGTGCGGCTGCCGCAGATGACCGTCTTCGACTGGCCGACACTGAAGACGCGGGCGGTGAACATTGGGCTGCCGACGATGCGCTGGGGCTATCCGAACGATGCGCCGGTGCCGGCGGACTTCTTCATCGACTTCCTGCGGCGCACTGTCGTCGAGCAGAAGATCAACTGCGTGGGGCTGGAGATTTCCCAGGGGATGAAGCTGGACAAGCATCCCGAGATTGCGGGGCCGTCGGCGTACACGAAAGATGAAGTACGGCGGATTGTCACGTTCCTTAAGGATAACGGGGTGGAAGTCTTTCCGATCATGAACTCACTCGGCCATGCGAACTGGCTGGTCATACCGCACCCGGAGCTGCGGGAGGATGGAGACGAGAATACGCTGTGTACCCGCAACCCCGCGACGCGGCCGATGCTGACGGAGGTCTATGACGAGGTCCTGGACGTGTTCCAGCCGCGCCGCATCCACTTTGGGCTGGATGAGGTGCGGTGGCAAACGCTGAAGGTGGCGCCTGAAAAGCGCTGCAAGCTCTGTGCAGGGCTGGACAAGCGCGATCTATTTGTCGAGCAGGTGCGGTGGCTGGATGAGTATGCGGGCACTCGCAATGTGCAGATGCTGATGTGGGCGGACATGGTGATCAGGGAGCACAACGGCGGGCCGCCGTTCAATCTGGCGGATACCGTTGACCGGCTACCGAAGGACGTCGTGATGTGCGACTGGTCGGCGACGGTGGCACCGCTGTCGCTGTGGGACCTGGATGACAGGGGCTTCACGGTATGGAAGTGCAACTCACGGGGCGTGAACAACGCGCAGTTGCCGTTCGTGGCGGGCAACATGTGGGGGATCTGGAGCCGGGTGCCGTGGCTGACAGAGTCCTGTTGGCAGGCGCTGGGCTACTCGTACGTCAACCAGACGGTGGCGGCGGAGTACAGTTGGAACACATACCCCGACCTGATGGCCGATGGCGTGCCGCTGGACTCGAAGTACTTCGCCAAGCGGCCGCTGTTGCAATGGCGCATGGCGGAGTTGCCGGCGCCGGGGGCGGGGAAGGCCATTGTATCGTTGGAGCCCGGCGAGACGACTGTGACTGTGGCCGCGATGAAGCTGAAGCCGTTTGCCGCGCCCGTGGCGGAAGAGAAGTCCTTCACGGTGGAGCAGCCTGCTGTGGCGGCCTATGCGCTATTGGCGGCCCAGTTGCCTGAGGATGAGAAGCTGCAGACCGCGTTCTACGATGAGTTCAAGAAGAAGGAGAACTGGCAGGGCGTGGTCCTCGGGGAGCTCGTCTTGACGCTGGACGACGGGCAGACGCTGGCATTGCCCATCAGATACGGGTATCATGTGCGCGCTACAAAGCCAGAGGATGAGTTCCAGCAGGCTTTCGGCGCTCTGGGGACGGCAACGGTGGCGGCTGGCGGGACGCCAAAGGTGGGGTATCTGGTGCAGTTGCCGCCGCTATCGCCGGAACGGCGCGTCAAGACGATCGCGTTCAAGCCGGGAACGCAGGCGGCGAAGCTGCTGCTACTGGGTCTGGCAGTCAGAGGATTGCCGGAGGCAGAGCAGAACTAAATGTATCTTCGCGCTGCACGTGCGAACTCAGCCGCCTCAACTCGGCAGCATTTCCCAATGTAGCGGAAATCTTGAACGATTCCTGCCTTTAGCGGGGCCTGTTTTGTCGCATAATGAACACAAACGGGCCCCTCACTAAAGAGCGAAGCCTGGCAGAACGTCTGGACCATTTCACAACGCTCTAACGTTATAGTTCCTGCCGCTTCTGCATCCCCCATGAGAGAGCCTGGGTAAAGTGACGAGACTGGATACCGGTGATCTGCCAGACCTTCTGGCCCTGCGCAGCGCCGATGAAGACAGCGCGATTCTGACGAGCCGCCAGTGGCCCGCCAAGCGCCGCGACATCATCCGGCGTCTGGAGCCTCTGCTAGGCCAGATGCCCGCCGAGGCGCCACCGCTGCGGCCGCAGGTGCTGGGGCAGACCGATGAGCCCAAATACCTGCTGCAGAAGGTGGAGTACAGGGTCGAGGCGGGGGAGACTTGCCGGGCGTGGCTGCTGATGCCGCGGCCGCTGGCTCATCGCCAGCCAGCCATCGTGTGCTGCCATCAGAGGGTGGAGCGGGGCAAAGATGAGCTCGCAGGAGTGCAGGGACACCGTCAACTCGCGCTGGCGAAGGAACTGGCGGGACGGGGGTTTGTCTGTCTCGCCCCGGATTGCCTCACAGCCGGAGAGCGGGTGTATGCGGGACGGGGAGCGTTTGAGGCGACGCCCTACTACGAGCAGCATCCATCCAGCAGTCTGATGGGCAAGATGCTGTGGGATCACCAGCGGGCGCTGGATTTCCTGTGTATGCTCGACGCAGTGGACTCGGACCGGCTGGGCGTGATCGGGCATGGGTTGGGCGGACAGAACGCGATCATGCTGGCAGCCTTCGATCACCGGGTTAAGGTGGCCGGCGCCAGTTGCGCCTATGCCCCCTTTGCCGCAGATGAGAACCCGGAGCGATGGGGTGACTACTTGCCGGGGCTGAAGGGGTATTTTGAGCGGGGCGAGCACCCGCCGTTCCTGTGGGTGGAGGCGCTGGCACTGCTTGCGCCGCGCGCTTTCCACTATACATATGCCCTGGAGGACAGCGTGTATCCGGCAGGGCGGGCGGTGGCGGAGGACATGCTGAAGCTGGGGCGGCTGTACGACCTGCTCGGGTGTCGCCAGAAGTTCATCTATCATGAACACCCGGGCGATCATGAGTATCCGAAGGCGGCGCGTGAGGAAGCCTACAGACTGTTCAAAGCGGTTCTGCAGGACGGCCGCGGAGGCCAGGACGACAAAGCGTGAGGGCAGCGATGGGTGGGGCGCTGCTGATGGAACATCGTATTGTGACACAGGCAGAGGAATTCCCCGGGAGGCGCACCATGAGTATTCGAGCCAGGTATCTTCTCGTAGCAACGTTAGGGCTATTTTGCTTCTCGGCTGCAGGCGCGGCTTTCGGCGCCACCCCCAAGGGCATGTGCTCGACCCTGAGGACGGCCCCGGTCCAGTGGGTGAAGCCGTCAACGGCCAAGACCCTCTACACGAAGCAAACCGGCACCAAGCTGTCGATCTTCTCTGACGGTTTCGAGGGGGCTTTTCCTGGCAGTTGGTACCTGGCCAACAACGATGCGGCGCACGACCCGAACTGGGGCCCCACCACGTACAGGAAATACAGCGGCAGCAAGAGCCTCTTCTGCGGACAGACTGGGCCGGCCAACCAGGCCAGCCTGCACCGGTATCCGGACAACATCAACTCCAACTGGGTCACGTACGGCCCCTTCGACTTGACAGGGGTGACGGAGGGACGCGCCACCTTCAGGATCTGGGTGAAGACTGAAGAAGGCTACGACTGGATGAGGGCCGGCTGGTCACTCAACGATGTGAACTACGAGGGCCTGGAGTGGAGCGGCAACTCCGGTGGCTGGATCACGGCGGAAGTCCCGCTCAACAACCCGGCCTTCACGAACACCTATCTCGGCGCCAGTTCGGTGTACTTCAGCTTCTGGTTCCACAGCGACGACAGCGTTCACTATGAGGGCGCCTATGTGGACGACTTCGACCTGAGTTCCGGGGCGCTGCCCCAGATCAGGTCACTAGTCAGGACCACTTCCGGCTCGCTTGTTTCAGGCGCGTGCCTGACGCTTTCCGGTAGCGACCTCTATGCCTACACCGGCTCGGACGGCAAGGCACGCCTGACGCCTCCCGCCGGCACGTACACCCTTACGCCTAAGAAGCCGGGGCTGGTCTTCACACCGGCCTCACGGACCGTCACTCTGGGTGGCACTTATGTTAATGCCAATTTCACCGCTTCCACGGCCACGGGGGATGGCGTGGTGCGCTACTATGCTGTACTGGTTGGCATAAACCAGTATCAGTACATCAACGACTTGAGCTACTGCGTGGCCGATGCCGAGGACATGCGCGACTCGCTGATTGCCTGTGGCTGGGAATCAGGCAATATCACCATCTTGAAGGACAGCCAGGCGACGAAGGCGGGCATCAAGGCTGCGCTTGACGCCAAGCTGGCGCTGGCAGATGCCGATGACGTGGTACTGTTCTTCCAGTCAAGCCACGGCGACCAGAGCACCGACATGGCCCCCTTGGACGAGACAGACGGCTATGACGAGTACCTCTGCACCTATGACAGCACCACCAGCACGGCTACCGAGATCCGCGATGATGAGCTTGGAGTGTGGTTCACCAACTGCAAGACCAAGAAGTACGTGGTACTGATCGATACGTGCTTCTCCGGCGGGATGGTCAAGAGCGCTCGGACCTTTGACTTCGGCCCTGACGTTGTCCAGGGCGGCACGAAGGGCGAAATCGGCACCCGCGACCTCGACGACAATGCCGCAGGCGTGGTCATCACGGCCTCGGACGCCGATGAGTACTCGCAGGAGAGCCCCGGCCTGCAGAACGGGGTATTTGCTTACTACGTGATCCAGGGCCTCAACAGCGGGGCGGCTGACGGTAACAAGGACAAATGGTTCAGCGCGGAGGAGTTGTATGCCTATGCCGCGCCACTGGTAAGTGCCTACAACCCCGAGCAGACGGTGATCAAGTATGACGGGTACTCGGGGTCGCTGAACTTCGCCAAGCTGCAGACCATAATGAAGACTACAAGCCCAGCTCTGAACGCCACCGGCGTCAGCCGGACCGTGAACATCATCATCACCTTCCGGTATCCTGTGAACCAGGCAAGCGCGCAGAGCCATTTCGCCCTGAGAAACCCGTCTAACACCACAATCAGCGGGACTTTCACCTGGCCGACGGCCAACAAGGTCATGATCTTTAACCCGAGCCCCACGCTGGCGGCGAACACCCAATACACGGTGTGGGCACGCGCGGGTCTGCAACCGCTCACCGGCCCGGCCTTCTGGTACAGCGAGAGCTTCAAGTTCACGACCGTCGCCACTACGGCGGCGGCACTGGGCGTGCAGGCTGCCGCCGTGCCGACCAAGGGTGACCTGACGCAGATCACCGTGAACCTGACCTCGGCCGCGAACGTGTCGGCAGTCATTACCAACCTCGCGGGTCGCACAATAGCCGTGCTGCCGAATCAGGACCTCGAGGCAGGGCTGAGCACTCTGCTTTGGAATGGCAAGAACTCGCATGGCTCGAAGGTCCCGGCGGGGCAGTACCTCGTTCGCCTGCAGGCCACCGATGAGGACGGCAACAGCGCGAGTTGCATTGCGCCGCTCAGGAAGTAGCACCGAACGGGCGCAACCGCGCCACTGACCATTGTGCAAAGACCGGCCTTGCGGGCCGGTCTTTGCTTTTTCCCGGAAGGGGGTGCTATCTCCGAGGGCGAAACGTCTTCTATTGGTACTACTCAGTGGAGTTTCTATCATGGCCTCTGACCGGATAAAGCGGCTGCGGCAGATTGCGCTGGAACGCCAGGTGACCGCTCCCTGGACGCGGCGGATGCTCTGGGGGGAGAGTTGGCGTGAGACGGCGGGGGACCTGTGGTGGATACGTCGCAAGGGCGTGGCCTGCCGACATGTGCTGGAGAATATCCCCTTCGAACTCGGCGCTGACGAGCTACTGGTGGGGAGGGCTTCACTGGCGCCGCCGGGGCAGGCGGAGGCCGAACGGCTACGGCTGGCGGATGAGTTCATGGCGCCCCAGCCGCGCGTGTCCGGGCAGACGTGCCACATGGCGGTGGACAACGCCAAAATGGTGCGGCTGGGGGCTCTGGGGGTGAAGGCGGAGGTGGAGCAGTACCGGCGGAAGCTGGACCTCAACGTCCCGGAGAACCTGGAGAAAGATGCCTTCTACCAGGCCTGCCTGGAGTGCCTGGAAGGGTTGATGGCGCTGGGGCGACGCTATGCGCAGATGGCGCGGGAACAGGCTGAAGCTGAAGGTAACGCGGCGCGGCGGGGTGAGTTGCTGGAGATTGCGGCGGTGTGCGACCGGGTCCCCGCGTATCCGGCGCGCACGTTCCATGAGGCGCTGCAGTCGGTCCACTTCCTGACCATTGCGATGGTGTATGGCGAGGGGCCGCCGCTGTTCAACCCCTGCCGGATGGACCGTTGGCTCAGGGACTTCTACCGCGCAGGCATTGCAGCCGGAAGGCTGACGCCGCAGCGGGCGCAGGAGCTGATTGACTGCTACTACATCCTGATGAACGAGTACGTGCCACCGAGCCTCGCCATCGGGGTCATGGTCGGCGGGACCGATGCCGAGGGCAATGATGTGACCAATGAGGTCAGCTATCTATGCCTGCAGGCCATTGAGGATGTGGGGTTGGCGTATCCGAGCGTCGGGATCTGCTGGCACGAGGGCACGCCGGAGGAACTGCTACGGTTCGGGTGCCAGGTCATGGCGCTGGGCAAGGCCAACCCGGCGGTCTTCAACGACCGGGTGATCGGCGAGGGCCTCAGGCGGGCTGGCTGTGACGCGTCTGAAGCGTGTCTGTATACCAACTCGACCTGCGTGGAGATCACGCCCGTCGGGGGGAGCAACGTCTGGGTGGCGAGTCCCTATTTCAACACCACCGGGCTGCTGTTGGAGCTTGTGGATGAGATCCTCGCGGGCGAGGTGCCGGAGCTTCCATACAACGATGAAGCGGCGCCCGCGTGGTCACTGGACGAATTGTATACTGTATACAAAGGCCGCCTCGCCGGGCAGATCGAGCGGGCGGTGCAGGAGCAGAACACCGCGAGACATGCCCGGCGGCGCTTCGGCGGCTTCCCAATGCAGTCTTGCTTCATCAACGACTGCCTCAAGCGGGGCCTTGACCTGGACTGGGGCGGGGCGCGGCACAACTGGATCGAGTGCAGCTTCGTGGGGCTGGCGAACCTCGTGGACTCGCTCACGGTGATCCGCGAGCTGGTGCTGGAGAGGCGCGAGGTCACGCTGCGGAAGTTGCGGGAGCGGCTCAAGGCGGACTTCTGCGAGTGCGAGGACTTCCGCCAGCGCTGCCTGCGCGAGCCCAAGTACGGCAACGACGAGCCGGAAGTGGATGCGCTGGCGCGGGAGTTCACGGATTTCGTGGCCGAGGAGTGCGCGCGGTACCGGGTGCTGCTTGACGACGGGTACTACGCCGGGTTCTTCTGCTGGATCATGCACCAGCGGCTTGGAGCAGAGACCGGCGCCAGCCCCGACGGGCGCAAGGCGGGGTTCCCGTTTGCCGATGGAGCCGGCCCGGCGCAGGGCCGGGAGCGGCGCGGGCCAACTGGGGCGGTGAAGTCCACCACCAGTTGGGACCATACGCCGATGCTGGGCGGGCTGGTGCTGAACCTGAAGTTCAGCCCCTCGGCGGTGGACTCGGCGGAGAGCCAGGAGAAGCTGGCGGGGCTCCTGAAGACGTACTTGCGGCTGGGGGGACAGGAGGCGCAGATCAACGTGGTGCGGCGCGAGGACCTGCTGGCGGCGCGTGAGAACCCCTCGGAATACAAGGACCTGGTGGTGCGAATCGCCGGGTACTGCGACTACTTCGTGGGGCTGAGCGAGCAGATGCAGGAGGAAGTGATTGCGCGGACGGAGTTTGGGGAGGTGTAGGACGCCGTCTAATAAACGTTTTCACCAAAAATCGTTTATTAGCTCAAAACAACAAACGGAAGCGTTTGTTAGGATTGGGATAGAGATGACCTCACGCCAGCGCATGATCGTCGCGATGCAAAATGGCCAGCCGGACATGGTTCCGGTCGCGCCCGACACCTCGAACATGATCCCCTGCCGGCTGACCGGCAAGCCCTTCTGGGACATCTACCTGTACCAGGACCCTCCACTGTGGCAGGCTTACATTCACTGCTGCAAGCACTTCGGGTTCGATGGCTGGCTGCCTTCGGTGCCGCTGCAGCTTGACTATGAGCTTGCGGAAGCGGCGCAGGGACCGCAGTGGCAGGAAGCCATTGTGGCACGGACGCCGGAGCGCCTCTACACGCGGCGCCATGCTCGGGTTGACGGGCAGGAGGAGTGGACGGACACCTGTACCGTCTATTACGTCGCCGATCCGCCAACCGGGGCAGTGCCGCTGCACAAAGCGGGTCTGCCGGAGGGGCCGCCGAGGGACTGGGAGGATGTGACGCCGCGGACGCAATATGGCGGGCTGGAGGCCTTTGAGGCGGCCAAGGCCATGATGGGGGAGGATGGCGTCGTCGGGCCGGGAGTCGGATTGCCTGGGTTGGGGCTACAACCTCAGGCGATCTATGAGTGGTACGACAACCGATCCGCCGTCATCGAGCGGTGCGAGCGGCAGCACGAGCAGATCGTGCGGCGGATACAGGGCCTCGTCGAACTGAAGCCGGATTTCGTCCTGATCGGCATCTCGGGGTTCATGATCAGCAACCCGCTGCCGATCTTCCGCCAGTTGAGTCTGCCGACGCTGCAGGCGGTGACGGCGATATGCAAAGAAGCGGGGGTGCCGAGCCAGATCCACTGCTGCGGGCCTGAGTATGACCTCGTGAAGGTCTCGGCGGAGGAGAGCGACCTGTCGAGCATCAATCCGCTTGAGATACCACCGATGGGGGACTGCAACCTGCGACAGATCAAGCGGGAGTTCGGTGGCAGGATCGGGCTGATGGGTAATCTGCATACCACCGAGGTGATGCTGAAGGGAACGCCGGAGACGGTGGCAGCGGCGTCACGTCAGGCAATAGATGACGCGGGTGATGGCGGGGGCTTCATCCTGTCTACAGGGGACCAGTGCGGGCGGGATACGCCGGATGGTAATCTGAGGGCGATGATTGAGACGGCCCGCACTTACGGGCAGTACTGAAAGACACGGGCGGCACCCGGAGAAGGTGCCGCCCGTTTGTTATTCAGTGGGGCTATCGGTGCGCCTAGTTGTATATCGTGGCGGAGGCGATGTCGAAGTTGCCCTTCTTGGCATCCTTGGTCCACTTAGCGTGGCCGTCCACGAAAGCGCAGTTCATGCCGCCGTTGTGAACAGCGAACGATGCATTGCCGGCGCGATAGAGATCGTAGTGGTCACGGCCGCGGAAGCGCGGACAGGAGGACTCGGCCACAGCAATCTTCTCCGCGGGAAGCTGGACCTGAGCCTCGGCCCAGCCCATGCCGTATCCGAGGTTGTCTGTTACATCACCATCGTCATTGAAGTCACGGTAGGTGGCACTCTCGGTAATGGTGCACATGCCATAGGTAACGTAGCCACCACGGGCGCTCCAGCCGGATTCCGGCGGATGGACAGTGGAACAGCGGGCGGTGTTGGAGACACCCCAGCCGGAGTTGCTGGAGGGGCACTTGAACATTTGCTGGTTCTTGACGTAAGGCATGATCTTCTCAACCCACAGATAATCACTGCCCGAATACCGGACCAGTTGCTCATCATAGTCGGACGAGTACATCTGCAGGCCCACGCCAATCTGTTTGAGGTTGGATAGACAGGAGGTTTGGCGGGCCTTTTCCCGCGCCTTAGCGAAGACGGGGAACAGGATCGCGGCCAGGATCGCGATGATGGCAATGACCACCAGCAACTCAATGAGCGTAAAACCTTTTCGCATGACCGACGCCACCTTTCGTAGATCCGCGCCTGCCGGCGCGGCTTACCAGATTCGTGCGGTGTCATTACGTATTTCGGCACAGGGCCAGGCATCTCCTGCTGCCCTCAATCTACGGATTCACGGCGGAACCGTGTCAGTCAGGAACCTTCAGGGGCATGATAGGCTTATTGATGAAGAGTAACCCCGTTTCATAACCGCGCGGGGTTGCGAATCGTCAACAACGAAGGTTGCCAATACCCAGATGCAAACCATGCTCAAATACGTCATTCTGTCGGCGGGGCTGCTGGCGGCATGCCTGACCATTGTGTGGCTGCTGCGCCCGCAGCCTGTGGCGGCCCAGCCCCAGACGCCCGCGGCACAGGACAAGGAGGCGGTAATGGCCAAGCAGGTGTACAAGACCGAGTACCGGGCGCTCACCCCTGAAGAGGCGCATGTGATTCTCGAAAAGGGGACGGAGCGGCCCTTTACGGGCAAGTACGACGACCTTTTCGAAAACGGCGTCTACGCTTGCCGACAATGTGGGGCGATGTTGTACCGGTCGGAGGACAAGTTCAAGGCCCACTGCGGCTGGCCGGCCTTTGATGACGAGATCGCCGGTGCGGTCGAGCGCCATCCCGATCCTGACGGACGGCGTACGGAGATCGTCTGTGCCAACTGTGGCGGGCACCTGGGGCATGTCTTCACCGGCGAGCAGCAGACCGAGAAGAACGTGCGGCATTGCGTGAACTCGATCTCGCTCGAGTTCATCCCGGAGAAGGAAGTCAAGTACGGGCGCGCAATCTTCGCCGCCGGGTGTTTCTGGGGCGTCGAGGCGATCCTGCAGGAGCAGCCGGGCGTGATTGAAACCACGGTCGGCTACATCGGCGGGACCACTGAGAATCCCGACTACAAGACAGTCTGCAGCCATACGACCGGGCACGCAGAGGCTGTGGAGGTGCTGTTCGACCCGGCGCGGACCGATTTCGAGGCGCTGGCGAAGGTGTTCTTCGAGTGCCATGACCCTACGCAGCATGACGGTCAAGGACCGGACATAGGCGACCAGTACCGGTCGGAGATCTTCTATACGACCGACGAGCAGAAGCAGGTGGCGGAGAAGCTGATCGCGGAGCTAGAGGGACGGGGGATGGATATTGCGACGAAGGTCACGCCGGCGCCGAAATTCTGGCCGGCGGAGGACTATCACCAGGACTACTACAAGAGTAGGGGGCGCGGCGGGGCGTGTCACATTCGCAAAAAGCTGTGGTAAAGGGTGTAGCGCGGTCGCTTATGGGGTAGGCTAAGTAGCATGTTAGCGAAGGAGGGTTCGACGCATGGGTTCTGCCGCCAGGTGTATCGCGCTGCTGTGTGTTGTGTGTCTTGTCCCGGTCGCGTCTCTGAGGGCTCAACAGGCCCCGCAGGGCAACCTCAAGATCGGTGACAAAGCTCCTGACTTCAAGCTCCAGGGCTCGGACGGCAGGGAATACGAGCTGTCGCAGTTTGCGGGCAAGAAGGCTGTGGCCATCTGCTGGTTTCCGCGAGCCGGCAGCAAGGGCGCTATGGCGCAGTGTGCTGCCCTGGAGAGCGTCATGGCACGCCTGCCGGTGGACAAGGTACAGGTATTCGGCTGCAGCACGGCGGCGCTGGACGTCACCACCGCCTTCGGGCAAAGCGGCAAGTACAGCTTCCCGGTGTTGTCCGACGCCAACTGGGCTGTCGCACGGGCCTATGGCTGCCTGAGAGCCGACGGCAGTTCCGAGCGCTGGACATTCCTCATTGGCCCTGACGGCAACCTGCTGGGCATCAACAGGAACACCACCCCGCAGACACAGGGGGCTGACCTCCTGACGATGTTGGCGGCCGCCGGGCTTGTCGATGGCGCGGCGACCCCGGCGGCAGCGGCAGCGGCAACGGCGCCGCGTCTTACTCCGGGCGGCTGGTTCACGATTGCCTTCCCAGAAATGCCGCCGACTCTCTTCGCCCTGTGGAACAAGAGGACTGATCCCGCGCAGATGACCGTCTTCCTGCCGCGCAACTACGACCCTCAGCGCAAACACCCCTTGCTGATCCTGCTCAATGGCTCGGACGGTGGCAACGCCAGCAATCCGGGCTTGGCTCGCATGCTTTCCGACGAACAGGACTTCATCTGTGTGGCGTTGCCGCTGTTCAAGGTCAACCTTGATCCCGCCGGGTCAGGCAAGCCTCTCATGATTGTTCGCACGCCGGACGGCCAGTATGCCTGGCCGTTCTACCGCACGATGCTGGCCCGGCTCGAGCAGTTGGTGCCAAACATAGACCCGAACCACCGCATTCTCGGCGGCTTCTCCAACGGCGCCCACGCGACGGCGGCGCTGCTGGACGGCTCCGATGGCGAAGTGGCGCGGATGTTCTCCGCGTTCATGTTTGTCGAGGGCGGCGGGGGCCTGGCGGGGTACGATCTCCTCAAGGGCAAGCCATTCCTGATGTTGTCGAGCAACGCCAAGTCGCTGCCGCGAGCCACTGAGATCAGTGAAGCAGCGAAAGCGGCCGGGGCGCAGACGACGCTGATCTATGAGGACATCGGCCAGCATGGCTTCCCTCCGGCGAGCTACCCGGCAGTGAAGAAGTGGCTGCGGGCGGCGGCCGACCTGCCTGAGGCCGGGACCGCCGCCGCGCCTCAGGTGGTCCCGGGGGATCAGCAGATCACGCTGCAAGTCGGCGGCCAGACCCGCACATGCTGGCTGCATCTCCCCAAAGGCTACGACCCCGCCAAGACCTGGCCGCTGGTCATCTCCCTGCACGGCGCCCGCGGGAATGGCAAAGGTATGGCGGGCACGACAGGCTTCAATCCGATGGCTGACCGCTGCGGCTTCATTGCCGCCTATCCGGATGGCATCGCCGGTGACCGCACGTGGAACGCGCTCTTTGGCAAGGTCGCTGGCGGCGAAGGGATCCTCGCCGATGAGGTTGACGACATCGCCTTCATGCGAGCCCTGATCGAGTCCCTGCACACGACCTACAACACCGATCCGGCCCGGGTATTCGTCTGCGGGCACTCTGCGGGCGCCTACATGAGTTACCGGGTGGCCGTGGAGCTGTCCGATCTGGTAGCGGCGGTGGGGATCGTCAACGGCTCGCTGGGGATCAAGTCAGTGGATGGCACGCCTTGCCTGTCCGCAATTCCTGCGCCGGTCGCTCCGGTCTCGCTGATCCACGTCTGCGGCAGGCAGGATGGCGTGGTGAAGTATGAGGGCGGTCAGGCCCCGAAGAACCTGTACAAGTCGGTGCTGGACTGCGTTCAGTTCTTCGTCGAGGCTAATGGGTGCGCGACGCCGGGCCAGGACACGCCCGACGCCGGGAATGGCGTGACGCGGACGCTGTACTCAGGTGGCAGGAATGGGACTGAGGTCGAGTTGGTGGTAGTGGGGAACTGCAACCACAACTGGCCGACGCCGCAGACAGGACTGTCGGCCAGTCAGGCGCTCTGGGACTTCTTCGCGTCGCACCCCAAGACCGGTGGCGCGAGGTAGGGGAGGGCGACCCTCAGTACTTCCCAACCTGCCGCGCCAGTTCTATCGCGTAGCTGTAGGCTTCGAAGCTGACGGTTGGGGGGACGGAGTGGTCGGAGTGGTAGATGTACCCGCCGCCTACCTTGGCCGCCTGCACCTTGGTTACCACCTCATGCTTGATAGCCTCGCGGTCGCCGGTGGCCAGCACATCCATGTTGATGTTGCCAAAGAAGCTGATCTGCTGGCCGTAGAGGGGCTTGAGGTCGCGCACGTCGTTCCCCGCCCGCGCTTCTAGCGGCTGAACGCAGTCGAACCCCGACTCGATCAGCAGTGGTATGAATTCCCCCACATCCCCATCGCAGTGAAGAATCAGGAACATGTCGTTTTCGTGGCATAGCTCCGCGTAGCGCTTGTGGTACGGCATCATGATCTGCCGGTAGGCGCGCGGCGAAAAGAGCATGCCGTTGCGGTAGCACAGGTCCGAGAAGAACCAGACCGCATCCGGCTTCGCTCCCCTCGTGAGCAGCTTGCGGATCAGTTCCAGCGACATCTCCGCCTGCGTCGCCACCATTTCCTCAAACCACTTTGGGTCCTCGGCAAGCGTCATCAGCGCGCGCTCCATCCCCAGCGTCCTTAGCGTCCACCACACGGGTTCGGTCGGGTTGAAGGTCGAGAACTGCCCGTTCTCCTCCGCATTCTGGTAGTAGCTCACCAGCGTTTTCGCGAGGCGGTCGTCAGATGGCGTGAGGCGCTCGCGGTAGCGTTCCCAGTCCGCGCGCGTTTTGATCAGGTGGTCAATCTCCGACGGCGGGGCGTAGTGCTCCTTCCAGACCTTGTGCACGGTCCCGTCCGCGTCGCGCTCCAGCTTCCACTCCGCCGTCTCCTCAAGCAGTTCAACCGGCAACTGCAGCGAGCAGTCGCAGCCGCCGAGGGCCAGTTGGTCGAGGCCGAAGTAGTCCGCCGGCGTCTGATCGGCCGGCAGTCCCTCCTGCTGCCAACGCGTGACAGTTTCGGGCCAGAAGGCGATCTCGGCCATGGCTACGCGATCAGGCTCGTGGCGGTGCAGTGTCAATCTGAGGCGCTCACGTGAGGTCACAATGTACTCCCTGCCCTGTAAGGCTTTCGGCCAAATACTCCCGGCGAGCTTCGCGAAGCCCCGCGGGTGCTCAGGGCGTCGCCCTTGGAGCGCGTCTTCGTCCTCACGTACACCTTGACCTGCCCCGTCGAATGGGCTATTCTATGAACACAATCGAATACCCGCTAGGGGTGCTGCCAGGTAAGGCGGCTGAGAGGGCAAAGGTGCCCAACCCTCGAGCAGTTCGCACTGCTCATACCTGAAACGGATAATACCGGCGTAGGGAAGCGATGAGTTCTATCACCGCGGCGCAACGGATTATATCTGTTGCGCTTTTTTCGGTCCCACGCCCGAACGGGTGAATGAGATGAGGAGTACCCGAGGTTTCACACTGATTGAGCTGCTGGTCGTGATCGCCATTATTGCGATCCTGGCCGCCATTCTCTTTCCGGTGTTCGCCAAGGCCCGTGAGAAGGCCCGGCAGGCGAGTTGTCTGAACAACCTCAAGCAGCTTGGTACCAGCGTGTTGATGTATGCGCAGGACTATGACGAACTATATCCGATTTCCTACCAGAACGATAACGCTGGTGGCATTGGAGACGCCACTCAGATCCCGTACACCTGGCCCAACCGCATCCTGCCATACGTCAAGAACAACCAGATATTTCGCTGCCCTTCGGATGGCCGCGCCCCGAACGTGGACTTTGCCGGCTGTCATACGATCCTGCTCAGCTATGCCTGGAACGCCAACTTTGGCTTCGAACTGACCTCCGGCTGGGACCCCTGGAACCGGACCCCTGCGACCGTCTATCCGTTGACCCTGTCCATTGGCGGTGTTGCTGCTCCGGCTCAGTGTGTGATTTTGTGGGATGACAGCTCGGACTGGACTGCCAGCGGCTGGCCGGCGCGCTACAACACCCTCGACAGCCCCGACTGGGCCACCAGCTTCGATGGAGAGTTGCTGCGGGGGCGTCATAACGGCGGCGACAACTTCATGTTTGCCGACGGTCATGCGAAGTGGTACAAGCTCCGCGCGACCTCGTCCGACGTCCTTACGCTTGGAGGCCTGACTACCGATCCGGGAAACGAGACGCCATGATGGCACTGATCCTCTGTGACGGCGAGCCACCCTCGAGAGAGTTGCTGCTTCATCACCTGCAGCAGACGAGCCTGATCGTCTGCACAGACGGGGCGGTGGGGTGGGTCGGCGCGACCGGCTGCTGCCCGGACATTGTCATCGGGGACATGGATTCGGCTGGGATGCTGCCGGAGTGTGAGGTCATCAACTCCGGCCCCCATGGGGAGCAGGAGAACAGCGACGCCGAGAAGGCCGTCCTGCTGGCGCTGGAGCGTGGCGCCGAGCGAATCGTGGTGCTCGGGGCCACGGGACGGCGGCTCGACCACACGCTGGGCAACATGTGGCTGATCGCGCGCTATCACCGGCGGGCCGACCTGCTGCTGGTTGACGACTTCAGCCAAATGCGGGTCATCTCCGAGCCCTACACGCTCTCATGTAAGCCCGGCAGCCTCGTCTCGCTGGTGCCACTGACCTGCGATGTCACACTTGACACCGAAGGCCTCCGGTGGCCGCTGCACGGCGCCCTCGAACAGGGGACGCGGGGTCTTAGCAACGAAGCGACTGCGGAGGAAGTCTTCATTGACCTGCACTCCGGCCTGCTCGCCGTCATTACCGCTACCGGAGTCGCCTGATCATGCCGCGGATGACTTTCGCCACACCTGATTACCTCGTCATCGGCGGCTATTTCCTGGCGCTGCTGATCGTCGGTCTGTGCTGCATGCGGCGCGGGAAGACCTCCGACGACTACTTTCTGGCCGGGCGCACGCTCACGCTGCCGGCCTTCGTGGCGACTCTGGTCGCGACGTGGTATGGCGGTATTCTGGGCGTAGGGGAGTTTGCCCACCAGAACGGGCTCTCGGCCTGGCTGGTCTTCGGCGTGCCCTACTACTTCTTCGCCGCCTTCTTCGCGTTTTTCCTGGCGCCGAAGATACGCCAGGCGAAGCTGTACACCATCCCCGACAAAATTGACGAAGCCTATGGCAAAACCGCGAGCGTCATCGCCGCGGGCTTTGTCTACTGCCTCACCACCCCGGCCCCGTACGTGCTCATGCTGGGCACGCTACTGCAGCTCATCTTCGGCTGGCCGCTGCTACCGGGACTGATCTTCGGGGTCATCATCTCCACCATCTACGTCTACTTCGGGGGCTTCCGTGCCGACGTGCGCGTGAACATCGTCCAGTTCATCCTGATGTTCGTTGGTTTCGCGGTCATTCTGCCTTTCTGCTTCAGCAAGATCGGCGGGCTACAAGCCCTGCGCGCCGCGCTCCCTGCCACCCACCTCACCTGGAACGGCGGCAACTCCGCCCAGTATGTCATCGCCTGGTTCTTCATTGCGCTGTGGACGCTCGTGGACCCCGGCTTCCACCAGCGCTGCTACGCGGCCAAAACCCCGCAGACGGCTCAACGCGGCGTATTGGTCAGCATCCTGTGCTGGATGATCTTCGACTTCATGACCACGACGGCGGGGTTGTACGCCCGGGCGGCGCTGCCACATATTGACCCCGTGATGGCATACCCGCTGCTCGCCGAACATCTGTTGCCTGCCGGTTGGAAGGGCCTTTTCTACGTGGCCATGCTCGCCACAGTCATGTCCACGCTGGTCAGCTACCTGTTCCTGTGCGGCGTGACCTTCACGCGCGACTTCGTCTGGCGGCTCGAAGGTGGCGATCCCGACGCCCGCATCGGCATTCGCACCGCCCTCGGGCTCAGCCTCACCACCGTCATCGCGCTGCTGCTGGCGCTGTGGGTACCGTCGGTGGTCAAGCTGTGGTACTCGATCGGCACGACCTTCATCCCCGGTCTGCTCCTACCGCTGCTATCGGCGTACTGGCCTGCGCTGCGCGTCCGTCGGCGGGCCGCAGCCGTGCTGATGGTCGCCGCCTCGCTCGCGTCGCTGTCATGGCTGGTGTGGGGGCAACTGCACCTGGTGGACGGCTGGCCGACGTATCCGGTGGGGCTCGAGCCGATGTATCCGGGGCTGATCGTGTCAGTGGTGGGGTTTGTGCTGGCGCGGCGGCCGTCAGTTCGGGGGTAGGAGCGCTCCCCCGAGCGCGAT
Organism: Armatimonadia bacterium; assembly: GCA_039683575.1. Classification (GTDB taxonomy): domain Bacteria; phylum Armatimonadota; class Zipacnadia; order Zipacnadales; family UBA11051; genus JAJFUB01. The sequence goes on along the minus strand of JBDKRC010000234.1, from coordinate 25,856 downwards.
CTCGGCGACCGGTAGCGGCATACTGTCGCGCTCAGGGGAGCGCTCCTACCAGCGGCATCCCCCGAGCGCGATCTCGGCGACCGGTAGCGGCGTACTGTCGCGCTCAGGGGAGCGCTCCTACCAGCGGCGAGAGGTCCTATGCCCACCCGGTCTGTGTCGTCTGGCAGGTTTGCCACTGCAGGTGCTGGAACTTCCCCCTGATGAGTGAGCTATCCCTTCAGAGCGAGGAGAGCAGCCCGGAGCCCGTCCGGCGCGGTGACTGGGTGTACGTGCTCGGGCTGGCGCTGCTGCTGGGCGGCTTGCACTCCCCGGTACTGCTGGGCCGCGCCATCTACTTCCACGACGACCTGTGGGCGTGGTTTCTGCCGGTGCACGACTACCTGCGGTATGAGCTGTGGGGTGGCAACCGCCTGCCGTGGTGCCCGCTGGTCAGTTGCGGCTATCCCCTCGCCGCCGAGCCGCAGACGGGCGTGTGGTACCCGCTCAACCTGCTGCTGGCGATTCCGCTGCCGATTGGTCAGATGATCGGCTGGCTGCTGTGGCTGCACTATGTCATCGCGGCGGCCGGGGTCTTCACAGTCGCGCGGCGCCTGCGCGCAGGGCGCCTCCCCGCGTTCTGCGCCGCAGCGGTCTTCACCACCACCGGTTTCATGATCGCCCACCTGCACCATGTCGCCATCATCACCGCCGCGGCATGGTTCCCGTGGGCCTGGTATGCGTTGCTGTCGTGTCGATACCCCAATGGTGGCGCAGGCGCACCCCGGTATCTCCTGCTTCTGGGGTGGTGTTCCGCTGCTCAACTCCTGGCCGGTCAGCCCCAGATCTGGCTGCTGACGTTTGGGTCGGGCTTTGCGCTGTTGGCGCTGGCCGAAGTCATTGTTCCCCCCTCTCAGCCCCGCGAGCCGGGCCATCTCATACTACGTCGCTGGCTCTTTCTGGTTTTCGCCGCCGTGCTGGGCGCCGGGCTGGCCGGGGTTACGCTCCTGCCCATGCTGAGTCTTTTCAGGCTGTCGGCTCGCAGCGCGCCCTCCCTCTCCTTCGTTACCTCATACGCGCTGTCAAAGGAGAGCCTCAAGACCTTCCTGGGCCTGCACCTGAACGTCGGAGATGCCTGGGAATACGAGGCCTTCGCTGGTCTGAGCACGCTGGCACTCGCCTTCTTCGCCTTCATCCGGGGCCGCAACCGACCGCTTCTCAACCTGCTGGCCGCCCTCATCCTGATATCGCTATTCATGGGCATGGCGGGCGTCAACCCGCTCTACCGGCTCTTCGTACATCTCCCGCTGCTAAGCGGCCTGCGCTGCGCGGCACGGTGGCTGCTCATCATCTCGGCCTGCCTGTCACTGCTCGCGGCGTATGGGCTGACCATCCTGCGGCGGCTCAAGTGGCTGCAGTTGCCGCTGGCGGCCATTCTGCTGGCGGAGACGGCGTGGTTTGGGATGCGCTACAACCCCCTGGCAGATCCGGACTTGCTCAAGCCACCGGCGTCAGCAGAGATGCTGACCGGCGGGCGCATCATCAGCACCACCGCCCACGCGCTGCGCTCGGACCTATCACCGCGGGACACGTTGCTGTTCGGCAGGCAGCTTGTCATCCCCAACCTCAACATGATGTGGGGTCTCTCTACCGCTGATGGCTACATGCCGCTGCAGTTGGCGCATTTCCAGCGTTTGAGGGAGCAGGTGAACTGGCTCGATCCTGCGGCCGCCGGGGCGAGCGGGATTCAGTGGCTGCTGGCGCCTCCGGGACGGGACGTGAACCCGGCGTGGCAGCTTCGGCAGGTGGGCGCGGACGTGTCCACGTACGAAACGCAGCCTCTGTCGGCGTGGCTGGCGGAGAACCCGAGACCAGAGGAGTTCAGGGGGCCTGTGAGCCCGGCACTGGGCACTGCCAGAGTCCTCTTGGTGTCATCCAGGGGAGTGGTGGCCAAATGCCTCGCATCGCGCGTCTGTTATCTGATACTGCCGTACACGTGGCTGCCGTGGTGGCAGGCGACGATTGATGGGCAGCCGACGGAGGCTGTTCGTTCAAACCTCGCCTTCACTGCCATCGCGGTCCCCGACGGCAGATCCGTCGTTGAGCTTCGCTACGTCCAGCCGCGTTTCCGGGCTGGCGTCGCCGTCAGCCTCGGGTCGGCGCTGGCGCTGCTGGTGCTGTTAGTTGTCAGTGCTTGTCGTCCGATTTCTGCCAAACGGTGTTCCAGTGTATAATGAGTTGGTGCGGTAAGCGCTGGCTTTGCGTAACCATATCACTATTCAACTATTTCATGAGGTAACGAAATGGCTCCTGTTCGTTTTGCTTTGCTCGGTACTGGCGGTCGCGGTCAGATCTATGTGGACGTCCTGAACCGGATGACGGAGCCTCGCGCGGTGTGGACGGCAATGTGCGGTCGCCGGGAGAGCACGGTCAGCCAGTTCTGCGCTGACAATGAACTCACCGACGTCCCGCAGGTCATTGGCGTGGACAACCTGGTCAAGCGCGATGATGTGGATGCGGTGCTGATCTGCACGCCGGACTATGCCCACCTCGAGCCGGCGCAGAAGTGCTTCGGCGCGGGGTTTCACTGCCTGGTCGAAAAGCCCCTCGCCACGACCCCCAACGACGCGCGGGCGATCTGTGAGGCGGCCATCGAGTCCGGCAAGCTCCTGCACCTCGGGTTTGTGCTGCGGTATGACCCCTGCGCGATCAAGCTCCGGGAAATGGTTACCGGCGGGGCGATTGGCAAGGTCATCGCATGCATCACCCACGAGGCGGTGGGCTGGTTCCATGGCTCGACGTACATGCGGCGCTGGAACCGCTTCCGCGAGATGAGCGGCGACATGCTGCTCCACAAGGGCTGCCACACGCTTGATATCATCAACTTCATCAGCGATGCCTACCCCCAGCGCGTGGCGTCGTTTGCCGGCACCGAGGTCTTCAAGCCCCGCAGCGACGCAGCGGCGTTCTGCAAAGAGTGCGCGGTCACGTCCCAGTGTATCTACTATACCGACCAGGGGCCGGAGTACCGCGAGCGGTTCTACAACACCGCGGGGCCGCAGGTGCTGCCTGAGGATATCTGCGTGTACAACACCGACAAGGACACCTCGGACACGACCTCGCTGACGGCGGAGTTCACCAATGGTATGAAGCTGTCGTACACCATGACCATGGTATCGCCCAAGGGCGAGCGGCGGCTGACCTTCATCGGCGACAAGGGCGAGATACGGTGCGACCTGTCGAGCTATCGGATCGAGTACACGCCGCTGGCCGACAAGCCCACGGAGATCATCGAAGTGCCGAAGCCACAGAGCTTCGGCCACCAGCACCATGACATGGCGCTGACGCAGCATTTCCTGGACCGCATCGAGCAGGGCGACGATCCGCACAAGGGGATCATGGATGCGTATATGTCCGGCGCGGTGGCGTTCGCGGCGCTGGAGTCGTCGGCGACAGGGAAGGTTGTCGAGGTGCCGCCGCTGTAGAGAAGCACGCCCTCCCGCACGTCCAACCACGAATCGAGGTTTGACTAGGTATGCGCGAGCTTTGCTTGCTATGCCTGTTGCTGTCGGCCGCTGCTACGTTCGGGCAGGAATGGAGGGAAATCAAGCCTCCTCCGACGCGGTGGGAGATCAGTACGAGGTATCAGTTGGTGACGCCGCTGGACCCGCTCGACCAGCCGGAGCAGTGGAAGCCCGCGACGTATGATCTGACCGCTCGGGGAAGGGTGGCGGCGGCGGAGGGGCGCGAGCCGGGGCAGAAGGCCATACGAGTGGAGTATGAGTTCGCGGGCCGTGACGGACTGGAGTACCTGGAGCTTGAGCGGTCGCTTCCGCTTGGTCCGGAGGTGAAGGTCCTGGGGCTATGGATGCGCGGCGGCAGGCATACGCTGCCCGCGCGGCTGCGGTTGCTGGATGCCAGCGGCGAGTGCTTCCAGTACAATCTGGGCCCGCTCGTGCCGGACGAGTGGACGCTGGGTGTGGCGAGCCTCGACCAGCCGAACGATCACTGGGGAGGGGACAAGAACGGCAAGCCGGACCCACCGCTACGGCTCGCCTCGCTGCTATTCGACAAGCTTGGGTCGCACTACAAGGCCACCGGCGCGCTGACATTTGCGGAACTTGGGGTCTACGAGATGCGCCCGGAGCGAGCGCGGCCGCATGGCGTGAAGGTGTTCATCCCGCCGGCCCAGACGTTGCTGGTCTACGAGCCTCAGACACCGGTGCGGCTGGCGGTGGGGGTTGACCCAAAGGATCCCACTGTTGGCTCGTTGCCCGTGCGCCTTGCGGCGCAGCTTGTCGACCCCTTCGGCAACATCCTCCAGACGACCACCGTGGTAGTGGCCGGCGAACAGCCGGTGCCGCTGCAGGTCACGCCGCCAGCCCCGGGAGCGTATGACCTCCGGCTGCGACCCCTTGGCAAGGAAAACGACCTCGACGCTCCGTGGGCGGATTTGCGATTTGCGCTGCTGCCCACGCCCCCTGCGCAAGATGACGCCAGGCCCTTCGGCGTTGCCACCCACTTCGGCCAGAGCTGGCCAACCTCCCCTGCCATGCCTCTCATGGCCCGCGCCGGGATCAAGTTCTATCGCGACGAAATGTACTGGGACTGGGGCGGTATCGAGGCGCAAAAGGGCGTCCTGACCGTGCCTGACAAGTACCGCGCGTACCTGGCGGAAGGGACGCGGCAGGGGCTTGAGCCGTTGATCATCGTGGACTATGGGAACAGGCTGTACGACGGAGGCGGGTTTCCAGTGTCGACGGAGGCGCGGGCGGGATTTGCCCGGTATGCGGCGACGCTGGCGCGGGAGTTGCCCGCGATCCGGTATTTCGAGATCTGGAACGAATGGTGTGGCGGCTGCGGCATGAACGGCAAGCAGGGCGTCGCGGCGGAGTATGCGCCCCTGTTTCTCGAGGCTAGCAAGGCAATCAGGGCGGCCAGTCCGAAAGCTATGGTAGTCGGCATCGGGGGCGAGTGGGATCGCAGGAACCTGCAGGGGATGATGTCAGGCGGGGCGGGAGCGGCCATGGACGCGTTTTCGATGCACCCATACATGTATCCCTCTTTGCCCGGACAGGGCTTCCGCGAGCATCTCCTGAAGGATACGGAGGCTGCCAAGGAGGCGGCCGGGAAGCCGTTGCCGCTGTGGATCACGGAGATCGGGTGGCCGACCAACAGCGGCGGCAATGGCAGCGGTTGGCTGCACCAGGCGCGGTGCCTCGTGCGGATGATGGTCATCGCGCTGGGCAGCGGCGTCGAGAAGATCGTCTGGTACGATTTCAAGGACGATGGGCTGAAGCCGGAGTACAACGAACACAACTTCGGGCTGGTGCACCACGATGACTACGCCTTCGCGCCCAAGCCCGCGTATGTGGCCTATGCCAACCTGATCCGGCTGTTGCACGGGCGCAAGGTGATCGAGCAGAAAGTGACGCCGGAGGGGCTGTGGCGGACGGTGCTTGATGATGGCAAGAGCCTCGTGACGGTGCTCTGGGCCGCGGAGCCGGGGCAGAAGCTGAATGTACCGGTGCCGGCGGGCGGGCGAGTGGAGACCATGTTTGGGGCTCCGCTGCAGGCGGCCGGGACGGTAACAGTGACGGTGGACCCCGTTTTTGTCATCTCGCCGCGCTGACGGAGACACGACATGAGCCAGTTTGGGAAGATCAGCTACAGCCTGCAGGGGGGGCTCTCAACGGACCAGGCCGAGCAGATGCACCGCGCGATGCTGGGCCTGTGTGGCACTGTGGGGATGAAGGTGGGGCATGGCCCCATTCGGGAGCTGGCGGCGCGGAATCGGGGCGTTACGGACCACGGCGGGCGGCTGACGTTTGAGGCTGAGCTGGTCGAAGAGGCCATCGCGGCGCAAAGCTACCCGCCTGGGCTTTTCGAGTGTGACTTCGACATCGTGTCCGGCGCGTACTGTCTGAATGTGACAGACCTGCAGGACGGGCGGATTCGGCCCGCTACCCATGCCGACCTGTATGACCTGACCAAGCTGGCGGACTCCTACGGCATGCTGGGTTCCGCCCCGGTGCTGCCACGGGACCTGCCGGGGCCGCTGCAGGAGATTGCGCTGCAGAAGGCGGTCTTTGAGGTCGCGCCGCGCAAGCATGTCCCGGCGCTGGATGCCAATCCCCGCGCGACGCCTGAGGTCGCTGAGGCGGTCTTCCGCATGGCGGAGGTCGTTGGCGCGGAGATTCCGCTGGGCGCGTGGGTCATCAGCCCCTTCCGCATCAATGACGATGACCTGAACGTCATCCACCATCATCTCCACCGGCGCTGTCCGCTGTGGATCGCGACCATGCCGATCATGGGCGCCACCTCACCAGTCTTCCCCGTCGGTTCCTACGTCCAGAGCCTCGCCGAGCTATTCGCCGGTCTCACGCTGCTGCATGTCATCGGCGGCGGCGTCCCGGTGTACTGCTCCGTCATTGACAGCGTCCGCGCTTACCCCTTCGACATGCGCTATGGGAGCTTTGTGTATGGCTCGCCGGAGGACCTCTGGGCGACGCTGCTTCAGGTGCAACTGAATGGGCGCTACGGCATTCCGGTATGTGCCAAATCCCTCCTGACCGCCAGTCGCGAGCCCGATGCCCATGCGGCGGCGGAGAAGTCGGCGCACACGATGGCGGCGGCGCTGGCGGGCGCGCGGCTGTTCACCAACGCGGGGCTTCTGAGCGTGGACGAGATCTATTCGCCCGAGCAGGTCGTGCTGGACTACGAGATCGTGCAGTACGCGAAGGCAACGCTGCGGGGCTTCGAGTTCTCTGAGGAGACGCTGGCGGTCGAGGCGATTCGGGAAGTGGCGCAGAAGGGGACGTTCCTCGAGCACGATACCACCCTCGACAACTACCGTACGGCGTTCTGGGAGCCTGAGTTGTTTGACCACCGGATGCTGCAGACATGGCAGGCGGACGGGGCGAAGGAGTTGCGAGAGCGCCTGCGCGAGACCGCGCGAGGCCGCATCGCGGCGCATGACTTCCATCTGCCGGACGACCAGCAGCGGGCACTGGACGCGATTTGGGAGGAATGTGAGCGGGGGCTGTAAGAACCGTCCGCAGCGGGCATCTTACTAATCAATGAACGCCGTCGCAGCCGCAGAACCTGAGCGTGTCTCTCTGGCCGAACTCGCCGCTGTGGCCCAGCGACGGCCAACGGCGCTGAATCCACTGCTGCAGCGGGCCCGGCCCATCCTCTACGCGCTCATCCTCGACCGTATCCACCAACCCGAAGTCGCCGAAGACCTGACCCAGGAGGCCCTGCAGGACGTGATGCAGGGGTTGCCGGGCCTGCGCGAGCCGCGGGCCTTCCCGGCATGGCTGCGCACAATCGCGCTGAACCGCTGCCGCAGGTGGTGGCGGCGCGACCCGGAGGAGACGGTTGACCCCGGGCAGGATTACCGGCGTCTGGTGCATGAGGATGCCTTCACCGAGGCGGCGCGGCGGGAGACCTGGCGGGAGTTGCAGCGGGCGCTGGAGGAACTGCCGGAGAAATCGCGGCTGGCGCTGCTGATGCATGTGCTGACCGAGACGAGCCAGACCGAGATTGCCGAGGCGCTGGATTTGACGGCTACGAACGTGGCGGTGCGCATTCACCGGGCGAGAGCGCGGCTGCGGAGGTCGCTGCAGCCGCTGGCGCCGATTACCGAGGAGGAATGGGAAAATGCACGATAAAGAGCCGGTCGGACTGGTGGAACTGACGGTGTATCTGCGGGTCTACGCCATGCTCATCGAGTCGGGCGTGAGCCTGATGCGGTGCATGCACATACTCGACCAGAGCACGACCTATGAGCCACTGCGACAGGCCAATAAGGAGATCATGGACGCGGTGGAAGGGGGCGAGACGCTTTCGAAGTCCATGTGCGCCCATCCCGAGCTTTTCAGTAGCTTCCTGATTGGTCTGGTGCGGGCGGGAGAGGTCGGGGGAGTGCTTGATGAGACGATGCGGCGGGCCGCCGACTTCTATCAGAAGCAACTCGACTACCGCCGTCAGCGGTACACGCTATACGCCACGGCAGCGGCGCTGGGAGAGGAGACAGTGGGGCAGTATGAGAAGGCGCTGGAGGAGGTGGCGGATGACCTGCTAATTCAGTATTTTTGCCACATGTTCGGGACGATGCTCCTCTCCGGAGTGCCGCTGCTGCAGGCGATGCAGGTGGCGGCGGAAGTGCTGCCAGAGCGGCAGGCAGAGGGGATCATGAAGGCCAGAGAGGGCTTGCGAGAGGGGGAGACCTCACTGGCACCATACCTGGTGGCGTCGGGATTTCCGTCGGCACTGGTGATGCTGTTCACTATTGGCGAGGAGACGGGGGATCTGGACCGGATGGCGCTGCGGGCGGGGGATATCATCGGCGCGCAGGTAGCGGGGAGGTTGGAGGCGTCGTTGGGGTTCAACTAGGCGGCGCAGGCCTGTCCTCTGTAGGGCGGGGGCTCGTACCCCGCCGGCCGTTATCTACGACCACCCAAGCGGCGGGGTACGAGCTGCGATGCGGACATCGCCAAGCCCCGCCCTACAGCCGGAGTAGCGCCGCTACCTCGTCTTGCGTCGCCAGCGCCCCGCGGCCGCCCAGGCCGCGGCAGGAGAGAGCCGCTCCGGCTGCCGCGAAGCGCAGGGCCTCCGGCAGGGCCTGTCCCAGCGCCAGGCCATAGGCGAACGCCCCGTGGAAGACGTCGCCCGCCCCCGTCGTGTCCACTATCGGTTCCACCTGGAAGGCCGGCTGGTGGATTTCGCCTTGGCGCAGGAAGGCGGTGACGCCCTCCTCGCCCTGGGTGATGATGACCACTTGCGGGCCGAGGGCCAGGAGCTTGTCGGCGGCCAACCGCAGGTCGGTTTCGCCGGTGAGGTCGCGGGCGAAGTGGCGGGGCACGATGGGGTAGTCGCTGGCGGCCACGAACTCCTCGGCGCCCGGCTGCACCCGCTCGATGTCGGAGACCACAGGCACGCCGTGAGCGCGCGCGTAATGCCCCGCCTCGACGGCCGCGCGGAGGTGATGGTGGTCTATGAGCAGGCAGCGGCAGTCGGTCAGGGCCGCGAGGTCAACCTCGCCGGGCAGCATTCGCTCATAGGTGCCGGGCTTCCAGAAGATCGTCCGCCGCCCGCTGGCTTTGTGGGCCACGCAGAAGGCGAACTGGGAGGTGATGCCCGGCAGCACCTCGATCCCCGAGTGGTCCACGCCCTCCGAGTCGAAAGCCGCCGCGATCTTGGCCCCGAAGTCATCGTCCCCCATGCGGCCGAAGATCTTGGCCTTGCCGCCGAGCGCCGCCACAGCGGACATCGCGGTAGCTGACAGGCCGCCCCCCATCTGGATGAGATCGGTCAGAAGGGCCTTCTCGTCGAGCTCCGGGTATTCGTCAACAATCCCCACATAGTCCCAGCAAACGCACCCGAGGGCGCAGACATCAAAAGTTGGCATCCGTTCGTTCATCTCCTGGCCCGTTCACAACGGCTGGGTACTTCGCGTCAGGGAAGCTGCGGACCTGCCCTGGGTCGGCTTTTGGCGGCACAGGTCCTTGCGTGCCGACGGCGAAATCTGCCTCTGCAATCACTGACAGGGAGCCTGCCATGTCCAAACTAACGAGCCTCACCACTGACGTCGCCGTCGTCGGCGGCGGTCTTGCAGGAGTCTGTGCCGCCATCGCCGCTGCGCGCCACGGAACCAAAGTCATTCTGATCCAGGATCGTCCCGTGCTTGGCGGCAATACTTCGTCTGAGATACAGGTACACGCGACCGGGGCGGATTGCTCCGGTGGGCGGCCACATGCCCGCGAGGGCGGCATTCTCGAGGAGATGCGGCTGGAAGAAGCCATCCGCAACCCGCAGCGGTGCGGGCAGGTGTGGGACCTGGTGCTGTGGGACTTTGTAACGCGGGAGAAGAACCTGACCTTGCTGCTCAACAGCACCTGCATCGGGGCCGAGGTCGAAGACAACCTCATCAAGAGCATCCGCGTAGCCCGCGAGAGCACCGAGGACCAGTTCGAGATCAGCGCTAGGGTCTTCATAGACTGCAGCGGTGACGGGCGTCTGGGTGCCGAGGCGGGGGCTGAGTTCCGCTATGGCCGCGAGGGTAAGGACGAGTTCGGCGAACCCGATGCCGAGGGGCCGGACAACAAGACCATGGGCTGTTCGCTGATGTTCATCGCGAAGGACATGGGCGTGCCCGTACCGTTCAAAGCGCCGGAGTGGGCGTACAAGTTCACCGACGAGACGCTGCCGCACCGGGGACATATGGAGCTCAGCCACGGGCACTGGTGGATCGAGTATGGCGGCGAGCTTGATATCGTCAAAGATGCGGAGCAGATCCGCGACCACCTGCTGGCGTGCCTGATGGGCCTGTGGGACCATGTGAAGAACGGCGGTAAGCACGGGGCGGAGAATTGGGCGCTGACGTGGTTCTCTTTCGTTCCTGGCAAGCGTGAAAGCCGCCGGATCGTGGGAGAGCACCTGCTGACCGAGGTGGACCTGCTGGAACTCAAGCAGTTCCCCGACGCGGTTGCCCACGGCGGCTGGTCCATTGACACCCATCCGCCGGCCGGCATCCACTCCACCGAGCCGCCGAGCAAGCATCTGAACACTCCCGATGTGTACGGCATCCCGCTGCGCTGCCTCATCGCGCGGGATGTGAAGAACCTCATGATGGCGGGCCGCTGTCACTCCGCCACGCACATGGCCATGGCCTCGACCCGCGTCGCGGCGACTGGCGCAGTGATGGGACAGGCCGCAGGGACGGCCGCCGCGTTGTCGCTGAAGAAGAAGTGCCTGCCGGGACAGGTGGCAGCGGATCATGCTGCCGAACTGCAGCAGACTCTCCTGCGCGATGACCAGTTCATCCCGAATGTGGTGAATGAGGACCGGCGCGACGTGGCCCGCAACGCCACCGTTACCGCCAGTTCAGCGGCGCCCGACTGCCCGCCGGAGAAGGTCATCGACGGCGTGACGCGACTACGCGACGGCGATCTGCACCAGTGGGTATCGGCGGAGGGCCAGAAAGGGCCGCATTGGCTGGAACTCGAGTTTGGGGGCGGCCTTTGGCTGAAGGAGCTGCACCTGACTTTCGACACCGGGTTCGCACGGCCGCTGACATTGACCCAGAGCGATTCGTTCAACTCCCGCATCGTGCGCGGGGCGCAGCCGGAAACGGTGCGCGATTACGTGGTCGAGGTGCGCAGCGGCGGGCAGTGGCGCGAGCAGTTACGGGTGGTGGACAACTACCAGCGCAAGCTGGTGCACCGCCTGTCTGGCGAGCCCGTCGAGGCCGTCCGCATCGTGATCCTGCGCACCAATGGCGACCCGCAGGCGAGAGTGTATGAGGTGCGGGCGTACGAATAGCCGCAGAGGTGGACCATGAGAGCGCTGCATCTGGCCGTGGCGGCAGGTCTGCTCGCGGCAATGCCGCTATGGGCGGAGTTGCCGGGCTTCCTGCCGCCGGGGACTGCCGAGGTGGATGGCATCCGCAATCTGGTGCTGATCTACCACGGCACGAAGAACCGGCCGGAGTGGAACAAGCAGAACCTGCTGCCCTATGTGGCGTATGTTGACGAACAGGGCCGGCCGCAGGACTGGCTATTCGACGGCTTCTTGTTCATCGAATTCGCTACCGATGATGGCGTGTATATCCACCATCACCTGAAGGACAAGCGTCTGCCCACGGCGGCGGACTGGACTTGGCTGGCGGAGGCCTGGTTTCGGCCAGGCAATGGCTTGGACGGGCTGGAGGCCGCCACGGCCGAGGCCGGCAAGGCGCTTGGGCAACCGGATCGCAAGTCGCCGGTCGTCATCACACTGCCCCTGCCCCTGGAGGCGGACACGGCCTTCGGTCCGCTGCCCGGCCGGAGCGGCAAGCTGGATTTCAGCAAGCCCCAGGACCGGCAGGCGGCGCTGAAGTGGTACATTGACCGCGTGCGGGAGCAGTTTGCCGCCCGGCAGTACCGGCACCTCAAGCTGGCAGGCTTCTACTGGACGCCTGAGTCGATCCCGCCGCAGGATCGCGAACTGGCGGCGTGGACCTCCGGCTATCTCAAAGGCCTGGGCCTGAACCACTACTGGATCCCCTACAACGGCGCGCAGGGCATCCGGGAGTGGCGCCGCCTGGGTTTTGCCGGAATGATGATCCAGCCGAACTACTTCTTCCCCGAGACGCCTCCACCCCTGAACCGCTTTCAGACCACTGCCAAGACTGCTCGTCTGACCGGAGCGGGCATCGAGATGGAGTTCGATGCCCGCGCACTGACGAATGATGAGTTGTACAAGCGCATGCTTGGGTATATGGATGCCGGGGCCTTCTACGGATGGATGACGGGCTCGCTGCTCGGGTGGTACGAGGGCGGGGGAGGCGTGCTGAAGCTCGCGGCGAGCCCCGGGCGGGGGCGCGAGTTATACCGGAAGGTGTATGAGTTCGTGAAGGGCACCTACCAGCCCTCTGGGCAGTGGGACCTCAGCGGTTTGCCTATCGTCACGCGTGACAACAGCAAGAACCTGATTCTGGCCGGTAAGGGCGCAAAGATAGAGGGCATCCTGAAGCTGCCGCAATGGGGCGACGAGCTTGGGCCCGATAAGGTCAACGACGGTGACATTGACCTCTACGGGGGCATGAACGGGTTTGGCGCCTTCTACATCCCCGGCAGCTTCACCGTCGAATTGCCGCAGCAGGCGACTGTGGCCCGCACGCAGACGATGTTCTTCGACCTGGACGGGCGGTTCTTTCGCTATCGCGTTGAGACCTCGCTTGACAAGGCCAACTGGGAACCGGCCGTCAACAAGGACACCGGCGAGTGGCGCGGCTGGCAGGTTGACCGCTTCGCACCGCGTGAGGCCAAGTACGTGCGCTTCACCTGTCTGCACAACTCCGTCAACAGCATTGCCAGTATTGTAGAGTTTGAAGTGTACTCGGACCCGGAGTAGGCAACGCATCATCCGCGAGAGGGGCTTTCACCAATGAAGGTCTGCTTCCTGGCGTTTGTTCTCCTGCTGCTGCCGCTGTTGGCTGGCGCTGAGCCTGAGGTGCTGGTGGACACCGACTTCGGCAGCCCCGGCAAGGTCTTCGAGGACCTGAAGCCGGAGGCCGGCAACCGCATCACCGGCGCTTTGCCCGAAGGTTGGTCGGATAACACCGGCTGGAAGAAGAACACGGTCATCGAGTACCAGCCGCTTGAGGAAGCGGGACGGAAGTTCGTGCGGGTGCTTCAGAAGTCCGGCGGCGGCGCGCAGTTCACCCATAGCCTGCCGGGAGTCGAGAAGACCGCGGGCTACTATCGTCTGACTTTCACCGCACGCAGTGTCACTGGCGGCAGCTTCGCTCTGCGGTTCGTGGGCGCCCCCTATGCCACGGTTTGGGAAGCCACGCCCGGCCTTACGGACCAGTGGCAGGACTTCTCATATGACTTGAGAGTGAGCGCGCAGCCGCAGGAGATCGGGCTGTATGTCTACCTCGCCGCCGATGGTAGTATGGACCTGCAGAAGCTCAAGCTGGTCAAGCTGTCCGAGGCGGACCTGATTGCGGAGTTGAAGGCGAAGTACCCAGAGGCGGCGCAGGGCAACCTGGTACGGATTTCGCGCTTCCCGCTGGGCCTGCAGAGCGGCTGGTCAATTGACCGCGACTATTCCGATGGCGATCAGGTGCGGGTTGTGAGCGATCCGCAGGTGCTGGGGCCGAGTGGTGCGCCCGCGCTGCGTATCGAGGCTCCTGAGGGTGTGAAGCTGTATACGGCACCCTTTGCGGTGCCGTGGAGTTTTGAGCAGCACGTGGCAAGCCTGAGCGTGCGCGGGGACTGGGAAGGGAAGCTGGTGGTGGTGGGCGGGAAGGTTGAGCAGCGGGCTGAGAAGGCCCTGAAGCTGTCGGGCACCGACTGGCAGCGGGTCGAACTGCCCTTCAAGCCAGTGCTCATGGCCAACTGTCACGGTCTGCGGATCGAGGGCAAAGGGACGCTGTGGATTGATGCCATGCAGGTGGAGCGCGGGGCGGTGGCCACTGCCTATGCCCCGCAGACGCCGCTGGAGGTGTCGCTGGCGCTGCCGGGGTCGGAGGCGTCGGCAGCGCGTGTGCAGTTTGCTGATGAGCCAGCGGCGGTGCAGTATTGCGTCACCGGCAAGGCGCCTGGCGCTCTGCTCAAAACGCGTCTGGTGCACGTCAGCGGCGAAGAGAAGCTGCTGCCGCCCGTGAAACTCGGGGAGGGCTTCCTGAACAGCGGAACGCTGCGTTACGAGCCATTCAAAGCTTACCCGTTTGGGACCTACCGTCTCGAAGCATGGGTGGACGATGCGGCGGGCAAGCGCCTGAGCACCTACAACGAACTCGTGCTGCAGCGCTTGCGCCGGCCGCGGTACTGGGGCAAGGATGCCCCGAACTCGGGCTTCGGGACCCATACGCTCTCGACCACCCGGCACTTGCTCATGGCCAAAGCGGTTGGCAGCAACTGGGTGCGCTTGCATGATGCCGGCACAGAGTACATTGGCTGGGCGCATCTGGAACGGGAGCAGGGCCAGTGGCAGTTTCGCGATGAGGCGCTGCAGCGCTACCGTCGCCACCACCTGAGGATTCTGGGGCTGCTGTCAACGGCGCCCGGCTGGGCGACGAACTGGGGCAAGCCAACTACTGGCTACTTCGAACGTTACATGGAGCCGAAGAACTTCGCTGACTTCGGCAATTACGTCCGGGTGGTGACAGCGCGCTACCGGGGCGTGATAGACAGCTACGAAGTCTGGAATGAGCCGTGGGGATCGGCGTTCTGGAGCCTGACCTTTGATCCCAAGGCCGGCGCAAGCTATACCGCTCACTTTGTTCCCAGCGAGACGCCTTCTGCTGACTATGCGCGGCTGCAGGAGACCGCCTTCAAGGCCGCGCATGCCGTTGATCCCAAGCTGACCATCGTGGGCTTCAACACCTACGGGAGCGACAGCGGGCGCAAGTGGACGCAGGACCTGGTGGGCTTTGGTGCGCTTGATACCTGCGACGTCATCTCCTATCACCACTACTCGTCGGATCTGATGGGCTCACAGGATGACAGCGGCGGGAAAGCCTACAACTATGCGGTGGGACCAATCATCGACAAGCTCGGGAGAGTGCCGAAGCCGGTGTGGATGAGCGAAGGCGACCCGCAAGCCGGGGCGACCGGCGATGGCTTCTACAAATACACGCTGCCCTATGAGAATAAGGAGGACGTCTGGCGGCTGTCCGACCGCCTGGCGCGCTACGTGCTGAGCCAGCGGGCTACGGGCGAGGCCAAGACGTTCCTGTACACGATGCACGGCCACAGCTTCTTTGGCGGCAGCAGCCAGTGGACGGTGTTCGTCACGTCCGACGGCTATCCGCACCCCAATGCGGCCGCGCACTCGACCATCGCGTGGCTGCTCGAAGACACCAAGTTCGTGAAGGTTGTTCCACTGGTCGAGGGCGTCTATGCCTACCTCTTCTCGGGGCCGGGACGGGCTGTAGCGGTAATCAGTCGCGCCAGCGGAAAGACCGAATGGAAGCTGCCGCGCGACAAGGGTGTCGAGCTCATAGACCTGTTCGGCAACCCGCTGCCGGCTGGTTCCGCGCTCGGCAGCACCCTCACCTATCTGAACAGTGACGACATGAGCAAACTACAGAAAGCGCTGGCGCTCAAGCGCTGAGCTTGCAGTTACAGGAGACTGCTATGAGACACCACCTCTGGCTACTGGCCACGCTGATTACTGCCACGACGGCCCTCGCCGCGCCGCTGGAGTGGAACTTCGATGCGCAGGCTGAGGTGAGCAGTAACGTGAATCTCCAGCCGGGACGCGTCTCCGACGGCAAGCTCTCGGGCGAGACCGTATGGGACCCGCATTTCTATGTGCAACTGCCGCGCGAAGGCATCGACGCCAACGAGTTGACGTGGCTTGAGGTGCGGTTGTACTCCTCCGCGCCGGCTGATGTGCTGGACATCTACTACAAGAGTCCTGACGGGCGCTGGTGCCTCGGCGGCAAGTTCCCTATCGCGCGGGGCTGGGCGATCTACCGGATAGACCTGACGCAGAACCAGTGGCGCGAGACCCAGACGGGGGATGTTTCCCGGCAGTGGGGCGGGCCGGGCAAGCGTGTCATCTCACTGCGCCTCGATCCGGGGAATGAGGCCAATCGCTGGGTGATGGTGGATTGGGTGAAGCTGATGCCCAGGCCGGAGGGCGCGCAGGAGGGTGTAACGGAAGAGCCGCGAGGGACCGAGAAGTTCATCAAGCTCGAGGTCAAGCCTCAGGCCAAGGCGGGGGAGAAGCTGTCCGTGCGGGCGGAGTTCAACGTGGAGGGCCCGACCGGGTTGAAGCAGCTCACCTCGTACATCCGCCTGCTCCGTGGCGAGCAGGTCATGTTCAGCGGGGAGATCGCAACCCAGTTCGATCCGAAGAACACGTTCCTCGCGGTTGCCGGCGAGATTCCACTTTCGTCGTATTGGTACCCCGGCACGTATACGGTGCAGGTGGGCACGTATGAACTCGATTCGGCGCCGGACAGCGTCCTGGCGTCGGCGCAGGTTGAGGTCGCCAACCCCCGGGCCGACGGCGTGGCCTTCCCCACCGTCAAGCTCCAGAAAATGGGCGGCGATGCGGCGATTATGCTGAATGGCAAGCCCTTCCCAGGGCTCATGACCTCGATCCACGGAGGAGATACCAGCAAGCTCCATCAGGAGTTCGGGCAGGCCGGCGTGCACCTGTTCAGCGACTGGTTCGGAACCTCGATCGGATCCGACCTGGGGCACGTCAAGCCAGACGTGTACAACTATGCTGAGTTTGACAGGTACTTTGCCACGGTTCTGGAGGCTGATCCAGACGCGCTCTTCCTGCCGCACATTGGCGTGGTTGCGCCGATCTGGTGGCAGGAGCTTCACCCCGAGGAGCGGACAGTCTATGCGGATGGCCGCAAGGGCCCGAGTTCCTTCGCCTCGGAGCTATGGAAGAAGGAGAGCGGCGAGGACCTCCGCAAGCTGGTTGCGTACCTGCAGAAATCCCCGTACGCGGACCGCATCATCGGCATCGTCTTCTACGGCGGCTATACGGCCGAATGGCAGATGTGGGGCACGTGGCAGCAGCACCGTGACGACTACAGCGAGCCGGCGCTGCGAGCGTTTCGCGCCTTCCTGAAGCAGCGTTACGGCAACGACGAGAAGCTGCGCGCGGCGTGGGCGGACCCGCAGGTGACGCTGCAGACGGCTGCCGCGCCGGATTGGGCCAAGCGCCGCCCCGGCGGGTCGCAGGTGTTGCGTGATCCCCGGACCGAGCGGCAGGCGATGGACTACTATGACTTCATCCAGAACATGACTGCGGACGCCCTGCTGTACTTCGCGCACGTAACCCGCGAAGCGACCCAGGGAAAGCTGCTTGTGGGCACCTACTATGGCTATCTGTCGGCCCATGGCGCCAACCAGATCGATTCAGGCCATCTTCAGGCTCAGCGGGTGTTTGACTCTCCTGACATTGATTTCCTCATGAGCCCGCCTAACTATGCCTACCGCCGCGCTGGTGAAACGAGCACCTTCATGTCCGCCACCGACTCCTTCCGGATGCGCGGCAAGCTGTGGCTCGATGAGGCCGACAATCGTACCTACCTGAGCGATCCTTCCGCCGGGTTTGGCCGCAGTGACAACCTCCCAGACACGGTCGGGGTCTTCTGGCGCGAGTTCGGCTATGTGCAGTCCAAGCGCGCGGCGGTGAGCTACTTCGACATGGCCGGAGGGTGGTACTCAGGCCCGGAGTTGCTATCGAACCTGGGGAAGGCGGTTCGTCTCGCTACAGAGAGCCTGCCTGAGCGGAAGCCCTTCCGCCCCGAAGTGTGCCTTGTGGTCGATCCCGACAGCTTCATCTACCTGCGGGCGACGGAGGCTGTGGGCGCGATGGTCCGCAACCAACTGGTCGCCATGCCGCAGGCCGGGGTGCCTTTCGACTACTGCCTGCTGAACGATCTGGGCCAGCCGTGGATGCCAGACTACAGGCTCTACGTGTTCCTCAATCCCGTGCAGGTCAGCGAACAGATGCGCCAAGTCGTCAGCAGTAAGCTGCAGCGCAGCAAAGCGACCGCGCTCTTCTTCTATGCGCCGGGGTACTTCCAGGGCGACGAAGGTTCGCTGCGTAACATGCAGGGGCTGACGGGGATCCGGTTCGGGTCCGAGCAGACGGAGGGCAAGGCGCAGCTGGCGCTGGAGGCTGGGAGCGCGATTGCCCGAGGCATGGATGCTACGCAGCCTGTGGGGGCGGAGACGACCGTGGCGCCGCGCTTCTATGCGGACGATCCGCAGGCACAGGTGCTGGCCAAGCTTGCTGGCACCGACAAGGCCGGCCTCGTCATGAAGCGCAACGGCGCCTGGACCGCTGTCTACTCCTCGGCGATTGGCCTGCCGCCGGCGCTGGTGCGGAATGTGGCACGGCAGGCGGGGTGCCATATCTGGGTGGACAGTGACGACACGTTCTGCACCGATAACCGGCTGGTGACCATTCACGCGGCCAGTGAGGGGAGCAAAACCATCGACCTGCCGCGCAAGTGCCAGGTGACAGATGCCCTGACTGGCAAGCCGGTCCGGGTGCAAGGGCAGACAGTGAAGCTGGAGATGAAGAAGGCTGAGACGAGGATACTGGAGCTTCAGCCCTGAGCGGGCTGATCCTGAGGGGAAGGGAAACTCTCGTTGGCGGCCGCTGGCTGCTTCTCTGGAGCGGTCGCATCGTGTTGCAGTGCCTCCAGCAGATCCGGCCTCTGCAAGGGACACACTTCCCGCAACTGCGGCTTAACCCATGGCTTTCGAGCCATGCCCCCGCCCCCTTTCTTGGTTGCGTCTTCGCGGGAAGCTACCATACTATAGCGCATGACACTCAGGATGGGTTCAAGAAGCCTCCAGCGTCGCGTCAACCAATGGACATGGGGTTATACGTTTGGTGCCAGACGTAACCGCAGCCCCTCCCGGAGGTCCTTCGCTCCTGCCTGGCGAACACTGATGGCGCAATATCTTCCACCACCCGGAGTTTCGTCTCATGACCAACCTCGCCATCGGCTTCGATAATGACAAATACCTGCGGGAGCAGACGGCCGCGATCCTGGACAGAGTTCAGCGAGCCGAGGGCAAGCTATACCTGGAGTTCGGGGGGAAGCTCACCGATGACCAGCATGCCGCCCGCGTCTTGCCCGGATATGATCCGAACGTCAAGATGCGCCTGCTGCAGGGGCTGCGGGACCAGGTTGAGGTCATTTTCGCCGTGCACACCGCAGACGTCGAGGAAGGGCGCATCCGTGGCGACTACCGGGTGACGTACGATGTCGCCACCTTCCGCGCGCTGGACGATCTGCGCGAATGGAAGATCCCGGTCAAGGCAGTGGTGCTGACGCGCTTTCAGGAGGGCGCCAACATCAACCGCTTCATCCGGCAGCTAACTCAGCAGGGCATTGAGGTGTACAAGCAGTCGGCGATACCGGGCTACCCCAATGATGTGGACCTGATCGTCTCCGATGAGGGCTATGGCCGCAACGCCTGCGTTGAGACAAATGCGCCGCTCGTGGTGGTTACCGGCCCCGGCCCCGGCAGCGGCAAGATGGCGATCTGTCTGTCACAGTTGTATCACGACCACCGCTGCGGCCTGCCTTCGGGCTATGCCAAGTTCGAGACCTTCCCGATATGGGATCTCCCGCTGGACCACGCGGTCAATGTCGCCTACGAGGCGGCTACCGTTGACCTCAACGACCGCGTGCTGATCGACCCGTTCCATCTGCGGGCGTACGGGAAGACAGTCGCCAACTACAACCGGGACATCGAGAGCTTCCCCATTCTCAAGGCCATTCTGGACCGTATCAACAAGATTCGGCCTACGACGCTGATGTATCAGTCGCCGACGGACATGGGCGTCAACCGGGCTGGAGCGGGGATCGTGGACGACGAGGTCGTGTGTGAGGCTTCGCGGCAGGAGATCATCCGCCGGTTCTTCCGCCATCGTTGGGAAGCGCGGCGGGGGCTGGTGGCGCCTGAGGTCCATGAGCGGGCAGAACAGCTCATGCTGCGGCTGTCGCTTTCGCCCACCGACCGCCCGGTGGTTCAGCCGGCGCGGGACACCGCAAAGAGTGCGGAGACCAGTGGTGGCGGCAGCGAAGGCCTCTGCTGCGGCGCAGCCATCGCCCTGGCCGACGGCACCATGATCACTGGCAAGAACTCCCCGCTGCTGCACTCGGCCTCCGCGGCCCTCATTAATGCGGTCAAGCATCTCGCGGGCATTCCGGACCAGATACACCTGCTTCCGGCCACGATGGTCGAGAGCCTGACGGAGTTCAAAAGCACCGTTTTGGGCTCCAGCGCGCCCAGCTTGAATGTCCAGGAATTGCTGGTGGCCCTTGGCATCAGCGCTGCCAACAACCCCGCTGCGAAAGCCGGTGTCGAGGTGTTGAGCCAGTTACGCGGCGCGCAGATGCACCTGACGCACGAGCCGGGGCCGGGTGATGAGACGGGGCTCCGCAAGCTGGGAATCGTCATGACGACCGACGCGACACCTACCCGGCAGGGGTATTTCCTGCGGTAGATGGTGTGGGTTCGAGACGAACCCACCCACGCGTCACGGCGCCAACCTTTACTCCCACTCCACCTGCAGCTTCAGCTTCCCGCGCGGGTTGACGAGCCGCACGGTGTCCCCCTCGAACGGCACTGGCTGGCCGTCACACAGGACCTGTCGCAGTTGGCGGTCGCGCGGGCCGCGCAGGCGTAGCCGGACTTCGGCGATAGCGCTCTCGCCCGGCAACCGCAAGGCGATCTTCGTCCCTTGCCCTCCAGTCTTCAGGTTGAAGCCGACCTCGCCGAATCTGGTTGGTACCCCCTTCGCCACCACCTTCTGCCCGGGCTCAAGCCACCGTCGCGGCATCGCCCGGCACAGCCACAGGACGTCTGCATCCCTCTCCTCGTAGACCAGCCCCCAGCGGAGCATGGTGGGCACCATGACCTCGCAGGGCACCACCTGTCCGGCTGCCAGCCGCCGCGCCCCGGTCTCGTCGGGACGCAGGGTCACCATCTCGTACGCGGCCAGGGTGCCCTGGGTGCAGTGGTGGGCCCAGTGCGAGTACATGAGTAGCAGGTAATTGTCTATTTCGTCCTGTTCCAGCAGGCCCCTCGCATGGTGCAGTGCCGGCCAGTCATCGAGGCGATGGTCGAAGCGCGTCGTTCCGAGCAGTTCGCCCCCATGGGTATGCCGCCAGTCGAGTATGCCCTGCACCTGCTCCGGAGGCAGCACTCCCGCCGATACCATCTCGGGGAAGTAGCGGTAGTTGCAGTACGAGGCAGGGCGGTCGGCGATGAGGTACTCAATGGGCTCAAGCTGGTCAGGCCCGACTGGCACATATCCCGTTTCGCCGATTCCCTGCCGCACCGAGGCCACGATGGCCTGGCGATACCGTTTCGCCTCGGCCACGAGCTCCCGCCCCTCTTCGATCAGCCCCTGCACCGGAACTCGCAACAGCGCCTTGCCGATCTCCTCCAGCCCCCTGGCCGCCCACACGTCTCCGGAGTAGTAGAAGCGCTTCCACTCCTCTTCCTGCCCATGGTAGTCCGCCTCAGGCAGGCCCGGTATTAGCCCGCGCCGCGGGTCATCCTGCGGATATTCCGTCAGCGACTCCTCGCGCAGGTCCACCAGGCGCTCCCACAGCGGGCGCAGCAGCGTCACGCGCCGCGCGAGCCATTCGCTATCGCCGCTCAGGGCAACGTACTCGGCCACCAGCGTCAGCAGTTGGCCGTATTCAGCGACGGCCGGTCCATAGTAGTCGATTGTCCCGTCTGGCTTTACATAGCGCGAGAGGTAGTGGCTGAGAATGTCCCCGGCGCGGTCTATCTGGCCCCACGCCAGCAGCGCCTGCACCAGGAACAGCAGGGCGGGCGGAAAGCTGTTGTGCTGCTCAAGATCATACCAGCCCATGCCGTACCGTGGCAGCAGTCCGCGGAAGCTCAGGACGCCTTGCGCCAGCATCCCTCGCGCTGCCGCAAGCAGATCAGGCTCGGGGAGTTCAAGTTCCACGCCTGCATCGAAGAAGGTCCGCCAGCGCTGCACGAGCTCCAGAAGGCTGTCCCAGAACTCCGGCACCTCCGCGGAAGTCGCCGCCGCGCACTCATATCGGGCCGCCGCGGTCAGTTCATCGCCGATGACGCGAACTCTGCGGCGCAGCAGCGGGCCGTCTTTACTCGTGCTCGCGAACGTCAAGCGTTCGACCGTCCCCTCCGGAGTGTCGTACAGGTGGCACAACACCGGCAGGTAGCCGTCCAGAAGGCCAACGCGCAGCAGACGCCAGCCTTCGGGCAGCGGCCCGTCGCCCAGTACCGCCGCCTGTCCCTCGGCTGTCACCTCGAAGCGTTGTATCTCGGTCTCTACGCCCAGTAGCGTGACGTCGCGCACCGGCGGAAGCGCTGCCGCGACGCTCTCGAAGCTCGGTTCGCCAGCCTGGAGCACCAGTTCGGCCAGCAGGTCCTTTGGATCGGTCTGGAGTCGATCATAGAAGGCCGGTTCGGCCGGGGCCGCCCATGTCGGCCAATCGTCCGCGAGCGTCACCTTTCGCAGGCACAACCGCTCGTGGGGCAACTCAAGGATGATGTGGCTGGCCGTTTCCGAAACCACTAGATCCGGGAGAACTGCCTGTATCACCGGCTGCAAAGCCTCGTCAGCACTCATCGTGTCGCCTCTTCCCGCCCGGCTATCTCGCCAGGACGAATCCCAGACTCAGAAGTAAACTCACAACAAAATGTGTCCCGATGGTGGCCGCGTTGGCCGGGGTCAGATTGGGCAAGTCGTCGTAACTTGCCAGCACCACCTTGCCAGCCTGTACGGCCAAGGGCAGGCTCAGAAGCACCACCAGCGTATGCGGCGGGAACATCCCAAGCGCTATGCCTACAAACACGCTGACATAGGTAAGCGCCAATACCGCGACATGAACCTTTGCCGCCCGCTGCCGTCCCAGCCGCACCACCCAGTGCCGTTTGCCTGCCACGGCATCTGCCTCGGAGTCCTGAAACTGGTTGATCCACAGCACTCCCATGATCAGCAGCCCCATCGGCACGCCGGCGAGAAACGCCGCAGCGGGGAAGGACCGCGCCTGCAGGAAGTACGCCCCCAGCACCGGCAGCAGGCCGAAGTCGATGAAGATGAAGGGTTCGCCAATTCCACGATAGACGAAGCGAAACGGCGGCGCGGTGTAGAAGAACCCGGTCACGCCGCCGATTACGCCGAGCCACAGGATCGGCCAACCGGCCACCCAAACCAGGTAGAAACCAATCAGTGCTCCTGCGCCCATCGTCAGGAGCGCCGCCACGAGCATCTGCCATGCCGGCACCAAGCCCTCCTGGATTACCCGGCTCCCGCCAGTGAAGGGCGAGGCGAAGCTCCGATTGAGGTCGTCAGTGCGGGTGAGATGGTCGAAGAAATCATTGGACAGGTTGGCCGAGGCGTGAAGCAGCGTCAGCGCTACCGTTGCCAGCACTGCCAGCAGCCAGTCCACGCGTCCGGTATGATAGTACGCGAGGGCGGTGCCAACCATTATGGGGGCGACGCTCCCGGTGAAGAACGGGGCTCGCACAGCCCTTAGCCACAAAAGAATGTAACGCAATTCAGCTCCGTTCCGAGACTACTCAAGGCTCTACGTCAGGTAATGGTCAAACCAGTCATACAGTGTCTTCTCCGCTTCGGGCGGTACGGCATGGCCGTGATTGTGGAGCAGCAGCCCGAGGTTCTCGGGCTTGCCAAATAGTCGATACGCCGGGCGCGCCGATTCCAGGTATGACCAGTCCTGCACCGGGTCCGCCGCCCCCGGCCGGGCATCCTCCGCCGCTGGCAGCAGCCCGCCGCCCAGCACCAGCAACGCCCGCGGCGCTGCCAGCGCCAGGAGCTGGTGGTGCTCCAGGTCCGGCCGCTGCTCAATGCCCTTGCCCAGGTACCACGGCGCCGTCCAGTTGGTGAACGGGAGGCCGATACCGCCCTCGCTCGACACGCCCGCCGCCAGCCTCTCGTCCAGAGCCATGCTGTAGATCACTTCCTTGGCCCCCAGCGAGTGCCCTACACAGCCGAGCCGCGAGGCGTCAACCTCTGGCATCGTCAGCAGGTAGTCAACGGCCCGCAGACCATCCCACACCATCTTGCCCATGCCGGTCCAACGCGGATACCTCCCCAGCAGCGTCTCTTCGGCCAGGCGAGTGAAGGCTCCGAAGTCAGGCTGCGGTCCCGGCCGGCCACGGTACTCCCAGAGGTAGTTCCGTGGGCACAGCGCGACATAGCCGCGCTCTGCCAGTCGCAGCCCGAAATGCTTCTCAGGTTGCGTCGCCAGGCCCGCTGGCTGCAGTATGGTGTCGTTAGTGGTGGGATGATAGACAAGGACAGCGGGGAAGGGGCCCTCGCCTTGCGGCTTGAGCACATAGGCATAGACACGGCAGACCTGTTCAACCTGGTAGCTGACCAGCGTCCGCGTGATGGCGCCGACGTTCTCGCTGAAGACAGTACGGGGCTCCAGCGGCACGGATTCGGGGCCCTCGCCGAGGTAGTCGAGCCAAAGCTGCCGCAGGGCCTGGCGCTGCCTCTCCCAGTTCTGTTGCGTCGGACCGATCTCCAGCGGCGGTAGCGGGTGGCTGGCAAGGTCGTAATCGTCTGGCGGCTGCGTGAGCATCTTCACTGGCAACATGTTCAAACCGGCCTCTCGGATGTTTTCATGCATATTCCCGACTTAGCGCGTGGAACCTGCCGCAGGTTTGCGTTCTCGGCTGTGGAATGCCTGCAGGGACAGTTCATAAGCACGATGCGAGGAGCTCAAGCATGGCTGAACCGCGCTTTGCAGATGTTGGCTGGACCTGGGAGGGGCAGGCAACCGATCCCGGAGTGCCGCCCTCGATCTTTGGCGTTGGCGAGGCCGCCGACTTCTTCGGCGTGAACCGCTCCATTTTCCTCTTTCATCCCACCACTGCACTGGCCCTGCGCAAGCTCTCCGACAAGGCCGAGGTAGCAGTCGACATCTCCAAATGGGTGTGGGAAGAGCACCGGCTGTCGGAGGACTTCTACCACGTCGCCTGGCACAGCAAGCGTGACAGCCGCCCCGAAGTCGCCGTGGCAGAGGCTGATCTCCTGAGCCGCCTGTCAGTCGACTTCCCCAACGTCACTGGCGGGTTCATAGATGACACAACCTGCATGTTTGAGTATGGCAGCTACAGCACGCAGGTCCCCGAGCAGATACGCGCCGCCCTGCACTCGGCCAATCCCAACCTGAAGCTGTGGATTGTCGTCTATGTCACCCAGCTTGACGAAGGTTACTGGGAGCCCTTCCTGCCGTTCGTGGACGTCATCAGCCTGTGGATGGGCGTGGACGATATCCCAAACCTGGAGCGCCACGTAGACCGCTGCCGCGAGGTCTTCCCCGGCAAGGAGATTTGCGTCGGTAGCTACATTCGCGACTACCTCGCCCAGCGCCCCAACCCGCTGGACAAGATCGAGCTGCAATATGAGACCATGTACCGGCTCTGGCGCGAGGGGCGCATCGACGGCTACAACATCCTCTCCGCCAACGCCATCGACCTTGCAGTGCCCGAGTGTGAGTGGATTCGCGACTTCATTGCCGCCCACTGAGCCTGGTGAGGCCTTGTCACCACTGGAGGACGCCGATGCTGCAGCAATACCTCGTCCGTGATGAGCATATCGAGCCGCTGGCCGATGGGGTGATGACGGTTCTGGAGCAGGTTGGCATTCTCTGCCAGAACGATACCCTTCTGAAGGCCCTTCGCGCGGCGGGGGCACAGGTGGAGATGGCAGAGCAGCGGGCGCGCTTTCCTCGACGGATGGTCGAGGAATTCGTGGCGCAGTTCCGCTCCGAGCGTCAGGATGAACTGACTGCCGCGCCCTTCTCCCCTCCGGGTCTTCCGAGGGTCGAGACGCAGGTGGCGCAGTATTACTAC
>JBDKRC010000233.1:0-2800 GCA_039683575.1 Armatimonadia bacterium | reverse complement strand
GGGAGCAAGGTTCCCGCCGGAACCTACCTCGTGCGCGTTTCAGCCAGCGGGAGCGAAGGTGCGCAGACGTCCGCCATAGCGCCGCTGCAGATACGCTGACGCATGCAGCTAACGACCAACACCAAGCAGGCGCGGCCACCAGGGCCGCGCCTGTCTGCTTTCCGGGTGTGGAGGAATACTGCTCCCCATGCCGAAGGGTATATGTTGTACTACCAGTAGGAGGCTTTCCCATGTCCCACAGAATGCTCGCACTCTGCCTCGCGCTAACCCTGTTTGCAGGCGCTGGATGGGCGGTGACGAGAAACGTTCCCTCACCCTATACCACCATCCAGTCGGCGATCAACGCCTCCTCAAGCGGCGACGTGGTCGTAGTGGCCGTCGGCACCTACAAAGAGAACCTCAACTTCAACGGCCGCGCGATCACGGTCCGAAGCACCAACCCGACCGACCCCGCCGTCGTGGCTGCCACGATCATTGACGGCGATCAGAAGGGCACCGTCGTGCGCTTCGAGGCGGGAGAGACTACCAACTCGGTGCTCAAGGGCTTCACGATCACTCGCGGCCGGGACGATCTGGGCGGCGGCATATGCATCAAGAATGCCTCGCCAACCATCAGCAACAACGTCATCACCGGCAACTCCTCCACCAGCGGCGGGGGCGGCATGAGTTGCTGGAACTCGTCGGCCATTGTGACCAACAACAGTTTCGCTAACAACACGACAAGCGGCAACGGCGGCGGCCTGCGCGTAGACAATGCGCTCGCGACCTTCACGAACAATCTCTTCAGCGGCAACACGGCCACGCAGGGCGGCGGCGTCGCCCTGGACAATAGCGCCTCCGCAACCCTCAATGGCAGCCTCGTCATCAACAACTCCGCAACTACCTATGGCGGCGGCGTCTTCTGTTCCTTCTCCTCCTCACCCACCCTCACCAACATTCTTATCAGCGGCAATCATGCCACCAACAACGGGGGCGGCATGTTTCTCACTCACGCCAGCTCCCCGGTCCTGGTGAACGCCACCATCGCCGGCAACTCCGCCACAGGCTATGGCGGCGGCATTCTCTGCGAGAACGGCTCCTCGCCCACTCTCAGAAACAGTATCATCGCCCTCAACACCAATGGCGGCGGGCTATACGTCGGTGACACCTGGGAGGGCGCTCCGGCGCCGGTGGTAACCTACTGCGACCTCTACGGCAACACCGGCGGCGACTACGTGAACTGGCCTGACAAGACCGGAACCAATGGTAACCTCTCAGTTGACCCGCTCTTCGTGGACGCCTCTGGTGGCAAGTTCTCGCTGAAGTCACAGGGCGGGCATTGGACGGGCACCACCTGGGTCAACGACACCGTCACCAGCCCCTGCCTGGACGCCGGCGATCCCGCGTCGCCCTTCGCCAACGAGCCCGCGCCCAACGGCAGCCGCGTCAACATGGGCTACGAAGGCAACACAATATATGCCTCCAAGTCCTTCACCCATCGTCCCACCACGCCCACCGCCGTCACCGTCACTCCGGCGGCTCCCGGTCCGGAAGCCCTAACCGCCACAGCCTCGGGCTCCACCGACGCCAACAACGACACTCTCACCTACAAGTGCCAGTGGTCGAAGAAGAACGCCGACGGCACCTGGGCCGCGTGGAGCTACACCGGCAGGACCCTCGCCGCCAGCAACGTGAAGATCGGCGACACGTGGCGCGTGCGAGCGCAGGCCAATGACGGCGCCAGCTATAGTTCGTGGAAGATCGGCAGCAGCGTCACCGTCGTCAGCATGGCCGGCGTGACCCCCGCGCCGAAGACCTACAACGTGCCGGTGACTAGCTGTGTGTTCGTCAGCTTCCGCTGGCCGGTACAGCAGGCGACGGTTACGACGCGGGTGCAGATCAAGCTGGGGACGACGAAGATCATCCCCACGGTCATGACCTGGGTAACCGCCGAGCGCAAGGTCAAGCTCCGGCCCAAGTCCCCGCTCCTGCCCAACACCTACTACCGCATCAACATCGACCCCGGCATCACCTGCACCAGCGGCCGCGTCCTGGGCTGGGGCGAGAACTACTGGTTCAAGACGGCTCCGGCGGCGGCATCGGCGGCGGTTAGTGTGGCGGCCGCTCCGACGGCGGGCGGGGCGCAGGTTACTGTGAACCTGTCGAGTGCGGCGACGGTGCGGACGGTTATCTGTAACATCGCCGGGCGAGTGGTGGCGGAGTTGGCTGAGAGGGAGTTGCCCGCGGGCGTGAGTTCGCTACTGTGGAACGGCAAGAGCAGCAGTGGCACCAACGTGCCTGCGGGGACCTACCTCGTGCGCGTTGTGGCTATCGGCACCGAGGGCACGCAGACCACTGCCGTCGCCCCATTGCAGGTACGTTGACCGGAAACTGACGACTGACACGAAACAGGCGCGGCCACAGTGGCCACGCCTGTTTTGCTTTTTGGGGCGTCAGGGGCAGGAAGAGAATGAAGGGTTGTCCCATGAAGATGAGGAATATGATTGAAAAGCGATGAATGCTTGAAGGGGAGCTTACATCATGTTTCGACAAGTGTTGCTGCTGTGTTTGTTGTGCGTGACGGTCGCTGCGCTGGCAGGCGCGGGATGGGCGGGGATCACGACCCGGGTCAGTGTCGCCACCGGCGGGGCCCAGGCAGGTTATTTCAGCGGCTACCCGTCCATCAGCGCGGATGGGCGGTACGTGGCATTCTTCTCCGTTGCCAGCAATTTGGTCGCCGGGGACACCGAAGGGTGGGATGACGTGTTCGTGCATGATCGCACCACAGGCACGACAACCCGGGTCAGTGTCGCCACCGGCG
>JBDKRC010000232.1:0-2281 GCA_039683575.1 Armatimonadia bacterium | reverse complement strand
ACGCGGAATGTGGCGGGCGGGCCGTATGGCGGCGGCGCGGCTGCCGCCATCCGGCCCCTCCGTACGGTTAGCCGCCGTTCTTCATCAGACCGTACAGGATAGAGTCCACTAGCGCTTGCCAGCTTGCTTCTATTATGTTTTCGTGCACCCCAACGGTTCCCCAGTTGTCCTGACCGTCTGTCGTCTCGATCAAAACACGTACCTGCGTGGCCGTGCCCTCGTCCGCGGTTAGCACGCGGACCTTGTAGTCTACCAGTTGCAGGCTTTCGAGTTTCGGGAACAGCTCCGTCAAGGCCTTGCGCAGGGCCTTGTCGAGGGCGTTCACAGGACCCTCACCG
Source organism: Armatimonadia bacterium (assembly GCA_039683575.1). Classification (GTDB taxonomy): domain Bacteria; phylum Armatimonadota; class Zipacnadia; order Zipacnadales; family UBA11051; genus JAJFUB01. The sequence goes on along the minus strand of JBDKRC010000232.1, from coordinate 1,943 downwards.
TCGGCGGCGGTGTGGACTTCGCGGTCACCAATGCTGACTTTGACCGTGGCTTCGCTGTACGGTTCGGAAGCCTCGTCGGGCTTCCCGATCATTACGCGGTAACCATGCAGGTTGAAGAGGTGCTGAAGTTCGCCGCGCAGACGCTTAGCCAGAATCTGCAGCGAGGCCTCAGCGGCTTCGAAAGCGTAGCCGCTGTTCTCAAGGTCCTTCACCTTCTCCAGCACGTCGCTGACGATCGGGTCCTTGCGGTCAAGGTCCGGCCAGAGCGACTTGAGCTTGCCGAAGATCGTGGACGAGCCGGAGTAGTCACTGACAAGAATCCTGCGCTCGTTGCCTACCTGCTCCGGCTTGATGTGCTCGAAGGATTCCGGCATCTTCATTACCGCGTTGACATGCATGCCGCCCTTGTGGGCGAAGGCCGAGGAACCGACGTATGGCGCGCGCGGGTCTGGCAGCACGTTGGCGATCTCACTCACATAGTGGCTGACGGTGGTTATCTCGCTGATCTGGTTGTCTGGTAGGCACTGTAAGCCGAGCTTGAGCTGCAGGTTGGGGATGATGGTGCAGAGGTTGGCGTTTCCGGTGCGCTCGCCAAAGCCATTGATCGTGCCCTGAACCTGCAGACAACCGGCCTGAATGGCCAGGATGCTGCTGGCCACTGCGGTGCCGGAATCGTTGTGGCAGTGGATGCCGAGCGGCGTGGGGACGGCGCTCCTTACCTCATTGATGATGTCAACGATTTCGAGCGGGAGCGTGCCGCCGGTGGTGTCGCACAAGGTGAGGCAGTCGGCGCCCCCACGCTCGGCGGCGCGCAGGCACTCCAGGGCGAATTCGCGGTCAGCCTTGAAGCCATCGAAGAAGTGCTCAGCATCGAAGATGACCTCGCCCACCTGGGACTTGAGCCAGGCGACCGAGTCCTCGATCATGCGGTAGTTCTCTTCGACAGTGGTCCGCAGCACCTCGGTGACGTGCAGGTCCCACGTCTTGCCGAAGATGGTCACGACCGGGGCACGGCTGGCGACGAGGTCCTGGAGGTTAACATCATCCTCGGGGGCGATGTCCGCGCGACGAGTGCTGCCAAAGGCAGCGATCTTCGCAGTCTTCCAGGGCAGGTCGGCGGCGCGCTCGAAGAACTCGCGGTCCTTGGGGCTAGTCGGATTTGGCCAGCCGCCCTCGACATAGGCGACGCCGAGATCGTCCAGGCGCTTGGCGACGAGTATCTTGTCCTGAACGCTGAAGGCAATACCTTCGGCCTGACAGCCATCGCGCAAGGTGGTGTCGTAGATGTGGATCGAGTCGCTCATGGGATTCCTCCAGCAAATCAGGCCTGTTGATGTAGATCAAGAACGCAAATAGGCCCGTCTCTGTTCACAGAGACGGGCCTACAATAGTCCCGTGGTACCACTCTGTTTGGCGCTGCTGATCAAGACCAGCTTCGCCCACTCATCCGGTGCGGGCCGTCTCCCCGGCCGATACCGTCTTCCCTGTAACGGAGGAAGTTCCGGCGGACTCTACTCGGAAGGTGGGCCGGCTAAAGCTCGGCCCCTCCTACGAGGGCCGGCCAAAGCTCGGTTCCCCTACGGGGCCGGATATGCCCGGCTCGTTCCTTTCGGTCCGCGGCTCAAGGGTGATATTCGCCACCGTCTAACCTACCGCATCTCAGCTACGCGGCTCTCTCGCTCCGACTGGCGCACGCTCAGCGTGCGTACGGAGATTAGGCAGCCCCGGCGGCTACTCGTCCCTCTCAAAGCCTGATATTTAGTTACAGACACTATAGCATCAGGACGACATTTCTGCAAGATGCAGCAAGGCAGGAGGCTCTTCCTCAATTAGTGTGGGCGACATGATCTCATCATGGTAGAAAGGAGAAACATCCGCCGATCCCCTATCTTGGTGTGTCCAGCATCAAGGGAGGGATCAGCGGATGCCCCTACAGAGTATCA
>JBDKRC010000231.1:0-19602 GCA_039683575.1 Armatimonadia bacterium | reverse complement strand
CCTTGATCCCCGAGGCGGCGTTACTGATCGAGACTTCCACGGCGTCGCTGCCACCCCACGCACTGTCCAGGTTCATCTGCTGGCGCTTATCCACCGTGTTGTCGAAGGCCACGTAGAGAGCGTCGTCATCCCACATCATCCACGCCTGTGTCTTGAACTGGCACTTCTCACCGTCTACTCCCTCCTGCAGCACCAGTCCCTTCGCCGGGTCGAGGCCCAGCCATTCCTCTGGCGCAACGTTGCCGTCTATGGTGACGGCGGCCTGGCGGCGTGGCACGTCAAACACTGGCGCAAGGGTGGCTTTGCGTGCAGTGGCGGGCTTGGCCTTGGCGGCGGGTAGTGGCGGGTCTTGGCGCAGGACTGAGGTGACTGGCCAGGAGGCGCGGTCAGGGCTCTCGTACAGGCCGATCCTGTTGAACGGGATGGGCCTGAAGCCGAGCTTGCGGGCGGGGGAATCGGCGGCGAGACGGAAGCTCTTTGGTGGCCGGCCGACGAACTGCGGGTCAACGTCTATCAGGTTGTCCTGCACCTTGACCAGTGCAGCCACCCTGGGCTCGATGCGGCCCCACGGGCCGCCCCAGCACACGTTGTTGGCGATGGAGTTGCCCTTGGGCGCGAGGGGCTCGTCCTCGAGGATGCCAAGCAGTTCCGGGTACTTGAGCGACCACGGCGGCTGCTTGTAGTTGAGGTCGAGGAGCTCTTTGGTAGCGAAAGTGCCCACACCCTTGGCCCAGCCAAGGCCGCGTGCGTCGAGGGTGAAGGCGACGCGGCAGTTGATGAACATGTTATTGCTGATAGAGTTGTCGCGGCCGCCGCCGATCAGGATGCCGTTGGCGACGTCGTAGAAGATATTGTGGGAGATGTCCGCGGAAGAGAAGCAGTCGTCGAGGTAGACGCCCATGCAGCCGCGGCTCTCGAACCCGTGGATATTGTGGAGGTAGTTGTAGCGAATCTTGTGCCCGCGCATGGACCAGGTTTCGTCGGGCGGCGAGGTGTAGATCGCCCCGGCGTCATTCGACTGATAGACGGAACTGTGGATTTCGTTGTACTCGATGGTCATGTCATTGTCGGCAAAACCTATGGCAATGTGCGGGACGTTGTCGATGAGGTTGTGGGTGGCGCTGTTGCCAACCCCGCGCAGGGCGATGGCCTGCTGGTAGACGGGGTCCCAGCGTGAGGTGTGGTGAATGTGGTTGTTGTCGGCGTAGTGGCCGGCCGGGGTGAGGGTCTTGCGGTTGCCGCCCTCGAGGCTGATGCCGCCCTGACCAGTCTGGTAGATGTCGCAGCCGACAACGCCATGGCTGGCGCCGCCTGAGACGCGGACGGCCCAGTTGCCCATGTTGCGGATCGTGCAGCCGACAACGCGGACGTTGCTGCCGCCGTTGACCAGGACGGCGCTGCCGCGGCCGGTTTCGAGGGTGAGGCCGCGGAAAGTGACGTCGGAAACGTCCTTGAGGCGGATAAGATCGCGGACAGTAGACACCACGGCCTTGCCCTTCGAGAGGGGCGAAGGCGGCCAGAAGTAGAGCAGGCCGGTGTCGCGGTCGAGATACCATTCGCCGGGGGTGTCGAGCTCGGGCAGGACGTTCAGGGCGTAGAACCACTGGTTCTTGCGCAGACGATACGTTCGGCCGGGCCGGGGCTGGAGGCTGATGATGTTCTTCTGGGGGTCTACTGACCCGAGCTGAATCCGCTCATCAGACCAGTCGTAGACCCAGAAGCCGTGCAGCCAGATGTCTTTCTCGCCTTGCCAGGCGGCGGGGCGGGGATCGTCGCAGACGAAGCGCCCGGCGGCCGTCTCGGCCATGCCCGACTTGCCGGGGTTGCCTTCATTATCAAGGACCTCCGCAAGCCGCTTGTAGCCAGTGTTGGGGTAGCGGGCAAGGGTCATCGCCTGGTCGCGGAAGAAGACCTCAAGACCCGGATCAGAGCGGTAGACTCCGGCGTTGTTGATGCCTGCCAGGTCGGTGATGCCGGCGGCTTTGAGGTCGGTCTGGTATACCTTGCCGCGGGCGCAGGCTGGGAGGCGTTTGAGGATCGCCGGGTCTTTGACAACACTCCAGCCGCCAAGGGTGCGGCCGCCGACGAGGCGGACCTCGCCCTTGCCCCGGTACTCGACCGGGCAGGTGGGTGAGCCGGAGTCGGCGGCGGTGAGTTCGAGAGCAGCCGGGAGTTCATAGATTCCGGCGGCGATCTCGACGCAGATGCCGCCGGGGTTGGTGGCCTTCAGGCTGCGGACCTCGTCGCGGGCACGTGCGATGGTCGCAACAGGACCATCGGAACGCGCAGCGTTGGGGCGGGGGAGTTTGCCGGACCAAGAGTCGTTGCCGTTGGGGGCGACGTAGAGAGTGGCGGGGGCGGCGAGGGCAGCTGTGACACAGCAGAGCACGAGGAGCACAGTAAGGAGAAGGGGGCAGGTCATCTGTTCATCTCCCATGGCAAAGTTGTGAGGGTAGATGTTCGCCACAGGTGCGGCAAAGCCCTGCCGGGGAAGGAACCAGAGACACCCAGGACCAATCTACCGCCACCTTTCACCTGAGGAGCCCGGGCATGGACCCCAAGTGGCATATCGCCTTCTGCAACGTGACCTACACCGAGTATGCAGGCGTGACCTACCACGACTACTACGGCTCGCCGGCGGTCATGCTGGAGGCGCAGCTTGCGGCGAAGGAGTATGCCGAGCGACGTTTCGGCGTGGGGCGGTTCATACAGCCAGTGCCCGAGGGGCCAAGCTGTGACTTCCTCTCGATGCTGGGGATGGCGGTGATCGAGCCCGAGGAAGATGAGATCCCGTACCTGGATACGCGGCACCCGCTGGTGACCGACCCGGAGCACCTCGAGCATGTGAAGATGGGCGATCCGCGGACCACGGGGCTGATGGCAAAGCGGTATGAGCGCTGGCAGTACTACCGCGAACGGGGCTATCAAGTCGGATTTGGTGGGGCAGGCGGAGCGATTACCAGTCACGCGTGTGAGATGAGCGCGGGGCAGGCGATGATGTGGTTCTATGAGAAGCCCGAGGCGATGCGGCGGCTGCTGGACCTGCTGATGGATGCCGAAGAGGGCCTCGCGAGGTTTGGCGCGGAACTGTGCGGGGGGACCTTCACCTCGTTTGGCTATACTGGCGACGATTTCTCCGGGTTGCTGTCGCCAGCCATGTACCGCGAATTCGCGGTACCATGCTACCAGCGGCTATACGGAGAGTCCGAGCAGCGGTTCATGCACAGCGAGCTTCTGAGGGCCGAGCACTTGAGAATCGCGCGGGATGAGGTGGGGATTACTGACTTCCATGGCGCGGGGTGCAAGGAAGTGAGCCTGGAGGATATGTACGAGATCATGGGGGAGAGGTTCTGGACACAACTTATCCCGCAGGAGATGCTGGAGCTGTCTCCGGCGCAGATTGACGAGCGGGTCAAGGTGCTGGTGGACAGCGGCTGCTGGCGGGTACAGCTATACCCCGGGCGCGGGACGCCAGAGCGCAATATGGAGGCCGCGATAGCGGCGGCGGGCAAGTACTGCCCCGGCGGACCAGTGTAGAGGCAGGTCTCAGCGATCAGGAATCAGGGCCTGAGGTAATGGCGAGCTTTCGAGGTGAGTTTGATGATGAGAAGACTATTGGTGGTCATGGTTGCGGCAATGGCTGTGCAGGTGGTGAGTGCCGAGACGTTGACGTTGGCACCGCCACAGTCGCGAGTGGAGTACGGGAAGACGGGCGAATACCACTTCAAGGCGCCGGATACGTACCGGTCAGCAAGGTTGCTGGTGTCCATCCGCATGGACTCGCCGGAGACGAGCGGCTCGACGCATGCGCTGCGGATGAGGGTGAACGGGGAGCCGATCACAGGCGCGCTCGACCGGACGAACATGCGCCTGCTCAATAAGCCGATGACGGCGCGAATGGCCAGCGGGCTGGAGTTGCCGTGGGTACGCGACACGTCATGGCGGGTGGTGTACGCCCCCGATTTCCGCATGGCGGGAGCCGAGGAGGCTGGCGGAAACCGGATCGTCGAGGTATCGCCCTACCGGCTGGAACTGAACGTGACCGACCTGGTGAAGCGGGGAACGGAGAATGTGCTGCTGCTCGAGCATCTGGGAGAGGGCATGCGGCTGCGGACCTACTTCCCGGAGACCAAGCCGTCGCTGGACTTCGTGCTCGAACAGTTGGCAGTCGAGTTCTCCGACGAACCGGCGGCCGGCGTAAGGAAGCTGAAGACCGAGACCTTCAGCGCGGACCGGCTGATGGTGCAGCCGCCGGCGACCGCGGAGGCGCGGAAGGTCGTGACGGTGCAGCCGGGCGGCGGTATGAAGATCACGCTGCCGGGTATGGGGCTACAGGTCACGTCGCGGTTCTCATATCAGGGCGGCGGGTTCAACGTCCTCGACGCCAGGGAAGCGGCGGGCCAGCCTGAGTGGAAGGTGAAAGTGCGACCCCAGCGCGACGGGGCGACGGTGGAGGGGCAGGCGAAGGAATACACATTGCAGCGGCGGGTGCGGATGGTTGGCGACCATGTGGAGGTTGAGGATCGCCTGACGAACCTGACGGGCGAGGCGATTGGGCTGGCGTTTGACAACCACGTTGGGGCGACGGAGGGGGATATCTCCGAGGCGTGGCTCGGTGGCAATCCCGACCCGGCGAACAAGCTAGTCGAGAGGCTGGAGAACTCGACCGTCTTCGTAAGCGGCGATCAGAGCGGGTGTGGGCTGCTGGTGGTGGACGACGTGTACCGGATTCAGGGCGCACTGTACTATGAGAAGGGCGCAGGCGCCCGCAGCAACAGTTTCGCGCTGGCGCCCAAGGCCTCATATACGCTGCGGTGGTCGCTCTACCCGGTGCTTCGCCCCGATTACTATGACTTCATCAACCTCGCTCGGCGGGATCTGGGCGTGAACTTCACCATCCCAGGGGGCTTTCAGTTCGGGCTGGGCGCAGCCAGTGACGAGGCATACAAAGAGATTGCCGAGCAGCGGGGCCTGCGGTTCATGTCCTCGGGCGTGTGGATGGACCCAAAGGGTGACGTGAAGTGCTACCATGGCGAACACATGCTGCAGGCGACGGCGATGCAGCAGAAGCTGCGGGAGCAGTGTGCAGCGATCAGGCGGGCGATCCCACAGGTGAAGAGCCTGGTGTACATCCACGGATACATCAACACTGACCCGGACGGCCCGCGGAAGCACCCGGACGCGCAGATCACGACCGAAGACGGGAAGCAGTACGAGAACGAGGGCTACACAAAGTCGTGCGGCATCCCGTTCCTGTACAACTACCCGGCGCTGAACCCGGAGAACTCGTACGTGGCGGCGATGAAGCGAGTCATCGACATGGTTCTCGACAAGGACAAGATCGGGGCGGATGGGGTGTATTGGGATGAACTGGACTGGATTTCGACGCCCTATACATATGACCGTTGGGATGGGTACTCCGTGGAGCTTGATGACCAGTACCGGATCAAGCGGCAGCGGTCGTTTGTGCACCTGCTGTCGCTGTCTGCCAAGGTGGAGCTAATCAAGTACATCTTCGACAAGGGCGGCCTGCTCATCGGCAACTCGGTGGCGACCAGCGACACCATGACCAAGCTGCACTTCCCGCGCTTCGTGGAGACTGCCGCGGGATGGTATCCAGCGCGGTCGCATCTATACACGCCGATCTCGCTGGGCGACCACCTGACGGTGAAAGACTTCCCGTCGCTGGTCAACGACATCCGGCAGAAGTTGATCTGGGGGTCCCTGTACTACTACTACGCCACGCCCAGGCAGCCGTACCCAACGATCACGCAGCACATGTTCCCGTTCACGCCCGTTGAACTTCACGGAGGCTGGCTGGTGGGCAAAGAGCGGATCGTCACCGCGGTGCCGGGGACGTTCACGTTCGGGGACACCAAGCCCGTGAAGGTGTACTGGTATGATGCGGCTGGTAAGGAGACGGAGAAGCGGGGCGAGGAGCGGGTTGAGAAGGGTAAGCGGCTGGTGCGGCTGGGACTGGCCGAAGGTGAGATGGCTGTGATTGAGCGGTAGGGACGGACCGTGGTCCGTCCGTCGGCATGCGGGGCAACCGGTTACCGGTTGCCCCGTCTGATTCTGGAGGTGGCGCGCCGGGCGCACCACCGTGTGGCGCCACAGGGCGGCGATTGGTGTAGACAGCGGTGCAGCCGTTGTCCTGGACCCCGCTGACGCGGATCGGCAGGTCGATCAGGGGCTTCTGCGGACCAGGCATGAAGGCAGCCTCGCCGCCGTTCGCTGCGGGGCTAGCCTTCCCAAGCATGGAGCACCTCTAGCGGCGGTGATAGTCGCGATACTTCTCCAGACTCTGGCAGATGGCTTCGATGTTTTCGAGGGGGACGTCGGGCCCGCACTCCGCGATCAGCCATAGACCGCCCTCGGGCAGGCCCAGGACGTCGACCGCCTCGCGGATATGCTCATCAATCTGGGCCGGAGTGGCGAACGGAAAAAGCTGGCGGTCGAGGTCGAGGCTGACGCAGACCTTGCCCCGGCATTCACGCGCGAGGTACTCAAGGCCGTTGGCACGGATCTGAGGGTTAATGACGTTCACGCCGCACTCGATCAGGTCCTTGATGATCGGAATGATGTGCCCGTCGGTGTGCATGTAGACGTTCGCGCCTGCGTCATGGCACATCCCGTACATCCGCGCATAGCAGGGCTTGAGATACTTGCGCCACTTGTACTCGCCTATCGCCAGCCGGTCCTGCATGCCGAGGTCGTCGCCAAAGTGCATCATCGTCGGCTTGCTCTCAAGCAGGCGGGCGGTCTCGCCGCAGTTGTACTCCAGGACAACATCTATCAGCATCTGCAGTTCCGGTGGCTCCTCGGCGAAGTCCACCATCAACTCCTCAAAACCCCGCAGGTCCGAGAGCAGCAGCCACATGAAGCCATGCTTGAAACCGCAGCCAGGGGCCGGAGCCTTGAGCCTGTGCACGTCGGCGCGAGTGGGGACGGGGTGGCCGGTGACGATGGACTCTGCGCCATGCCTGATGTTGCTCCAGACGCAGCCCCAGATGTCCACATGTTCCCCGGATGCGTAGGTCTCGGGGACGTAGTCATAGTCACGCGGCTGTTCGCCCGGCTGGCCGAAGATGATCGGGTGCCTGCGGACGATCTCTTCGAGCGCCTCGCGGTACTTGATCCAGGCCGCGGGAAGCAGGCTGACAACGACCGGAATGTGCTCCGGGTAGTCGAAGGTCATTGCTTTCACGCGATCGTCAGGCATGGCGCGCTCCTCCGTGGCGGGATGGCTGACAGCCTCATCTAGAGCTTCCATTTCGCGGCGCAATACTCCTGCGCTCACTGACGCCCGGCAGGTACGCCTCCTGTGGGAGAGAAATGACGGGCATGAACAACCTACTTCACCTCGCCATGCTGACTACTGTGGTTCTCGGCCTCGCGGCGGAAGGCTGGTCGCAGGATAACTTCGCGCAGCAGCGCCGGGAACTGGCGCACCGCAAGCGACGGATCATCCTCAACAACGATGGCAACGAGGTGATCTACTACCCCAAAGACCTGCCGGTGACGGTCGAGAATGTTCTGGCCCAGCGGACCTCGCCGCTGCTCGGCTCGCAGGTGGACACAATCTTCTACTGCCCCATCAGTTCCGGTTTCAGCTACTTCACCCACAACACCAAGGCGGGCACGGTGCTGGACCACCCCATCTTCGGGAGCAGGAATATCGCGCGAGAGCTCATTGACATGGGTACTGACGCGCTGAAGATGATCGTGGACTATGGCCATGCCAACAACATCGAAGTCTTCTTTTCGATGCGGATGAATGACACCCACGACGGGGCACACAGCCCGGACAAGCCGTACCCACTGTTCCCGCCGCTGAAGGCACGGCACCCGGAGTACCTGATCGGCTCGCTTGAGAACAAGCCCAAGTACGGGCAGTGGAGCGCGGTGGACTATGGGCGGCCGGAAGTGCGGGACCTGGCCTTCAAGTACCTCGAGGAAGTCTGCCAGAACTACGACGTGGATGGCATCGAACTGGACTTCTGGCGGCATCTTTGCTACTTCAAGTCGGTGGCATACGGCGGCACGGCGAGCCAGGCTGAGCTTGACATGATGACCGACCTGTTGCGGCGCGTGCGGACGATGGCCGACGCCGAGGGGCGCAAGCGCGGGCGGCCGATCCTGATCGCGGTTCGCGTGCCGGATTCCGTTGAGTACTCGCGGGCAGTGGGCCTGGACATCGAGCGGTGGCTGAAGGAGGGGCTGGTGGATGTGCTGGTGGGAACCTGCTATTTCCAGCTCCACCCGTGGGAGTACCTCGTGCAGCTTGGGCACAAGTACGACGTCCCGGTGTACCCGTGCCTGAGCGAGAGCCGGGTACGCGCGGAAGGGCCGCCATACCGGCGCCAATCCCAGGAGAGCTACCGGGCAAGGGCGGCGCGGATCTGGCAGAGCGGGGCCGACGGGGTCTACACGTTCAACTTCTTCGCCGCGAAATCGCCGCTGCTGCGGGAAATGGGCGATCCGTCGGAGTTGGCGAAGCTGGACAAGACGTACTTTGCGACGGTGCGGAACTACTCAGCGAACATGTCACTGGCGGACGGCAAGCGCTTCCAGAACGTGCCGGTGCTGACACCCGACGAGCCACTGACGCTGCCTGCGGGCAAGACGGTGACGGTGCCGCTGATGCTTGGAGAGACGACCGAGGCAGCCGTGATGGCGGACATCCGGCTGAACCTGCTCACCACGGGCAGCAAAGCCCCGCAGGTGCGGCTGAATGGGCAGGACCTGGCCGCGCCGAAGGCGGTAGCGGGCTGGTGGCAATATCAGGTAGCAGCGAAGATGATACGGCCAGGGCGGAACGAGGTCGAGATCACAGGGGCTGATCCGCAGGCCGGGGAGGACGATTGGGATGTGACCTGGACGGGCGACAAGAAACCCGCCCTGCCGTGGGGCAGCGACAAGCCTGGGGCGCGAACGTTGGCGGAGGTGCGGGAGGGGGCGCTGCTCGTGGCCGACCGCGGCACACAGGTGGGCGATTACCTCTACTACACCTACGCGTGGAATGCCGAACCGGAGCGCGAGACGGTGGCGGAGTTGGAGGCAAAGGTAGTGTCCGGTCTGAGCAGCGTGATGTTCAGCAACGGGATCGCTCTGGAGCGGCTGTACCTCAAGCCTGACGGGCTGAGCCTGGGGGCGCTGAAGTATGCCATGGACACCACGGATGCCTTCCACACCTACCGGATCGCGATCAGAGGGCAGGATATGAAGGTGTTTGTGGATGATAAGCTGGTGCTGGACGCGCCGGGGAAGTTCGTGACAGAGTCTCCGGCGGGTCGCAATGCGCTGCAATTTGGCGCGGCGAATAGCTATGACGTGGGCGAGGCGCTGTGGCGGGCGGTGCGGATGCGAGGGGTGCAGAATGGGGTTGCTGACCTGGTGATGACGTTCGACTATCCCTGAACCTGAAACAGAGCGAGTACGAGCAGAAATGGCCCCGGAGCAATCCGGGGCCATTTCGGTCTTCCCGGGCGGCAACTACTTCTGTTCGCCCGACAGGAACTTTTCGCGCAGCGCCCCGTCCTCATCAGCGGGCAGCCGGCCGTTTTCATCGAGCAGGCGCGGGCGAATGAGGATGACCAGTTCGGTGTTGTTGCTGCCGCTGGCGCGGCTGCGGAAGAGCGGGCCGATGATCGGGAGACTGCCGAGGATGGGCACCCGCCGCCAGGTCTTCTCTTGCTGACGCTGCGATAGCCCGCCGATGACGATCACATCGCCATCGCGGGTGCGGAGAGTGGACGTGGCTTCACGGGTGCTGAGTCGCGGCACACCCGTCTGCGGATCGAGTTCGACGATGTTGGACACTTCCACGTGCAGGTTGGTTGTGATCTCCTGATTGCCGCCGGTCCAGGGCCGGACGCGGAGACGGATGCCCACCGGCACGGTATCGATGCGCTCCTGAAGCTGACCGCCGCGGTAGTATGTTACCTTGATGAACCGCTGGGAGCCGATGAAAATCTCGGCCTGCTTGCCATTCACAGCGGCCATTGAGGGGTGAGCGTTGACTTCCGCCTTCCCGCGCGTCTGCAGGGCCTTGAGCCAGGCCTGCAGGATCGGGGCGGGGGCGATGGCGGAGGCCAGGCCGCCCGCCATTTCCTGTGACTGCCCGACCAAGTCTCCAGTGCCGCTGTTGGCGCCGTACTCGTGCTCCTGGCTCTGGTACAGCCACCGGAATTGGGTGTCGAGATCGGAGGTGTCGGTCAACTCGCAGACGACGCACTCAACCAGGATCATCGGTGGGGGCACGTCAATGGCGACCAGGTCGCTGCGGATCTTATCCAGCATCTGCGAGGGCGCCGTCACTACTACCGCGTTCTGCTCCGGGTTGTCGTGGAGGTACTTGAACAGGAACGTCGGCAGCAGCGTGGTGGCATCCTTGGCTTTCATGTAGCGCGTGGGAAAAGAAGCCGTGGCACTGCGCCGGTAGCTGGGCAGGTCGGTGGGAACGCCCTCGCTGAGCATGTAGACGTCGCCGACGCAGGACAGGGCGAGACCGTAGGCGACCGCGATGCTCTTGATGACCCCGAGCGACTCGCGGCCGTCGAGGTTCAGGCTGACTTTGCGCTGGACGGCGTCATCCACGGCGACGCTGATCCCGCCCAGCTTGGCGACCTCAGCCACAACCTCGTGCAGGTCGGCTTTGGTAGCACGGACAGCCAGCGTTCCATCCTTCAGCGGCTTGACGCTTAGTTCCCCCTCGTGGTTGTCCTTCGACTTGCTCTCTTCGCCGTTCTTGGTCTCGCGCTCGACGGTGCGGGAGCCATGCACAGTGAGCAGGAAAGTCTGCCGGTCCTCGCTGAGGTCAGGCTGTACGCGCGCGCCCTCGCTCATGTTCACCGTCATGCTCACCCCGACGCCGCCCCGGGCATTTTGAGGCACAGCAAGGCTGACGGTGTTCACCGGAGCTTGCTCGACATCATAGAGCGTCTTGTCCAGGCCTAACCTGGCGGTCGGGAAGCGGAAGGTAGCCGAAGTTACCTCCCCATAGCGTGAGCCCTCCCACTCCTCCCAGTCCCAGCTCAGAATCCCGTCGGCCTTGACCTCAATCTGAACGCCGTTGCTGAGCGCCGTCACCTTCACCTCGCGCAGGTAGCAGTATGCTTCCTGCGCCGGGGCGGCCGTGAGCGCCAGTATGATCAGGACGAGGAGGGCGAAAAGCAGCCGATGATTGGCCATAGTCACGATCCTTCGTTGAAATCGGGTGAGACAAGCTGTCCGGTCTGCAGCGCGGGCTGCTGCAGCTTGTCAGGCGATTCAGTCGGTGGCATCAGCGCCGCCTCCATCTGCACCAGCACCGCCACCTCGCCATCCTGACGTATTCGCAGTCGTCCCGAGGCGAGTGCATCGGCCGGCCAGGGCAGCATGGTCGGCTTGGCGCGGTGGCGGAGACTATCGGACTGCAGCAGGCCACCAATCAGCATCATCTGCCCCGAGCGCAGCCTGACAGTTGTCTTCGCCGAGCGCCGCATGAGCACGGGACCGGTGGGGCTGGCCTGCCCCGGGACATCGCTCTGCACCGTCACCCAGGCGGTAATCCATTCACCGTCGGTGCGAGGATAGAAAGTCAGTTCCGTTCCCGCCTGGGCGGCATCGAGAGTCTGTTCCTCGGACCAGATACTCGCGAAGCGCCAGTAGTAGATGCGCTGGCCCATGAACAGACTGGCCGAGTAGCCGCTCTTGCACCAGACAGAGGGCAGGGACTGCATACGCAGCCGCCCCTTGGTCTGGAGCGCCTGAAGTCGCACCAGCAACTTCTCAGCAACGGCGGAGCCCGTCTCGACGCTGAGGTTGCCGCTGCTGTCGAAGCCAACACTGGTGTCACCATCCGCAAATCCCCCGAGCACTTCCCGCAGGCTCTGGTCAGTGCTCTGGGTGCCGATAACCCATGCGCGCAGTCGGCACTGGTAACCAGGCTTGTCGATTACGGCCAGGTCGGAAGCGATGCGATCCAGCATCTGCCGCGGGCCGCTGAGGATGAGGCTGTTGTTGGCCTCCATGCGGTGCACGTACGGCAGCACCGCATCCGGCAGGAGCAGCAGCGCCTGCTGGACGGGAACATAGTGCAGTTGCACCATCCGTGTCTCTCCCACCCAGTACGCGGTCGCACTGTCGGGCCGTGTCTGGCTCAGATGATAGTCCTGGCCCATCTGGGAAAGACAGAGACCGTAGGCGGTGGCGAGACTGGTCAGCAGGCGTTGCAGCGGCATCTTCTCGAAGTTGGCGGTGACCAGATTGCTCACCGGCTCGTCTACCCATATTGGAGCACCTGTCTGTTCGCCAATCATCTTGATGACTTGGTGCATATCGGCCTTGAAGGCCTTCAGGGTGACTGCCTTGGTGTCTCCAGACACCTCGAGGCGCGGTTCCTGGCGGGGCTCGTCGGGACGTTTGGCCTCCGGCTCCTCCGGCCGGTCGCTGATTACGGTGATCAGGATTTTGTCGCGCTTCTGTGACGGGTAGATCATCACACGCGGGCCCGCGGGGCGCCACGAGCCAAAATCCCAGTTGTCGTCGACGCCATCGAACTTGGTGACGATGGCGCCTTTGTACAGCACCAGGGTGCATCGTACACCGACGTTCTGCTGTTCCCCCGGTGGCAGAGCGAATTCAATGTGGCTCACGGGGTAGCGCGCGATCTGTACCATCGGAGCGGCTCCGCCGCGCACGTTCCTGAGAGTGAACGTGATGCGCTCCAGGGCCTGCGGATACCAGTTGTGCTGTTCGTCCTGCGTCCAGGTCTCAAGCCCTTCGGTGGTCATCTCAATGAGCCCGTCAGCTTCGAGCGTAATGACCGTCGCGTTTGAGACCTGGCCCACGTCCACCTTCTGCAGCATGCAAAAGGGCTGCGTCTCCGCCCAGCATGTCGTGGCGGCCAGAAGCAGCGTGGTCAGCACCATCGTCTCCAGGCGGCTGCAACTCAACGGTTGACTCCCTCGATCATCTCCCGCGCCTTCTGCTCTTCCTCGGCTGGCAGGTGGCCCGTCTGCGAAAGCGTGCGGGCCGTGATGAAGATCGCCAGGTCTACCGCGGTCTTTTCGGTACGGTTGGAGCGGAAGAACTTGCCGAGGAGCGGGATTTCGCTGAGGATCGGGATGGCCCGGCGGACCTCGCGGGACTCCACCTGCCGCAGTCCACCCATGATGATGGTCTGCCCATCACGTACCCGGACGGTGCTCTGGCCGGTGCGGCTTGTTTTGGTGGGCAGGCCGGTGGTCGGGTCTGGGGCGCTAAGGGTGCTGATCTCCTCGCGCAGGTCCAGGATGATCTCACCGCCGCCGCCAGTGAGGGGTGTCATTGTGAGGGAAACGCCGGCATCAATGGAGTTGGCCCCAGTGTTCAGCGGAACGGTCAGATACTGCTGCTGCCCGATGAAGATGTTGGCGGATTGGCCGCTGACGGTAGCGATGCGGGGATTGGCCCGGACGCGGGCCTGACGCTTGGTGACCAGCGCCCGAAGCTCCGAGAAGAACAAGGTCGGCAGATCCGCAACGGCGGTGAGCGTGACCTGCCCCGTCAGCGAGTCCGTGACGGCGCCGAAGTTGGCGTTACTGTGGCCGATCAGGGCCGCGAACACATCTGTATCCACATCAGTGAACTCGATAACGTTCACATCGAGCATGATCTGCGCGGCGGCGACATCGAACTGCTCCACATCCTGCCTGAACTTCTCCAGCATCGGCTTGGGGCCGCACAGGACCACCGCGTTCTGGTCTGTGTTCACCTTCACATGTTGCTGCAGGAACAGCGGCAGGAGTTGCTGGGCACGGTCGGGGGCCACGTACTTGGTGGTAACGGAGGCGATGTCGGAGAGAAGGTAGGAGGAAGCAGTCTTCGGCATGCCGTCCGAGACGATGTGGACGCCCTCCACCTGCGCCCATGAGAAGCCGTAGGCATCAACGATGATGCTCAGGATGTCGCATTCTGACTTGTCGGAGATGTGGAGGGTGATCTTGCGTTTGACGGTGTCGTCAACCACGAGCGGCAGATGCGCTGCCGCGGCAAACTGGGTGAAGAGCTCGTGGGCATCGGCATTCACCGCATGAATGGTCCAGCCCTTGGGGGAAGCCACGATGTTGAGGATGTGCGTGGGTTCTTTGCTGTCGCTCTTGCCATTCTCCTTGCCGGACTCGCCGTTTTTTGTCGCCGCGGGCGTGTCGGCCTTGGGGGCGTCAGCGGGCTTTTCAGCGCTGGTAGCAGGCGTGCGCGACGGCGGAGGCGCGGTGTCGGCATTCTGTGCCAGGAGCGGCAGGCACAGGCCCAGTAGGATCACGACGAGGCGGGCAATTCGCATGAGGGCGTTTCTCCACATCTGACGACGTTGAGACAGCAACCCGGCGGAATGTCAAAAGGACTCGCGCCTACAAAGGACAAACTAGACAGTTCAACCCGCACGTAACTAATCCCTTCTCAGGCGCGGGCAGGTGCGGAGAGGCCTCGTGGTCAAGTACACGCGGCAGACTGACACCTGAGGTGCAGAAAATGTTGCGTCGGATCTTGTTCTTCTCGGTTCTTCTCGCTTTGACAACTGGAATTGTCAGTGGAGCGTGGGGCGCAGCGCTGGTGACGGCCTACCGCGCCGCGGCCCCGCCGGTACTTGACGGCGCGCTCCAGGAGCCGTGCTGGCAGCAGGCCACCGTCTGCGGCCCGTTCTTGCCGGCTTCTGGCAACAAGCTGGATGCACGCACGAACGCCTATCTTACGTGGGATGACAACAATCTGTATGTGGCCTTCGAGTGCTTTGACAGGTTCTTGCAGCCCATGGTCCAGCAGACCGACAAGGTGAAGGCCGAGCGCAAGGACCACGACAGCAATGTCTTCAGCGACGACTGTGTGGAAATATTCCTCGACGTGCCGGGGGGATCGTCATTCCAGCTTGCGGCCAACTCCATCGGTACACGCTGGGAAGCCCGCGACGGCGAGGTAGGCTGGAACGGCGAGTGGCGGGCGGCAGCGGTGCGGCGCGACGACCGCTACATCGTCGAGTGTGCGATACCGCTGAGCAGCCTCGGCGCAGGCAAGCTTCCCGCCAGTTCATGGCGGGGGCAGTTCTGCCGCGAGCGCAGTGCCGTGGCGGAGAACTCGACCTGGTCGGGGTTGCAGGGCGCCTTCAATGACCGCGCGCAGTTCGGACGCGTCGTCTTCGCCGAATCTGGGCCTGTCGTCCACTCAGCGGAGATCACAGCCCCCACCCCGGACCGCAGGCGCGTGGTTCTGGAGGTTTCGTCACCAGCCCCAGCCGCTGGCCTGGAGTGCGCACTGGACCTGTATGCTGGCGCGAAGAAACTCGGCCAGAAGACGTTGCCTGCAAGTCTCACGCCAGGGCAGCGCGGGGTAGAAGCGGAGTTCCTGGTGCCGCCGGAGGCGGTGCAAGCGGGGCAACTGGGGTATGAATGGGCGCTACGGGCCGGGAACGTGGTCTATGCGTCCTCCCCACGGCAGACGGAGAGCCTCGCTATCAGCCGCGGGGAATTCGCCCTGTCGCAGGCGCCAGGGGTGCAGTGCCAGGCCTTCCTCGATGGCAAGCCTGTGGCTGCTGGACCGCTGGAGCTGCATGATGGCCTCAACCTCGTGACCCTCATTACTAAGGGCCGTGGTTGGGTCAAGCCTGAAATCACAATTGGACGGCAGAAGATAGCGGCGGACGCGCGCTGGTTCTGTCTGAGTAAGGAGCCGCCTGCCGCGTGGCAGACCGAGTATGTCCCCGGCTTTGCGCCTGCGCCGGCGGTGAAGGGGCAGCTTCAGACCCCAGATGGCACCGCATACTACCGCCGGGGCCTGTGGGTCTCATCTCCGGCTGGGCGCCTCTTTCCGCTGACCAACAAGTTGTGGCTCCCGGTCGGCACGAGCCAGCGCGTCAAGCCGTACCTGACGCTGCCGACGGGCCTGCCTGCCGAGGGATACCGGCTCTGCATGCAGGTGCCGGACTACCTGCGCTACGTAACCGCTGAACCCACCGAGGGAGCCCAGCCAGCGGAAGTCACGCGGCAGCAGGTCGCCCCCGGACAGAGCGTCTATGGCGCCCAGTACCCCCTATTGCCGGGCAGGGGCCTGGAACTGTCGTTGCGATGGGTGTCCAAGGACGGCGGGACGATTGGCTATCAGCCGGGGCTGCAAGCCGGTGGAACGTTTGACTGGCGACGGCTGTCAGGAACCTTCAAGGCTCCGAGCGACGCCGGTCAGTTACATCCGCTGGTCATCAAGTGGCAGGACCGCGACATCACCGGCACCTTCTGGGTAGACAACATCACTGTGCGGCGCAAGGGCAGTACTGAGGACCTGCTGAAGGTGGGCGACTTCGAGGGGCCGGAGTGGGCCGACGGCCGCATCAAGCCCGGCTATGGCAATAGCGGCACCAAGGGCCTGAAGATCGTCTGCCTGCCGGAGCAGGTCAAAGGGCAGAACGCGCTCTGGATCCCCAAAAAGCCGGTCGTGAATGTCGAGCCGGGTGTCGAGTACATCATCGAGATGGACGCAAAGGCGGAGAACCTGGTCTCGGGCACCTACAAGCCCATGGGGTCGCTGCTCTTCAGCGTGGACAAGAAAGCGCCTCAGGGCTCCGATCAGATGCTGGTGTACTTCGAGACCGGCGGCGGGAACATCACCGAGGTGGCCCAGCCGGTGGCGATCGAGGTCCTGCCACCACTGCTCGGCGTACGCCCCAGGCACATCAAGATCACCCCGTGCTACTACAGCGAGCAGTTCTCCAACCCGCAGGTGCTGGCGGCGCTGGCAGACAACTTCTGGCGCTCCGGGATGATCGCTAACTACGGCTCGGCGGATAATGAGGTCGTGCGGCAACTGCGCCAGCGTGGCACCCATGAGAGCATCATCAGCCTCGGCTACTCGCCCTTCGCCCCTCCGGCGGCCTTCCGTGATCTACTGACCGACCGGCCCGAAGTCGCGGCGGTTGAGTACCCCAACAAGCCCAGCCGGGACACGCTGTGCCCGACGTGGATGCTAAGCGAGGCGCCGGAGGTGCTCAAGGCGCTGGAAGACGACATGGCCGCGAAGGTGCGCAACGGCAAGTACCAGGGAGCCGACATTGATGTGGAGGACCCGGTCATCGACCCGCCCACGTACTGCTTCTGCCAGCGCTGTCTTGCGGCGTTCGCCAGGGAAGCAGGCCTTCCGGACGATACGAAGCTGACGCCGGAAATGATGACGAAAGAATACCGCGACAAGTGGACCGCGTTCCGCTGTGGCCAAAATGCGCGTCTGGTCGAGCATATCGGCATTGGCGTGCGCCGCGGCTGCCCCGGCATTGAGTTCTCGGTCTACAGCGGCACCCAGGGCAAATATACCATGGAGCACTACGGGGTGGACTGGAAGCTCATGGCCGCGTACCTGGACCTTGGCATCGCCGGATATGGGGGAGCCCGCGGGGCGGTGCAGGAGACGGTGAAAGCACTCGCACCTGTACCGTTCATGGGTGGCGAGATGTACTACCTCTCCAACACCAGCGCCGATAGCGCCGCCCCGAACCCGCTGACGTGGCGCAACCGCCTGCTGCGTCAGTGTCTGGACAGCGGCGGCGTGGGCGTGCTCATCTGGTGGCTGCCGGTGATGGACGGCGGGGCCTTCTACTACACCTCAGAAGCCGCTGCCGTGCTCGCCCGCTACGAGGAGATCCTCAGCAAAGGGCAGCGCTGCGACGCCGAGGTCAAGGTGGACGGCCTGCCGCAGAACGATTGGTTCGCCTTCCAGCTTGGGAAGGACCGGCTGGTGCTGCTGCTGAACTTCAAGAACGAGCCGGTCAAGCCGGTTGTAGCGCTGCCGCAAGGCTGGCGTCAGACATCATTTTGCGACCCGGTTACAGGTAAGACGCTCTCCGGCAGCGAACTGGAGATACCGGCCTATGGGTTACGGGTGATCCGGGCGGTGGAATAGACCCTTCTCAGTAGGGCAGGCGGCTCGCCTGCCCGCCGCGGGCGAGCCGCCCGCGCCACTATTTGGACACAGTTCCAGGCAACACACGCGCATGTCGCGTCTTTTCAGGAGGAAGCAGATGTCAACGTTTGCGATAGAGGGCGGGAGCCGCCTCGTACCGGACGGAATGGTGCAGGCGTGGCCGCCATTGAACCAGGCGGACCGCGATGCTGTCATGGCCGTATTCGACAGCGGCCACCTGCACGGCACTTCAGCGCCTAAGGCGCTGGCACTGCAGGAAGCGTGGGCGAAGTATGTCGGGACCAAGTATGCGCTCGTGACCAACAGCGGCACCGCGTCGCTGCACATGGGCGTGGCCGCGGCCGGCATCGGCCCTGGCGATGAAGTCATCACCAGCGCCTTCACTTACTGGTCCACCGCCGCCGCGATTCTGCACCACAATGCCGTCCCGATTTTTGTGGACATCGACCCGCAGACTTACACGATGGACCCGGCCATGCTCGAGGAGCGCATCAACGAGCACACCAAGGCCATCCTGCCGGTCCACATCCACGGCATGGTCGCCGACATGGACCCGATCAAGGCCATCGCCAAGAAGCACAACCTGCTCATCATCGAGGACGCCTGTCAGGCCCACGGCGCGACCTACAAGGGCGTCAAGACCGGCGCGCTGGGCGATATCGGCTGCTTCAGCTGCAATCGCTCCAAGAACCTGTCCGGCGGCGAAGGCGGCCTTTGGACCAGTGACAATGAAGAGTTTGTGGCCCGCGCCGCCAAGCTGCGCGAGTTCGGCGAAGTCGTGGCGGCCAGCGGTCCCCGCGAATATAACGCCTACGGCCTTGGCTGGATGTACCGGCCCCACGAGTTCATCAATGCCTTCATCCTCAGCCAGCTCGACCGGCTCGACTACAACAATGGCCAGCGCCGTGAGTTCGCAGCGTACCTGACCAAGGAACTGGCGGACATTCCCGGCTTCGAGGGCCCGTACACCCCCGACTATGCCAACCCGTGCTACTTCAGCTACGTGGTCACCTTCCGCCCCGACCAGTTGGGTCTCGACCTGACGCCGGCCGAGTGGAAGCGCGCCTGCCAGAAGGTCCTCGCTGGCGAGGGCATCGGCCTCGGCCAGTGGCAGACCCGCCCCGTGCCCGCCCAGGACGTCTTTGCCGACCGCGTGGGCTATGGCAAGGGCTGCCCGTGGACCTGCCCGTTTGGCCGCGGTGACGTCCATTACGATAACGAGGAGTATCCGCGCACCGTCGAGTTCATCGACGGCCACGCGTACCTCGGCGGCGTCTACCCGCCCAACACCATGGACCTCATGAGGCTGTACATTGACGGTTTCCGCAAGGTCAGCGAGAACGCCGAGAAGGTCGTGGAACTGGCGAAGCAGTAAGCCAGCAACACGTAAAGCAAACGGGGTGTCCTGCCAATGGCTGGACACCCCGTTGTTTGTGTCTGTCCTGTACGCGGGCTACTGGAGCTCAATCGCTGCCAGCGTCCCCGTCTCTTGCGCCACAACTGCCTCATCCCCCAGCAGAACCAGGCTACCTGCCCTCGCCGCCAGTGGGTACTGCGCAGTCACTTTCCCAGCCGGTGACAGCACTGCGACACCGGCTGCGCCACAGGAGACGACAATCCGCGGCTCTTTGCCCGACTTGTCTATCACCAGGTCCGCGCAGCCGCCTGGCAGAGCCG
>JBDKRC010000230.1:0-1908 GCA_039683575.1 Armatimonadia bacterium | reverse complement strand
CCCCATCGGGGGAGGCAGGGAGGGGGCGATTGGCTCGGCCAAAATGCGTCAGACTTCACCCCAAAGCCGACCGTGGACAGTGACTAAGTCGCGGCTCCTCCCCTCCACCATCAACCCCGCCAAGCGCAATGAATCCACCCCAAAGAACCCCGCGGCGAAAGCCCTCACCCTTCAACACATCTTTGAGTATAGCAGTATCTTGCTGTTGCGCGATGTGCGCGCATGCGTTAGGCTCCCCTCGTCGCGACATGTGGATTTGTTAGCCGTTCTTTTACCTTGTGCAGGAGTCCTTGCCCATGGATGGGTCTTGTTGCGCGCAGCGTTCCGATGTATCTGAGAATCGATCCCGCCTTGACGCTCTCTCGTGGGCCAGCAGCCAGTTTGGGGAAGCTGACCTGGGAGATCTGCGGCGGGAAAGCAGGCTCATTCGCCTGGCGGCTGCAATTGCGGAGAATGCCTCGATGACTTTGCCCAAGCAGTGTGCCAGCGGTGCGGACCTCGCCGCCGCTTATCGCTTTCTCACAAACCCCGAGGTCGATCCGCAGGACATCCTTGGCCCCCATTGCCGCATGGTGCGGCAGGAGGCTCTGGAGCATCGGCTTGTCCTGTGCATCGCCGATGACACGGAACTGGACTTTACCCACCGGAGCAGTTTGAGCGGCGTGGGCCAGATCGGCGATGGCCGGGGAAGAGGTCTTTTGCAGCACAGCACTCTGGCGGTGCTTCCCGACGGTCGTGTTCTGGGCCTGCTGGATGTGGCCTGGCATGCACCGCAGAGAGCGCCTGAGAACGAGACCAAGCTGCAGCGGCAGCGCCGGTGGAATCTGTCGGACCTGTGGCCCGAGGCAGTACAGCGGATTGGCCTCTGGGAGTCAGCAGGCAAGCTGGTGCACGTGGGTGACCGTCACGCCGATCTGTTTCGGCACCTGTCGAGCATCAGGTCTTTGGGTCAGGAGTTTCTGGTCCGGGCGATGCACGACCGCAAACTGCCGGATCATCAGAGGCGTCTATGGGGCACGGTCCAGTCACAGCCTTCACTGGGAACCATGCGGCTAAGCATTGGAAAGCAGCGGGATCATCGTGGCAGAGTGTCGCGCAAGGGGCGGGAGGCGGAAGTGACTCTCCGCAGCGTGCGAGTTGAGCTTTCACCGCCGCCCCACGACCCGCGCACGGCCGGCTGGGAACCGCTAGCGGTTTGGGCGGTGTATCTAAAGGAGGAGAACCCGCCGGCAGGTCTGCCTCAGGAGCAGGTGATCGACTGGATGCTGCTGAGCAGTCTTGATGCGCCGGAGTTGGAGTCGGCCAGGAAGGCGGCGCAGTATTACGCTCTGCGCTGGCGGATCGAGGAGTGGCATCGCTGCTACAAGCAGGGCTGCGCGATCGAGGCCAGCCAGTTGGATGACGCAGAGGACATCCAGCGTCTGGGGGCGGTGCTGTGCGTGGTGGCGGTACGCCTGCTGCAACTGCGCGACATGGCGGACGAGGGACACCCCAACGGCAACGACCCCGCGGCACTGAAGTGCATGTTCCCGCCGCTGTATGTCCAGGTGGTGGCGCGCCTGGCCGGTGAGCGTGCCGAGGATATGACCCCACGGCGTTTTCTGCTGCAGGTAGCCAAACAAGGCGGCTACCTTGGGCGCAAGAACGATCCGCGTCCGGGCTGGCTGGTGTTGTGGCGCGGCTGGAACGACATCGTGCAGATGGTTCGCGGGATCGAGATTTACCAGCGCTTCATCGAGTCACGCAAAGATGTGTAGAAGGGTGAGGGCTTACGCTGCGGGGTTCTTTGGGTTTGGCGACACTAGGGGGCCGAGCATACTGCACGTCCGCCAAAATGCATCCTCAGGTATGGATACAGTTCTCGGAAGGACGAATGACGAAGCCAGAATGACGAATCAATGACGAAAA
>JBDKRC010000229.1:0-4417 GCA_039683575.1 Armatimonadia bacterium | reverse complement strand
CTGGCGTTGCGAACCTGCCCGAGGGCACTGAGATGATCATGCCTGGTGACAACGTGACGCTGACGGCGGAGCTGATCGTGCCGGTTGCGATGGAAGAGGGCGTCCGGTTCGCCATCCGCGAGGGTGGTCACACGGTAGGCGCCGGGGTTGTTACGAAGGTTATTGACTAGATCCTGCATTTGCCGCCAGTGGGTTGTGACCCCGCCCACGATGGCACAGCAGTGTTGAATGAAACGAGCAGGTAGAGTATAATGCCGCAGACAAAGTTCGTCATGGAATGCAGCGTCTGCAAGGCGCACGGATATGTGACCAGCAAGAATCGTCAGAACGTGACCGACAAGCTGAAGCTGTCGAAGTTCTGCCGGACTTGTGGCAAGCATACCGAGCACAACGAGACGCGGCTGAGGAAGTAAGTCGAGTAGGGGCATAGCTCAATTTGGCAGAGCGCCGGTCTCCAAAACCGTAGGTTGCAGGTTCGAGTCCTGCTGCCCCTGCCAGTATGATTTTTGGACGGGAGCGGTGGTGAGGTGGGTGTATTTTGGGCTCCCGAAACGAGCAACGGCGACCGATTCTGAGCGGGCGCGATCCGCAAGCGCGCCCGCCTGTCATCTTTGCCAGGCGGAACTGTCTGCCGCCGATGAGGATCGCACATGGCCACAGGTAAGACGCAAGAGGTCGGCGTTCTAACTAAAATCAAGCAGCCGTTTCTGAACTTCGGCAAGTTTCTGCGCGAAGTCTGGAACGAGCTTCAGCGCGTGGTCTGGCCGACGCATGACGAGACCTACGGGTTCACGGTGGTTGTGATTGTAGCGGTCGTGATCGTTGCAATATGGGTCGGCGTCTGGGACCTGGTGTTTGGCAAGTTCATGGAACTGCTGTTGCGGCGCGGCTAATACCGAATTGCCGCCGTTACGCGCTCATAAAGCGCAGCGTAGCGGCGGGGGCGAAGGGTAGCCAAGATGGCTAAAGAGTGGTACGTAGTCCATACCTTGACCGGCAAGGAGAATAAGGTGAAGGCCTCCATCGAGAAGATGGCAGAGGCTCGCCACCTGACCCCCTTGCTCGGCCGCATATTGGTGCCCACTGAGACAGAAATTCGTTCGGCTGCCGGTAAGCGACGCGAGATCAAGAAGAAGCTTTACCCCGGGTACGTGCTGGTACAGATGGACATGAGCGACGAAATGCGCCATCTGATCCAGCAGACCGCGGGTGTTACTCATTTTGTCAGTTCCTCCTCCGTGCCGGTGCCGCTAAAGATGGCCGAGGTCAATGAGATCCTGCACACTGTCGGCGAAGAGGCGCAAAAGCCCAAGACGGTGTGGATGATCAACCAGAGTGTGCGTGTGACCGAGGGTCCGTTCGCGGAGTTCAGTGGCAAGATCACCGAAGTGAACGCCGAGCGCGAGACGGTGAAGGTTTTGATCTCCATCTTTGGGCGCGAGACGCCCGTTGAGGTGGACTTCACGCAGATCGAGAAGCTGTAGCGGCCGGATTGGCCGCCAGGCGCCAGTAGTAGCGGCCCACAGGTCGCGCGATGAGATTTGGGAGCTGTTTACATGGCAAAGAAGGTAATGACGGTCATCAAGTTGCAGTGCCCGGCGGGCAAAGCCAATCCGGCTCCCCCGGTCGGCCCGGCGTTGGGTCAGCACGGCGTCAACATCATGGAGTTCTGCAAGGCCTTCAACGAGAAGACCGCCGCGCAGATGGGCGACGTCATCCCCGTGGAGATTACGGTCTACCAGGACCGCAGCTTCACGTTCATCCTGAAGACCCCGCCGGCAGCGAACCTGCTGCTCAAGGCCCTTGGCATCGAAAAGGGTTCGGGAGTTCCCAACAAGGAAAAGGTCGCGCAGATCACCCAGTCGCAGCTTGAGGAGATCGCCAAGCGCAAGATGGCCGACCTGAATGCGAACGATGTTGCGGCGGCGGCGAAGATCATCGCCGGCACGGCGCGCAGCATGGGCATCGACGTTGTGCCCGACTAGTCGGGGTCAGTGGCCCCCACAGACTAAACGGGCTCGGTGACCACGAAAACTGTCTGTAGACGCGGGTTGTAGTGCCCGCGAACGATCCGGGAGCCGCGCGTCGGGGTACTACCCCGGCCCTATGAGCGGCGTTGGACCGGACGAGGTGAAGAGCATGCCTAAGCACAGCCGTCGGTTTGCCGACCTGTCCAAGCAGATTAACCGCACGACGTATTACACGATGGAAGAAGCCATCAAACTGGCGAAGGGAACTGCCAGCGCCAAGTTTGATGAGACCGTCGAGATGCACCTGAAGCTGGGTGCGAACCCATCCAAGGGTGACCAGGCTGTCCGCGGCACGATCGTACTGCCGTTTGGGACGGGAAAGGTGCCCCGGGTTGCCGTTTTCGCCGAGGGCGATGTAGCTGCTGCCGCCGAGGCCGCCGGTGCTGATCGCGTCGGGGGCGAGGATCTTGTGCAGGCGATTGACGAGGGCTGGGCTGACTTCGACATTCTGGTCGCCCACCCGAGCATGATGCGTGTTGTCGGGCGTCTCGGTAAGAAGCTTGGCCCGCGCATGCCCAGCAAGAAGTCGGGGAATGTGACCGAAGACGTAGGGGCGGCCGTAACGGAGCTCAAGGCTGGTAAGGTTGAGTACCGCATGGATCGCGGCGCGGTCGTCCACTGCCCGCTCGGGAAGGTCAGCTTCACCGAGGAACAGCTCGTGGAGAACTTCAAGGCGCTGATGAAGGCGATTATCGCGGCGCGCCCGAGCAGCCTCACGGGCCGCTATCTGCGGGGCCTGGCAGTGGCCAGTTCGATGGGCCCTGGGATCAAGGTTTCAGTCGAGGATGCACAGGCGAAGTCTGCGTAGACTCGCCTTGTTCGATAGTCGCCATACAACTTGTTACGACCTAAGACCGCCGGCGCCGGGCGCGAGATGCGCGAAGGCTTAAGGGACCAGCCGGTCCGCCTGCCGAGGTCGGGAAATTCCAAGAGAAGTTGCGTTGCCTGTGGGCCAGCTATGAGATCGCAAATGGTCTCGGTTCGGCCCGTCCTTAGAGGCAATGCTGCTGATTTGGGGAAGCCCCGGTTTCGGAGGCTTCCCCTTTTTGTTTGCGGCGCCACTTGAAGAGGAGGTGAATCTATTGCCTACACAAGAGAAAATTCAGACCGTGGCTGAGCTTAACGAGCGGATCAACCGGTGCAATGGTGTATATCTTGCCGAGTACAAGGGTCTCAACGTTAAGGATGTCAGCGAACTGCGCCAGCAAGTGCGCAAGGACGGCGCTGAGATGGTGGTCGTCAAGAACCGCCTGCTGAAGCTTGCCATCCAGGGCACGCCTGCTGAGGGTCTCGAGGAGTTCCTGACCGGCCCGAACGCTGTGATCTTCTGCGAGGAAGATGCAGCGGCTCCGGCCAAGACACTGTCGGCCTTCGCCAAGACGCACCCGGTGCTGACCTGGAAGGGCGGCTATGTCGAGGGGAACGTGTTCGATGCCGCCGGTATGATCAGGGTAGCCGAGTTGCCGCCGCGGCAGGAGCTTTTGGCTTCGGTCGTCGGAGGGATCAGCGCCCCGGTCAGTGGCCTGGTCTATACGCTCGGTGGTTTGGTATCGGATCTGGTTTATACGCTGCAGTCCGTGGCCGACAAGAAGGGCGAGGCGGCGTAGGGTTTGTGCAGGGGCGAGCAATCGCCCGGATGGAATGTGGCGCTTTTTGGCGCACTAAGCATGTTAGGGAGGCAATCCCATGTCGATTGACGAGATCATTGCTGCAATTGATGGCTTGACTGTTCTGGAACTGGTTGACCTGAAGGACAAGCTGCAGGAGAAGTATGGCGTGACGGCGGCGGCGCCGGTCATGGCCATGGGCGCGATGGCTCCGGCTGCCGCAGCCGAAGAGGTTGAGGAGCAGACCGAGTTCAAGGTGACCATCGAGGCCGCCGGCGAGAACAAGGTCCCGGTCATCAAGGCTGTGCGCGAGGTCACGAACCTCGGTCTCAAGGAAGCCAAGGAGCTCGTGGAGTCCGCTCCGGGCGCCGTCGTGGCCGACGCTGTCACGAAGGAAGAAGCCGAGAGCATGAAGGGCAAGCTCGAGACCGCTGGCGCGACCGTCAAGGTCAGCTAAGAGACCAACGGGCCAGACCCGTAGGTAGTGGATGTCGCAGGCAGGTCAGCAATGGCCTGCCTGCGGTTTTTGTGGTGGTTTTTCGGCGGTTGCACAAGGGAGGAAGGAATCAGCCTGGGGCTGGCGAAAAAAGGCCACAGGAGATGGTCTGGGAGGTTGACGCACGAGATGTTCGATGGCAGTGATCAAGGCATTCGGTCACGCTTGGAGGAACTGGAAGATCTGGATACGGTTACAGACTTCTGCCGTTCATTCTATGGCTTGATGGCGGACCTGTTGATATCTCTTGAGCCCGAAGAGACAGTGCGCCTTGCGCTGGCGGG
>JBDKRC010000228.1:0-21007 GCA_039683575.1 Armatimonadia bacterium | reverse complement strand
GAGCGAGGGCGCATGGGGCTGAGACTTGTGCTGCAAGCAGATCACCTCAACCAAGGATTCCCTTGAGACAAAACGATACCTGCTTGCTGTTTTTCAGCGGCTACATCATTGCCATTCTGGCAGCGATTTTGTTTCCGGTGTTCGCCAAGGCCCGCGAGAAGGCCCGCCAGACGAGTTGTCTGAACAACCTCAAGCAGTTGTCGCTGGGCATGATCCAGTACACGCAGGACTATGATGAGCGATTCCCCCTCCGCGATTCGGGTCGGATCGCCGGGGCCTATGGTTCCGGCCCGGTTCCCGGCGCCCCGGACTTCAACTGGGTGGCGAGTTGGAGCTCCTATCAGGACACCTGGATCAACAAAATCTACCCATACGTCAAGAATACGCAGGTGTACAGGTGCCCCAGCGGGACACCCGCTCCGATTGGATGCGACTACGGCACCCCGGATTGCGGTTACACGACAACGCCGGCTGTGGCCAAGATCGACCTGTTCAGAGCTGTTCCCCCTCCGTCCCTGGGCCAGTTTACCCGGCCTGCCGAGACCATGTTGGTAACTGAGAAACTCGCCGGAGGCAATCCGCAGTATGTGCTCATGGACCAGTACTACGCGTGCGATGCCCGGCACAACGAGGGCGGCAACCTCGCCTTCGTGGATGGCCACGCCAAGTGGATGAAGTTCTCCACCAGCAGCCTGGTCTCGTGTGGCTTCCCCGCGCCTTACAATGCGGCCTCCTCGGTTCACCCGCCGGAGGAGACCTTCCGCAACCCGTTCAATTAGCCAGTCGAGCAATAGCCGAACGGCCTAGCTAATGAAATCACAAAGCGGGCGCTCCTCAGGGAGTGCCCGCTTTTCGTATAAGCGTCGGTTGGAGGGATGAGGCGTTACGGCGTGGTGGTCGGGGACCCCGAGCCCGACAGGAATGTCGGGCGTACATCAGAGGGGAGGAGGGGTCTCGGGGTTAGGGACGGGCGGCACCCACCAGGTCCTGCAGGCGGCAGACCTTGTGGCGGCGGCAATAGTCGCCGAGGCCGGTGACTACCTTGTTGATCGTGTCCGGGGTGACGAAGTTGGCGGTGCCGATGGCTACGGCGTTGGCGCCGGCGAGGATGAATTCCATCGCGTCAGTCGCGTTCATGATGCCGCCCATGCCGATGAGGGGCACGCCAAGGTCGGCGGCGGCTACTTGCCAGACCATGCGCACGGCCACCGGGCGAATGGCGGGGCCGGAGAGCCCGCCGGTGGTGTTGCCCAACTTCGGGCGGCGCTTTTCGACGTCTATCGCGATGCCGACGAGAGTATTGATGAGCGAGAGGGCGTCCGAGCCGGCCTCAACCGCGGCGCGGGCGAGGGGGACGATATCGGTGACGTTCGGCGAGAGCTTGGTGATCAGCGGTAGGGCGGTGGCGGCGCGGACCGCACTGACGAGACCGCCAAGTGAGGCCGGGTCGAGTCCGAAAAGCATGCCGCCTTCCTCGCAGTTGGGGCAGGAGGCATTGATCTCGAGCGCCTGCACGAGGCCAGTTTCGCTCAGCCGCCGGGCGACGGCGACGTAGTCATCCACGCTGTCCCCGGCGATGTTGACGATCACCGGGATGTTGAACTTGTCCAGGTGGGGAAGCTTCTGTTTGATGACTTCCTCGACGCCGGGGTTCTGCAGGCCGATGGCGTTAAGCATACCGGCGGGCGTCTCGACGACGCGAGGCGGCTTGTTGCCGTCGCGCGGGCGGAGGGTTGTGGCCTTGACCACCAGCGCGCCCAGCGCCGAGACATCGGCCAGCATGGCGTACTCCACACCCCAGCCGAAGGTGCCAGAGGCGGTCATGACCGGGTTCTTGAGCGTGAGGTCGCCGATTTTGACGGAGAGATCAGGGGCGGTCATATGACATTGTCCCAGTCGAGTTTTTCCGCAGGGAAGACCGGGCCGTCGCGGCAGACCCGCAGGTAGGCTTCCTCGGTGCCGGGGACGACGCAGCCGAGACACGCGCCGACGCCGCAGCCCATCCACTGCTCCAGCGAGGCATAGCAGGGCATTGAGGCCTCGGCGCACATGGCGGCCACTTTGGCCATCATGGGCCGGGGGCCGCAGGTGTAGACGGCCTGGGCATCTCCACGCTGAAGCTGCTCGGCGAGAAGGTCGGTAACAAGACCCTGTTCGCCGGCGGAGCCATCTTCGGTGGCGACATAGAACTCCTCGCAGCGTCCGGCCAGTTCGGTCCAGACCGCGAGTTGATTCTCGTTGGCGCCGCCGTACAGCCCTCGGGCGGAGCGGAGGCCGGGCGTCTTTTGCAGGACGTCGGCAAAGAAGATGAGCGGGGCCACACCGACGCCGCCGCCGACCAGCAGCACGTCCTTGCCCTCGGGCGGCAAGGGAAAGCTGTTGCCCAGCGGTCCGAGCAGGTCTATCGTACCGCCTTCCAGCGCGGCGCAGAGTAGCTCGGTGCCGCGGCCGACCTTCTTGATAAGCAGGCGTATAGTGCCGGAGTGCGGCTCGGCGAGCATGATGGAGATCGGCCGGCGCAGCAGCGGGTCCTGCAGGCGGTTGAGGCGGATGTGCACGAACTGCCCCGGCCGGGCATTCTCAGCCACATGCGGCGCATGGAGTTCGAGGACAGAGTAGTCATCGAGCTCGGGATCGTTGCGGATTATCTCGGCTTGGATGTTTTGCATTCAGTGCTCATTGCCAACCGCTTGATTGAGCGCAGTTGACATCCTTCCACGGGTATACATATACTGACTAGGTGAGCCCAACGGTACTGCGGATAGGTAACTGCCGGTTCTTCTTCTTCTCTCGCGAAGAGGAACGCATCCATGTCCACATCGTGTCGCCAGATGGTGAAGCCAAGTTCTGGCTTCAGCCAGTGATCGCTCTGGCTACCTATACAGGCTTCAGTGACAAAGAGTTGAGACGGCTGCACGAGTTAGTTGAGAAACACGAAGATGACATCATCAAAGCCTGGCAAGAACACTTCAAAGCCTGAAGTCGCGGCCGTTTCCAAGCACGGCTTCTGGTTAAGGATAGACGGCACTGAGTACTTCCTGCCGTTTGGCAGATTCCCCTGGTTCCGTGGTCTCAACAAAGCCCAATTGGGCGAGGTCGAACTCCTTCACGGCAATCATCTGTACTGGCCCGCACTCGATGTCGACCTGACGTTGGCAATCATCGAACAGCCCGACAGGTACAAGCTGGTGTGGACGACGTAGAGCCGCTCACATCAGCTTGCTGAGCGTCTTCCCCGACAGTACCTTCTGCACAATATCCCCGGTCCGTTTCCTCGCCGTATCAATCTTGCCCCTCGCCGCGGCTGCTTCCTCGCTCTGCTTCGCCACTGCCTTCGTCAGCGCCCGGCACATCCGCTTGACTTCCTTCGGACCGGTGCTGCCGAGGCTCACCTGACGGTTCAGGCACGCCTGCGGGTCTACTACGCTGAAGATCTCGTCGATGGTCAGGTCCTGCCCGTGCTCGGACAGGATCTCCTGCACGCGCTCGTGGTCGTCGAGGGTCTTGCCCTCTTTGATGAGCGTGCCGACGAGGGAGCCGACGATTTCGTGGCAGGTGCGGAAGGGCAGGCCACGCTCGGCGACCAGGAAGTTGGCAAGTTCGGTAGCGGTCGCGAAGTTCTGGCCGACCGACTGGCGCATGCGCTCGGTATTGAAGGTGACGGTGTCCACCATCGCCCTGACGGCGGTGAGGGTGAGGTCGAGGGTGTCGAGCGCCTCCCACAGCGGGGGCTTGTCCTCCTGCAGGTCGCGGTTATAGCCGCTCGGCAGGGCCTTCATGAGCGTGAGCATCTGCATCAGGCGGCCGTAGATGATGCCGACCTTGCCGCGGGTCAGCTCGGCGATGCAGGGGTTCTTCTTCTGCGGCATGATGGAACTGCCCGAGGAGTAGGCGTCGTCAATCTCGAGCATGCGGTATTCCCACGTGGACCACAGGACGAACTCCTCGGCCAGCTTGGAGAGATTGGCCATGAGGATCGCGAGGGCCGCGAGGACTTCGGCGGCGAAGTCGCGCGAGCCGACGCAGTCCAGCGAGTGATCCTGCACACCGTCAAAGCCGAGTAGCTCGGCGCTGAGCTTGCGGTCCGTCGGGAAGCTGGTGCCGGCGAGAGCGGCGGCGCCGAGGGGGGAGAGGTTGGTATGCTTGTAGGCGGCGGCGAGGCGCTCCTGGTCGCGAGTGAACATGGCCACGTAGCTCGTGAGCCAGTAGGCCAGCGAGATCGGCTGGGCGTGCTGGGTGTGGGTATAGCCCGGCATGACGGTGTTTTCCTGGCCGTCGGCACGGGCGAGGAGGGCCTCCTGCAGGGCGGTGAGCCGGTCGCGGATGTCGAGCAGGCGGGCGCGGAGGTGGAGTTTGCAGTCCGTGACGACCTGGTCATTGCGCGAGCGCGCGGTGTGCAGGCGGCCACCGAACTCGGGGCCGGCGCCGGTGCGCAGGTAGGTCTCCACGTTCATGTGGACGTCCTCAAGCTCGGGCTTGAGCTCGAAGGAGCCGTCCTCCCAGGCCTCGCGGGCCTTTTCGAGCCACTTGAGGATTTCGCGGAGGTCTTCCTCGCTGATGATGCCGCAGCGGGTGAGCATGATGGCGTGGGCCTCGCTGCCCCAGATGTCTTCGGGGACCATGCGGCCGTCGGCGGCGGTGGATTCACTGAAAGTGAGGGCGATGTCGCTGAGGTCGGCGGAGAAGCGCCCGCCCCAGAGCTTTTCGGATTTCTTGGCCATGTCTTGCACCGTGAGGTTAGGGGTGTTACGACAAGCGCGGACTAGAGGCTAGCCCGCGCTTGCGGTTGGTTAGCGGAAGTTGGAGCGAGCTTAGCCTTCGACGATCCACATTTCCTCGTCGAAGAACCACTTGCTGGTGTCGTCGAGGTAATCCTGGGTCTCCGTCAGGACCTTCGCGTGTGTCTTTTCGGCTTCCACCAGCATGCCGAAGAAGGCCTTCGCGTTGGGGTCGTCGGTGTGCGCGATGGCGTCGGTGTACAGGTGTATGCTCTCGTTCTCGGCGGCGAGGGCGGCTTCGTAGACCTCGGTGAGGTCCTCGCTGCAGGCGCCGGCCTGGTCGATCATCTGGTTGGCATACTTGAAGATCTGCTGGACGACAGCCATGCTGTCTTCGTCCTCGACGATCTCACCGTGCGCCGGCCAGCCCTCATTGGCCACCTGCTTGTCGTAGTAGGCCTTGAGGTAAACCGCGTGCTTGTCCTCGTCCTTGGCCAGTTCCTCGAAGGTTGCCTTGGCCAACGGATTCGTGGTGTTAGCCGCGGCCTCGAGGTATGCCGCTTTGCGCATGCTCTCCTTCTCGACGGCCAGCTTCAGAATCTCCAGCACCTTTTCCATAACTCTGCCTCCCTCATGCCAATCATGTGAATCGTATCAGGCAGCCCTGGCCGAGTGCGGTGGGCCCTCGGCCAGGGCTGGTAAGCGCGTTGTTAATCCTTCGCGTACGGCATGCCGCGGTGGCCGATGATCTGGTACTGGAAGCCGGCGATCTTGACGGCCGGGCCGCTTTCCTGCTGCTCCCATTCGATCCGGACCTCGCCAGCTTCCTTCTCGCGCTCGACGATGGCGCGGAGCTCGGGGCGGAAGAGGCGGCTGTCGCTCTCGCGGCTGAGGATGTTGATGTTGCCCTTGTAGATCTCGACCTCGTATTTGGCGTTGACTGCCCATTGTGAAGACGCCAGGAAGGCTGCGCAGTCCTCAGTTACGGGATGATACCAGCCACCGTGGTAGACCATGTAGGCCCACAGCCGCTCGATCTCGGGCTTGAACTGGATCTGTTCCTTGGTCAAACAGAGCTGCTCGGCGTCCTTGTGCATCGCGAGGATGAATTTGGCGGCGGGGGCCTCGTAGACTTCCCGCGACTTCAGGCCGATGACCCCGTCCTCGAACATGTCGATCTTGCCGATGGAGTTCTCGCCGGCGACCTGGTTGAGATAGTGGATGATCTCGGCCAGATCGGTCTTGTCGTCCACGCGGGACGGCAGGCCATTGGTGAACTCGATTTCCATGCGGCGCGGCTTGTCCGGGGCATTCTCGGGGAACTTGTACCACAGGTAATCGCTCTGCGGGATGACCATCTTGAGGTTGCTGACTTCGCCGGAGCCGATGGAGCGGCACCACATGGTGAGGTCATCGCCGATGCCGGCCTTGTAGGGGATGCCGTACTGCTCGGAGAGCTTCATCTCGTCCTGGCGGGTGAAGTCGAAGTCGCGCACGGGGACCACGATGGTGGCGTCCGGGGCAAACAGCGAGAATACGTTGTGCATGCGGAACTGGTCGTTGCCCTTGCCGGTGGAGCCTTCGCAGATGCTGTCGCAGCCATTGGCGACGGCGAACTCAGCGACCTTGCGGGCGATGAGCTGGCGGGTCATCGAGGTCGAGACGGGGTAGCCCTCGTAGTTGGAGTTGGCATAGATCGCGCGGGTGATGAACTTGTCTACAAACTCCTTCTCGGCGTCGATGTAGTGCCACGGCACGTTCAGAAGCTCGGCCTTGGAGCGGCAGAGCTCGATCTCGTAGTCGCTGAGGCCGACGTTGACGGTGCAGGCGAGGACTTCCTCAACACCGTAGTAATCGGGCAGAAGCTTGAGCGCGAGCGCGGAGTCAAGGCCACCGCTATAAGCGACGGCGCACTTTTTGACTTTGGGGGTCTCGATGCAGTACTTGCCGGAAAGGTCCATTTACGTCCTCCATGTATTTTCAGAAATCACATAGCTCTCAGGAATTCGATCAACGGTTGCCAGGCGGGATGCGAGAAGTCCCAGTGTCTGGCTTTGGCGGCCTCGCCGATTTTTAGGCCCGGCTCTTCGCGCGAGGCGAGAAAGGCATGCACTCTTGTCTTGTCCAGGTTGGGGTGCAAGTGCACCCCTGCTCGCTGTAGGCACTCGATGTAGCCGTCTATGCAAGGCAAAGCAGCGGGGTCTCGAACGGACGCTACACAGACATTCTCAAGTGCCCCTGGAGCGGCGCCATCAGGTAGGATGAGAAGACCCACGCGAGGCTGCCCCTCTGCGAACCCCCCTGAGGCGTTAGGCACCGCGAAGCCCGCGAGCCGCAGGGCGTTCTGAACGCTCTGCAGCGCGTCGTCTGCGACGATATCGGCGTCTCGCCACACCCCCATGGTGGTGACGCTGTCGAAGCCCCTGGCGGTTCCCGTCCCCAAAGCCATGAGAGTGGGAGCCAGTTCCGAGACTCCGTCGTAGACGCGCACGTCGACGTTCAGTTCAAGCTGCCCCAATAGCTCCAAGAGGAGGTAGAACTCATCATTTCCCTCTACAAGGAGGACTCTTGGGTGTTCTGCACTGAATGGCTTCGCAAGATCGCCGCAACGCGCCATCAGCGCACCTCGAAGCCGCGTTCGAGCGCGACCCCTAACATGTCATGCCCGAAGTCTTTGCTGACGATGCTGCCGTCCTCGCGACGTTCCAGCCGATGCATGGAGAAGTCTTCAGGATTGTCGGCGAAGGCTTCGTAGGCGGCGGTCATGCACTCGTAGCTGTGGGTGGTGGCGAAGAGCTGGTAGTTGAACTCACTGGCGGCGGCTGACACGACTCGCCACATGTCGGTCAGGATGCTGTAATGCAGGCCGGTGTCAATCTCATCAACCAGGAGCATGTATCCGGACGCTTCGGCAGTGGCAAGGACGAAGGAACTGAGGCGTTGCAGCCCTTCCCCGAGCAGCCCGAGCGGAACCATTCTGGCGAGCCCCACGTCCGCGTGCACTGCAACCTGCTCTCCCATTTTGAGCAGTTCGAGGCGCTGCAACCTCGGCTCTATCACCTGTAGCGAGTCTATGACCTGAGGCCGTTTGCCTTCCTGTACCATCGTTGAGAACTGATCTGCTTCATCTTTGAGCGCGGGCAACGCACGCGTACCCAAGAAGACCGGTCTGTGCGACGGCAACGCTCGCGGGTCGGATTGAAAGCCACCAATGTTGCCATCACGATCATAGATTGTGGTCGACCCCCTGCCGTCGGCTAAGTGCCAAGACAGCCTGGGTACAAGCTGCCCCTGCTCGCGCGTCGAGGCAAGGGTGAACACGTCACCATTGCCTTGTACCTCTACCTCGTCAGCCATGTTGAACCCATAGAACAGGCTCTCAAGCAAACCCTCATCGAGAGACCACGTCCTGAACGGTTCGCGGAGCCCTCGGCGGGTCTCGATCGCTCGCAGAGGGTCAGGTAGTTGCAGGCCGGCGAGCAGGAACACGGCCTCCAGTAGAGCTGTCTTGCCAACGCCGTTCTGGCCAACGACCAGGTTGACTCGCGTCAGCCCCTCTAGCGTCACATCACGGAGGCCGCGGAAGTTCTGAACTCGTACTGAATTGTACACTGGCTCACCTCCTCCGCCTCTATAGAGCCATCTCACAGTAAGCGCAGTAGCGCTCACCTGCTTGTTCGTAACACTGGGGCTGCAGGTAGCCCTCCGCCTTGGTGATGCACTTGGGGTTCGGGCAGCGGTCGGACATTTTGATTGTTGGTGCGGCGGCTGGCGCTGCCTCTTCGCAGACTGCCTTGTCGGTGCGGCCGAAGCCTGCGCCGGGGCGGCGGGTCTCTGCGGACGGCAGGCCGAGTAGCGTGGCGATAAGGGCCATGCGGACCGGGACGCCGCCGGCGGCCTGGCGGAAATAGGCGGCTCGCCTATCAACATCCACGCCGGGAGTGATTTCGTCAACCCGCGGCAGTGGATGCAGCACTCGCATGTCCTCCTTTGCGCGCGCCAGAAGCTCCGGCGTCAGGATGCAGCAGCCCTTGACTGCCTGGTACTCCTCGTCAGAGGGGAAACGCTCGCGCTGGACGCGGGTCATGTAGAGCACGTCCAGGTCGGCGATGCCCTCGGCAAGGTCAGTAAGCTCGGTGACATGGCGGCCGGCGGCGCCGACCTTGGCCAGGACCTCCTCGGGCATGCGAAGTTGCTCGGGGGAGATGCAGACGAGGTCGGAGCCGAGGCCGGCCATCATGGGAGCCAGCGAATGGACCGTGCGGCCATACTTGAGATCGCCGGCGAGGCCGATCTTCAGGCCTGACAGCGTGCCGAGTTCGCGGCGGATGGTAAACAGGTCGGTAAGCGTCTGCGTCGGGTGCTCGCGGGCGCCGTCACCGGCGTTGATTACTGGAACCGTGGCATAGTCGGCGGCCACGCGGGCCGAGCCGGCGAGTGGGTGGCGGATCACGATGATGTCTGAGTAGGCGCTGACGGTGCGGACGGTATCAGCAAGGGTCTCGCCCTTGGAGACGGAACTCGAACTGGCTTCGGCGAAACCGAGGGTCTGGCCGCCGAGGCGGAGCATCGCGGACTCGAACGAGAGCCGGGTGCGGGTGCTGGGCTCGAAGAAGAGCGTGGCGGCGATGGCGTCAAGCGGCTCGGCGGGAGTGCGGTCCGCCGGGTCATCAAAGCCGATGGCGCGCGCCATCGCTTCGGCCAGGTCGAGCAGATGCATGATCTGCGTATGGCTGAAGTCCGAGAGCGAGACGAGGCTTTTGCCCTTGAGTGTCAACTGCCGGCCTCCGTTCTGCCCTGTACGGCCTCATTCAACTCCTGCCGCGACTTGGCAGCGGCAGCCTCGGCGGCTTCCGCGAAGTCGCCGCCCTCCCGGCGGAAAGCGTAGATAATGCCGCGCGCTGAGTTCACTATCGCTCCGAGGCCCCGATCGTCAAAGGCCGCGCTGACATCGGCGGCAGTGGCGCCCTGGTGGCCGTAGCCAGGTACCAGGAAGGGCACGGTGGGAATGCGCTGGCGAAGCTCCGCGAGTTGCTCGGGATATGTGGCCCCGACTACCGCCCCGATGGAGCTATAGCCGCTGATGCCCACCAGGTCGCCGCCCCATTGGGCCACGAGGTCGGCAACGTGCTGATATACCGTCTGCCCGCTCTCCAGCGTCAGGTTCTGAAGCTGGCCCGAGCCGGGATTGGAAGTCTTGACCAGTACAAAAGCGCCCGTGCCATGGTCACGGGCGAGATTGATGAAGGGTTCGACACCATCGTAGCCCAGGTAGGCGTTGATGGTGACCGCGTCTGCGATAGGCTCGGTCGTGCCGGTATGCATGCCCAGACAGGCGGCGGCGTACGCGGTGGCGGTGGAGCCGATGTCGTTGCGTTTGGCGTCAACGATGACCAGGAGCCCGAGGCTCTTGGCGTAGCGGATCACGCGCCACATGCAGGCGAGGCCGCCGGGAGCGAGGGCCTCGAAATAGGCTGACTGCGGTTTTACGGCCACGGCATAGGGGGCGACAACGTCGCAGATGCTGCAGCAGAAAGCCTCGACGCGGGCCTCGGGGTCTTCGGGCAGATCATCGGCGGGCAGGAGGTCCAGGCGGGGATCGAGCCCCACACACAGGCGGCTGTCCTTTTGCCGCATCGCGGCAGCCAGGCGATCAGCGAAGTTTTCAGCCATTACACTCGCCCTCTTGGTCCCGCAGGTTTGTGTGGCACGCGCAACAATACTCCGCCCCGGATGATGAAGACTCCGCCGGCGCGGCTGTGACCCTGATTATACATGGCGTGAGATGATGTTGTCAAAGCTACGGATCAGCCCTTCACCATGGCAGCAAAGCCTACTTCACGTACAGCCCCCGCGAGATCACGACCACGTCCCTCGGTGCCACTTCGAGCGTCAGATACGCCTTGTCACCCGCGATCCGTGCCTTTAGCGGCTTGCCGGTCATCTCGTCCAGATACTGACACCCCGGCTGGTGGTCTACTGCCAGTAGTTCCCCCCGCGCCGTGCGGTAGTTCGTGTTGTAGACCGTCCAGCAGGTCTTGCCGAGCAGATCCGGCCGCTCGCTGAACTGGTTGGCGTAGATCCCCCGGCGCAGCGTCGGGACCAGCGGCGTCGGGTAGTTGCCCGCAAAGCACTGGCGGTTCTCACGCATGACCCGGCGGTTCTGCGCAATCTGCTCGCGCAGGGAGGGGCTGAACCACTTGTCCGCGTTTCCCTCCAGCCAGATGGCCTCGCCGTTGAACAGGATGAGCTTGGCCGCCTCCACGTTCGTCCCCAGCGGCTTGTCACAGGTGATGATCTCGATGGTCTTGAAGTCCGGGAAGGCGAACCGGTACAGGTTCACATGCGACGGCGACCACGCGTCCGAGACGCTGGAGATATTGTAGGTGAAGCTCCCGTCCTGGTACTGCGACGTCACATCGATGGGGCTTTCCTCGGTGTATATGACGGCCTCGGGGCCTAGCTTCTCCCGGAGCTTCTTCGTCATCAGTAGCTGGCCGGGCGACGAGGCCATCGGCACGGGATGCCCGTGTGCCGGGTTGTAGCACCAGTGGCCGACGTGGGCGAAGCCGTACTCGTCAATGTAGAAGCCCTTGGCGCCGGTCTCCCGCGCCACCCGCCGGTAGGTGTCGCTCAGCGCCTCCTGCCATTCGGGCACGTTCGAACACATGTGGTAGCTGGGGGCATAGTACGTGTACGGTTTGCCCTGTGGGTCGAGCATCTGCCACGCCGCCCCGTGGGCCTTGCCCAGGTTCGACTGCGGGTCAACCAGCACGCCCTCAAGGTACAGTCCCACCGGCACCCCCGACGCCTGCACCTCCGCCACTGCCTGCTTGAAGTTGTCCACGCCGCCGAGGTAGTCCCACGGCGCATAGTCTCCGCAGCGCCCATGCACGGGGTCCCAGCCCCAATCGAACAGGTGCAGATAGTCTACGCCGCCAAAGGCCTTCGCATCGGCGTCCACGACCTCTTTGAGCCGTAGCGTCTTGGTGTCCATGTCGAACATCCCGCTCTTGGTGGGCACATCGAAGCTAAGGAACTGCTGCCGGAAGTTGAAGACCTCGCGGAACCACCGCTTGCGCGGCGCGGCGGGCTTGTACCAGGTATCGGCCCATTCGCGATAGTGCGCCAGTTGCTCGTGCCAGTCCCCCTGCAGGCAGCCAATCACCGTGCGCGGCAGCAGCTTGGTGTGCAGCGGGTTGTACTCGACCGCCAGCCGAGCGCCGGTCTGCGCCTTCTGGACCTGATAGAAGCGCGAAATGGCGTCCTGGTCCTGCGTCATGACGTACAGGCCCGTGCGGCTGGAGGCAT
This sequence comes from Armatimonadia bacterium, assembly GCA_039683575.1. GTDB lineage: Bacteria > Armatimonadota > Zipacnadia > Zipacnadales > UBA11051 > JAJFUB01. The sequence continues at coordinate 8,978 of JBDKRC010000228.1, read as the reverse complement.
CGAAACAGCCGATGATCTGCAGCGGGTTGCCCGCGCCGCCGTAGTTCTCGCGCAAAGACAGCATCTGGTTGGTGATGACATCCCCGCGCCGGGGGCACCAGATCCACTGCTCAGGCTCCTTGCCGCCGAAGCTCAGGTCCTTCAGTTCCGGGAAGATGAAGCGCGTCTTCGCGGGGTCCTGGCCGTTGAGGCCGATCTCCGCCCGCAGGCCGATCTCGCGAGGATCGCGGACCTCCACCCACACCGTCACCGTGATTGCGGGCTTGACCGCCTCACACGTCAGTTCAATACGCTTCCCATCCTGGTCGTCTGCGATGGACTTCACCGCGAACTGCTCCGAGGTGACCTCGAACCCGTCGCCGATGACCCGGAAGAGCGGGCCGGGGGCGAACCCGGTCTTCAGCCGAATGGCGCTATGGTTGCTCAGGTTGCTGACGCGCAGGCCCTTGCTGCAGTCGAGGGTCATGCTCACCGACCAGGCGTCAACCTGCAACTGATCGCCCACGCGCCGAACCCCCGCCGCCCGTGACTCGATGGGCTGGTCGCCGCGCGGAAGGGCCTGCGCGACCGCCGTCGTGGCGCGACTCGCGGGGCCGGGCTTGTCACTCAGCGTCAGCGCCGCCAGACCAAAGGCCCCACGGTCCATCGTATCCACGAGCACCAGCCGCTTGAGTGCCTTCTGCGGCTCCAGCGCCACTGCATAGGTATGCAGCCACCGGGACACGGCATGCTCGCCGGAGTTGACCGACAGCGGGAACTGCTCATCCACCGAACCATCGGCATACTCCACCCGCACCACCAGCCGGTGGACTTGTCGGATCAGGCCCGACTCCTTGTACGAGGGTTCATCGCGAGTGGGGAACTGCGCCGCCATGAGCAGGTATGCCTCAGCAGCCTTGCCGCCTAGCGGCACCGCGACCTCCCCCGGCTCCTTGAGCGGCGTCATGTTCAGCGCCTGGTCAACCTTGCGCACCTCAAACGGCACGCCAAACGCGGTCACCTGGCCCTCGGCAATCCAGCCCTCGGCCCCGAGACGTCGGGACAAGTCCGTTCCGGAGAGGTTGGCAGGGGGGAGGGATACCACGCGCCAGCGCTTCATGTCTTTGGGCCAGCCAGCGACGCCATCGAAGGTGTCGGCAAGCTTCATGACCGGCTTGCGGTCGAGGAACTTGAGTTCGGCGATCTGCAGGCTGGCATCCGCCCGTGCCGCCTGCACCTGCACCGCCACTGTCTGGATCTTTGGCACGGTCACCCGTCCCAACGCCACGTGCCACTCACCGTCGGAGATCAGGTCGCCCTGCTGGATGACATACTGCTCCTCGGTGGCCTTCCCGCCACCCGAGGACGCGATGTAGATGACGTAATCGCCATAGGTGCGCAGGTTCCGCGCCCGGTAGCGCAGGGACGCCCATCGCGCGCCTTCAACGGGGGTAGCGAGTTCGCGCGACCACTTCGCCCCGCACCCGCCCTCCGGCATGCGGAACAACAGCCCCTCGCCGTCAGGCGCTGCGGCGAGGGAGGCGCTCTCGCTGTGGTTGGCGATCCACGTCGGCTGCAGCGTCCACTGCGCGGCCTCGCGCATCGTCACCGGCCACTCCTGCGCCGCGCCCGTCGGCTGCTGCAGGCCCTCGGCGTCCGCCGGAGGGGTCTCCATGCAAGCGATGTAATCAACCTCAACCGCTGCCTGTCCGGCGGCGGTCGCCTGGCATTGCACCCCAAGCTGGGTCACCGGCGACAGCACCTTCAGTTCCCACAGATCCAACGCCACCGTATGCCACTGCCCGTCAACCGGCAGGCGTTCCCCGGCCTTGAAGGGCACGCCGTCCTTGGGCTTTGCATCGTTGAGCCAGAACAGGTAGTCAGCGGGAGGGTTGAAGTTGGTGGCGCGATAGCGGATCACAAGCCAGGGGGTGAGGTCCAGGTCCAGTGGGTCCTCAAGCTGCCGCATCCACTTCATGCCCTTGCCTGGCTCGGCGATGCCAAACCGCGCGATACCGCCCTGGGTGGTCACGCTGGCGGTCGGGCTGTCATTGGCAAGCCACTCCGGCTTGGCCTCCCAGGCCGTCACGGTGTCGAAGTCATCCCGGAAGGCCTCCTGGGCATACAGCGCCGCGCAGGAGCCCAGCAGCGCCAGAATAGTCAGCATGCGGGTCATCGTCACCAACTCCCGTCCGGACCACTCCGGTTGTCTCATCGCTTGCCTACAGCTCCAGAGCTGAAGTCCCTCTCCGCTTGCAGTCCGCGATGTGCGCCTCGGCCTGCTTGATCAGTTCCCGCGCCGTCGCGTCCGGTTCCTGCTTCGGATCAAGACCACAAATCGCTGTGAGCACATGGTCGAGGCCCTGCGGCACGATCTGGCTGTGGAACTCGGCATCCGCCGGGAAGAGTTCCCCCTGCTCATCCGGCTTGAGGAAGTGCATCCCCGCCGCCGCGCACAGCGCCGTGTAGGTCGGCTCGAGGCCCTGCTGCAGGTCCAGCAGCAGCGGCCCGATGACGCGGTCTTCCCGCGACAGCTTGCGCTGCAGGTCCCGCCCCACCCGGTGCAGCGTGTCGCCGAGGGCCTTGTTGGCAAACCGCGAGATCAGGTCCTCGATGTGCTCGCCCTGGTCTTGTTCGTTGAACTCCTCGGGATAGACCCTGATCAGCGCCCGCGCCGACTCCCACATCCCCGCCCGCACCGCCGGCCCCACCACCGGATGCTCCACGGCCTCCCACGTCGTCGTCAGGTTCGGGTCCTCGATGTAGCCGAGATAAGCGCAAAGCGCGTGGCCGAAGTTGTGGATGAAGCTCTTGCGGTCCACATAGGCCTTCATGTTGTGCTTCGGATTGAGCCCCGGTACGTTCGGAACCGGGTTCTTGAACGCGCTGGCATCGCAGATCAGGTTGTTGTACGCCTCGGCGAAGACCAGCAGCGGGTCCTGCGCGCGATCCTCTGCGCTCATGGTGGGCACCATCTTGCCGATGCTGGTCTCGACCAGACCGACCATGTCGTCGAACGGGAAATCGGCCGGCAGGTGCTTCTTCAGGCCCTCCCGCACGGCCGCCGCGGCCTCGCGCATGTTCTCGCAGATGATGATATCCAGCGGCCCGTTCCCCTGCGCGTGGCGCAGCTTCAGGCCCTCGGCAATAGTCGGGTAGATGTAGGGGAGGGCCTTCGGCCCCACCGCCGTCCCGGCGCAGCGGCACTTCGCAATCTCCTGCGCCGCCGCGGCAACGTCCTTGGAATTGACGCCGCGCACATTCTCCACCCAGATCGTCTCCGGCTGGCGGTCCTTGATCTCCACCCGGTAACGCCCCCGCTCATTCAAGGCGTTGATGACATCGTCGACCACATCCAGAAACACAACCTCAAACCCCGCTCGCGCAAAAAGCTGCCCGACAAACGAGCGCCCGATATTCCCCGCCCCGATCTGCACAAAAGTCTCCATATTGCCTTCTCCCTGACCTTCCTTGAACGCGTGGCAGGCATGCTCCGCATGCCGGAACTTGTATTCCTTTGAACGCGCGGCCGGAACTTGTCCCGCTACCTGAATCCGGCATGCGGAGCATGCCTGCCACGCGTCGATTAGCCTCCTCACACGACGCAAAAGCCCGGCACAAGGGCCGGGCAATGCTCTTCAATACCTTGTCCCAGCCCTACCCCGGCGCTCAGATGTAGCCAAGCTCCTCGAGCTTCGCGACTACCATCTTCGCCGATTCCTCGATGCCCACCTTGCTGGTGTCCACGACGACCTCAGCGTTCAGCGGCTCCTCGTACGGGATGTCGATGCCGTCAACGTCGCTGATCTCGCCACGGGCGCGGCGGGCGTACAGGCCCTTGGGGTCGCGCTCCTGGCAGACTTCCAGCGGGCAGTACACATAAACCTCGACAAAGTGCGGGCACATCTCCCGCGCGCGGTCGCGGAACTTCCTCAGCGTCGCCACGGCGGCGATGACTACGTTGATGCCGTGCTTGGACAGCATCTTGCCCATCCACGCCAGCCGCTTGGTGTTCTCGTCGCGCGCCTCGAGGCTGAAGCCCAGATTCGGCGACAGATTCTGGCGCACTTCGTCGGCGTCCAGATTCTCCACCGGCAGCCCGCGCTCTGCCAGCATTGCCTCCACCACGCTCGCGATGGTGGACTTCCCCGACCCCGCCAGCCCTGTGAACCAGATAACCGCTCCCGGTTTGCTCATAGCCAAAACTCCTTAAAGCCTCTGTGGCACATTTGTACTCATGCTATCCACCCCGTCCTCGCCTCCATCCTGCCCATCCGCCGTCATCCTGCTCCGCAAATAGGTTGTCATTCTGAGCGAAGCGAAGAATCCCCACGTGTCGGTGGCCGAGATTCTTCGCTTCGCTCAGAATGACAGCCGTTTGCGCACATTTGCATCATCTCAGGGTGCCGGGGAATCCGGCATGACGACTGTCCATCCTGACTCAGGCCGTCCCGCCCCCGCCTCCACTCAGACGATTGTCTTGCCTTCCATCTCGTCCGGCACCGGCAGCCCCATCAGCTTCAGCACCGTCGGCCCCACGTCGAGGATGTTCAGCCCGCGCACTTCCCGCCCTTCGCGCCCCGGTACCGGCGCCATGGCGAACATCCCGTAATAGTCATGCACCGAATCGTCCGGCCCGATCTCCGTGTCGAACGAGTAGATGCTGTCATGCCCCACATCCTGCCCCGCCCGCCAGTGCAGATCGTCGAAATACACGATCAGATCCGGCGCCTCGTCCACGCACTCGCCGGTGAAGATGTCCTGCGGCCTGAGAACCTTGGTCTCCATCGCCCGGCCGCGATCATCGGGGATCGCCTGCAGCTTGCGGATCAGTTCGTCCCGCTCCGCCTCATACTCGGCCTGCGGAACGATCCCCTGCGGCTCGCGGCCCTCGAGGTTCATGAACACCCGCGCATAGTACCCGCCCCAGCCCCAAGCCTTCGTCCGCGACCAGTCCACCATATTCTCCCTGAACCGCGTCACGCCGCTCAGTGGCTCCTTCAGCACCAGGTAACCTTCGCGGATCAGCCAGTCATTGAGGTTCAGCGACCCCCGCATGGCCTTCCCGCCGTGGTCCGACACCACCAGGAAAGTGACATCCTCCCCCGCCAGCGCCATCAACTCGCCAAGCTGGTTGTCAATGTGATGGTAATACTCCACCATCACCTTCTTAAAGCAGTTCCCGGCTTCATACTTCGGATGGGCCGCGTCGCAGTACTTCCAGAACCCGTGCCCCAGCCGGTCCGGGCCCATGTACACCTGCATGAAGAAGTCCCACCGCTCCTTCTGGAGCAAGTGCCTCGCCACCGCAAACTGCTTGTCCGTCATCCGGTAGATCTCGTCCAGCAGCCACTGCTTGTCTTCGGTGCGGAAGTTGTCCACATCGATCAGATACCCGCCAGCTACCCGCTGGACCTCGTCCTTCAACTCGGGCGGGTACACAAACTCGCTATTCGTGTCCGGGGTCAAAAAGCACGAGACGCAGACGCCGTTGACCGGCTTGATAGGGTAGGTCTGCGGCACACTCAGCACACAGACCCGCTTACCGGCCTGCGAGGCTATCTCCCACGCCCGCGGCTGTTTGATCGCTGTCGAGGTGGCAATCCAGGCCCCCTCATACTCCCCCGGCTTGCGGTTGCGAAACCCGTAGAACCCCAGGCTCCCCGGATTGCGCGACGTCATCATCGCCGTCCACGCCGGGACGGTAATTGGCGGGTCGGTGCTCCGCAGCAGCCCATGAATGCCGCCGTCGCGTATCTTCGCCAGATTCGGCAAGTGCTCCCGCCACTCACCGAAGACCAGCTCCGGCGGCGCGCAGTCCCAGCCGATGATCATGACGCGGCGGCTCTCCATCTACTACTCCAACAACGGTTGCACGAAGGTTCCTGCCGTTATCTCCGACCCACCTCGCCCACTGCATCAGAAATGGGGACTGACCCCGATTTCGTTCACCGGGCTTCAGCACATACCGGGCCTACGGGCGAAATCGGGGTCTGTCCCCGTTTCTGCCCCCGCTCACCTACTCCACAAACGGCTTCTCAAACCGCCTTATGACCTCGATCACTTCCGGCCGCATGACTTCCTCCGGCACCGGCTCGCCCTCGGAGATGCCCCGGCGGATGATGGTGCCCGAGAACGGGATCTGGCAGTCTTCGCCGTGCGGGCAGTTGCGGTTGCTCGCCACGCGATTGCACTTCTTGCAGTACCAGAAATCCCCACGGATCATGATCGGCTCAATGCCCAGGTCGGGGAAGTTGGCAAAGAACTCGATTGCCTCTTCCTCGCCATAGTACGGGGTCTTGTCCTTGCGGCTCACGCCCGCATGGTCGCGGCCGATGACGATATGCGTGCAGCCATAGTTCTTGCGCATGATGGCATGCAGGATGGCTTCCTTCGGCCCGCCATAGCGCATCTCGGTCGGCAGGATGTTCAGCAGCACCCGCTCCTGCGGGAAGTACTTCTCCACCAATACCTTGTATGCCTCGAGAATCACTTCGTCCTTGAAGTCCCCCGGCTTCTTCTTGCCGATCAGCGGCTGGATCAGCAGTCCGTCGCACAGCCCCAAAACGGTCTTCTGCAGGTCCTCATGCCCCGCGTGCGGCACATTCCGCGTCTGGAACGCCACCACGGTCTTCCACCCCCGGTCCTCAAACACCCGCCGCGTCTCGGCAGGGAAGAGGTTCCATTCCGCATACGGCCCGCGGTCGTTGTCCATCAGGTCAATGGTGCCGCCAACGAGGAAATCGCCCCGCTCATATAGCCCGCGCACGCCCGGGTGCTCGACCTCGGTGGTCCCGAAGACTGCCTGCGCGGTCTTCTCCTTGTCCCACGGATAGACTTCCTCAACATGATAGAGCGCCAGCGGCTCGTCTTTGCCTTCCTGGTACAGCACCACGTCGCCCACCGGCACTGCGTCCTGCGTCGCCACATCAAGCATGATAGGAATAGGAAATGCGACGCCGCTCACTAGCCGGTAGCCGGCCACAATGCTCGCCAGGTCCGCGCTGCCAATGAACCCCTCCAGTGGCGAAAACACTCCGCGCGCGATATTCTGCGCATCCCGCGCCGTGTCGAAGTTGACAGTCAGACGCGGCAGCGACTCCGCGCGCGCGCGCGCATCCTTGAGTGCATCGCCTTGCAGGACACGGTTGACCAGCTTTCCACCGTGTGGTTCGATCATCATTACGCCTCCAGAGGTTGGGCCCTCGCGACCGTGGGCACGAAAAAAGATGGTGGCGCCAAGTCGCGCCACGCATGGTTACATGACGTCACATTCCACCGGCCCCCGTTCGCAAGCCCGGTGCCGCCTGAGGGTAAACAAGATCCTGCCATAAGTCAAGAAGTGTGACAAAGCGCTCTAGCGGCTGCGCACAACCATGGACATCTTGTGGAAGACTTGATAAACTCTCGCCATCCTGGTACCACTGCGTCTGCAGTGGCCAGTGGACTAACCCCTCCAGGGAGGCGTCTTCCATGCGACGTAGTGGTTTCACGCTCATTGAATTGCTCGTGGTTATCGCGATCATCGCCATTCTTGCCGCAATCTTGTTCCCGGTCTTTGCCAAGGCCCGTGAAAAGGCCCGCCAGTCTTCATGTCTCTCCAACGTCAAGCAGATCAACCTGAGCCTCCTCAGCTATGCCCAGGACTATGACGAAAAGCTGACCTCCACCTGGTACGGCCCCGTCACCCCCTCCCCCGGTAGCTACCAATGGCCCCAGGCGTGCGCGCCCTACATCAAGAACTGGCAGATCTTCCTGTGCCCCAGTGACAGCGGTCGCACCATCGTCGCCAACAATGGCGCTCCCGGCTCGTCCGTCAGCTACGGTTACAGCGCCGCCTACTATGGAGGCAGCGGCGTCGCCGGTGTCACCATCACCTCGCCCTATGCCAAGTCGCTCGGCACAATCACGGCCCCGGCTGAGACGATCATGATCGCTGACTACACCGGCCACGAAATATCCTGGCAGTATCTTGCCAACCAGCCGAACCTCAGTACTTTCTTGCCCAACCGCCACAACGATGGCGTCAACGTCGGCTTCGTGGATGGCCACGCCAAGTGGTACAAGCCCACCGACCTCATGCAGCCCGCCGCCAGCACCGCGTATCGGCTCTGGACCTGCGAAGCGGACTAAGCATCCAGTTCTCTGCTGAAACAAGAGAGGGACCGGGCGATCCGGTCCCTCTTCTCGTGAGTCTGATCGGGTCCTGAGATCGTCTCCGGCTGCGGAATGAGCATGGACATCTTTGCGCGGAATTGGTACAATCTTGGTATTGTTGGGAACATTGTGTATACAGTGCCCATGGAGTTTGCCATCATACAGGAGGCGCAGTTCCCATGCGACGCAGCGGTTTTACCCTCATCGAATTGCTCGTGGTCATCGCCATCATCGCCATTCTCGCGGCAATCCTCTTTCCTGTCTTCGCCAAGGCCCGTGAGAAGGCTCGCCAGGCCTCATGTCTCTCCAACATCCGCCAGATGAACACCGCCATCCTGAGCTATACCCAGGACTACGACGAAATGCTGCCCAGTTCCTGGCGCGGCCCCAACGCCTATCCTGGCAACTACCAGTGGCCCCAGGCCGTATCCCCCTACATCAAGAACTGGCAGATCTTCCTTTGCCCCAGTGACAGCGGCCGCACCATCGTCGCCAACAATGGCGCCCCCGGCTCCACCCTCAGCTACGGTCTGAGCACCGCCTACTACGGCGGCAGCGGCGTAGCCGGCGTCACTGTCACCTCCCCCTACGGCAAGGCCCTTGGCGCCATCCAGGCCCCGGCCGAGACGATCATCCTCGGCGACTTCACCGCCTTTGAGATGGGATGGCAGTACATCTCCAGCCAGCAGAACCTCATGACCTACCTGCCCAACCGTCACAATGACGGCAACAACATCGGCTTTGCCGATGGCCACGCCAAGTGGTACAAGCCCAGCGACCTGATGCAGCCCGCCGCCAGCGGCGCGTACAGGCTCTGGACCTCCGAAGCGGACTAACTCGCA
>JBDKRC010000227.1:0-1779 GCA_039683575.1 Armatimonadia bacterium | reverse complement strand
GTAGTAGATCCGCGTGCCATCCTCCCGCTCAATCTTCGTCCGCTGCCCGTCATCGTCATAGGTGTAATACAGGCTCTGCAGCACGCCCGCTGGCCCCACGTGCAGGATGCTCTCCACCTGCCCCGCCGCGTGTAGTTGTAGTAGGTCGTCACGCTGTTGGGCAGCAGCTTGGCCGTCTCAAGCCCCAGCGCACGCATGATGGACGAAAGCGCATGATCCCGCAGCAACGAGAATAACACATATGCTGTTGCGGGCTCATCGCGCACTCGAGGACCCTCGGTGCCTGGATTCAAGAACATACACGGTGATCGCTGCCATCAATATGCTCGCGACGTATCCTAGTCCGCCTTTACGTAGCAGTTCCAGGTCATGTAGAACGAATGCTACCCAATACGCCAGAGCCGCGCTCACCACTACCCATGTCCATAGGAACGAGAACCGGAAGAAGCCGGGGCAGGTCACTGAGTCTACTATCCGCCGCTGCAGACACTCGGCCCAAGCGTTTGGCGGTCGAACGGTCGAGGCCCTCATCGCCTTGGCCCTGGCGCGGCTGCACTCCTGCCTCGCCAGAACAAGCGAGATCAGCAGGACAGCAACACCTACGGCAAATCCGAGGAACGCCTGCACCATCATGCTTCTCCAGGGTCCGGGAGATCAGGTCGCAGCCTCGGCGCATGAAGCGACTGCAGACTAATGGGACGCACAACAGACACGATGTGACGGATCAGAAGCCGAGGCATTCCATTCTGCCGGAGCGGCCTTCATTGTTCTGGCGGCACCGATTAGGACAGAACTTCTGATCCCAAACACACTCCAACACAACCGATGGTGGCGACAAGACCCCCGATAAGCGCTCCGAGAAGACAGTCGAGAACCCACTTTCCACAAGCCCAGCGCAACACAAATCCGCCTCCCCTGATGAAGCAGCTGAGACAAAATTGCGGTTGCGTGAAGCACACTCCGCCGCAGACAAGCAAGGTGCTGCCGATCGCGTACCAGCAGCTATTGCCGACCCCGATCAGGCAGCCTGCCAGCATGGGCATCCACACCCCGTGCATGCAATCGCCGAAACACATCCAGAACGTGGGGCAGGGACTCATCCCGGACGGGTCGGTGACGAATGCAGGATTGTTGCCTACATAGATGTAGTCCGGGGGAGAACCGACTGGGTCCATGCCGACAAACCTACCCTGAGCCGGTGTGTACCACCTGTTCCAGACCTGCTCCAGGCCGACGCCCGGCTCATCGAAGTACCCGTACCCGCCCACATACTGATACGGCGTCTCCGTCGTCCCCGTCCTCCCCAAGCTCGTCCCAAACGCCTCATACCCAAACGTATCACTCAACCTTCCGGCCTCATCGGCCAGCCCCAGCGACGTCCCCAGGGCGTCGAACAGGAACCAGTGCTGGCTTCCCAGTTGGCTCACGAGCGGGCTGTAGATGCTCCCGCCCTCGCTCAAATAGTATCTCTCCAAGCCGCCAGCAGCGACCTCAGCGACCAGCTTCTGCGCATCGCACACCAGGTACTCCGCCTCCCCATCATCGCTCCGCCAAACCCTCTGCATCCGCGCGTTGTACTTGTTGTCAAGGGTCACATTCGGCGCTTCGATCCGCTTGAGGCTCTCATCCACATCCCACGTGTAGTAGGTCCATCCCGCCGCCTCCTGCTTGGTCGCCATCGCCCCGTCGGCCGTCCAGGTGTAGTAGGTCGCCTCCCCGCCCAGCACCCGCTCGGTCGTGAGCTGGTTCAGGTTGTTGTAGTCGTAGTACGTCACTTCC
>JBDKRC010000226.1:0-9716 GCA_039683575.1 Armatimonadia bacterium | reverse complement strand
GGTTGCGGGCGCGGCCGTGGTGGCCGTCTGCGCGGGCGTGGTCGACTGGGTGGAGGGTCTGCAGGAGACAAGGCAGAGGGCGGCGAGTAGCATCAGGGCGAGCAGCGGCAGATGGCGGTTCATTTTGGCCTCACTTGGATTGGCGGAGCGGAATTCGGGGACAGACCCCGTTTTCGCGTGATTGTCAGGTCTGGTGCGTCAGGAAGGTTGCAAAAGCGGGGTCAGTCCCCGAATTCTGAGATCGAGACCCAGCGGTGCTCGTCATGGCTGTGCAGGACGGCGTCCTTGTCTTTCTGGGTCTCGGGGCCGGCGGCGTAGTCCGGAGCGCCGCCACGGAGTGTCGGCGCCGTGCGGATGCGGTCAATGAAGGCCCGGACGAGGCTGGGGTAGTCGAACAGGAAGGCCTTGTGGGCCACGTCGCGCTCTTCGGGCGTAGCGACCGCGCGGGGGATCGCGCCCTGCGCGTCGTCGGAGATCGGTAGCGGCTGCAGGGCAGGTTCGCCAACGCGGCAGCCGGTGAGGCTATTGCGCCAGATGTCGTGGTAGAGGCTCAAAGAGAGCATGCCGTCGCGTCCGGCGAGTTCGTGGCGCATCAGGCGGTCGCCGGGGGAGGTCCAGCTTATATGGAAGATGCCCTCGCAGCCGTTTCGGAACTGCGCGAGGAAGGCGATGGTGTCGTTGCAGACTGTCGGCAGGATCTCGTCGCCGCGCGGGCGCGCCGGGACGGTGTTCTTCCACGTCGCGCACACTTCGGTGATCGGGCCGTTGAGCCACAGGGCGAGGTCTATGTTGTGGCAGCCCAGATCGTACAGGACGCCGCCGCCGAGTACGGGGTCGGCGCGCCAGAGCCAGTTGCCGCCGGGTTTGGCGTAGCCGGCGAGTTGGCAGATGTTGTAGTGGAAGGGCTCGCCGACGTAGCCCTCGTCGAGCAGGCGCTTGCTTTCCGCCGACTCCGGGACCCAGCGGTTGGTGAAGGAGACCATGGTGACGACGCCCTTCTTGGCGGCGAGGTCGCGTAGCTCGCGGGTCTGGGTCGAGTTCATGCCGAGGGGCTTTTCGCAGAAGACGTGCAGGCCGCGGTCGAGAGCGGCTTTGGCCATCTCGTAGTGCATGTTGTGGGTGCTGCTGATACAGACCGCGTCGAGGTCGTCGCGCGCGAGCAGGGCCTGGTAGTCGGTATAGAGGGCCGTGACGCCGAAGTCGGCGCCGGCCTTGGTGAGCTTTTCCTCGGTGCGCGCGGAGAGGGCCACGAGCTGCGCCTGCGGATGGGAGAGCACCTGCGGGATCTGCACGCGGTTGGCCCAGGAACCGACGCCGATGAGGCCGATTCGGATCTTCTCTGACAAGATTAGGACTCCAGGATAAGCAATGAGCGCAAGGGCAGGCGAGCCGCCTGCCCTACTGGGTATGCACGTTGGCTCGGGCGGACCACGGTCCGCTCCTACGGTGGAGATAGGGTAAACGGGCGGGACGCCGGCACTACGCGGCGAGAGATGGCTATTCTTCGCCGGCTGGCGGGTATCCTTCATCGGGCACTAATGTGTCAATTCCCACACCTGCGTCGCGAAGGGGCGAATTGTCGTGGTGAACGGGCCGGTGACGGGCTTTGCTTCGGTCTCGACTAGCAGGCGGCGCCTGGCTGAGGCCCACGAGGGCTTGAGTGTCGTCGTCAGGGGCTCGGCGCTGTCGCTGACGATCACCACGTAGAGCTTGCCGTTGACCTCTTTCTCGCGGGCTTCGAGCTTGTCGGTCTCAGGCGCGAGGCTTACCGGGCGCCATAGACCGGGGGCGAGGACTACGTCCTGTAGCTGCACCAGTTCGTTATTGAGCGCGCGGCAGTATGACAGGAGTACGGGATCGCGGGCGAGGCACCCGGCGGGCTCACCGTCATTGTATGAGTAGTAGCCGAACCACTTGTAGCCGTGGATGACGTGGAGCCACGCGCTGGTGCGCAGTTCGTCGGGAGTGGGCATGCGGAACTCGTGGCGGTTGTAGTTGTAGGTCTGCAGGCAGGTGCCGAGGGGCTTCTTGCCCAGCAATTCCTTGTCGGTGGAGTTGAGCCAGCGGGTCTTGTAGTCGAACGGCGTCAACTGCGGGAAGGGGTAGGAGTCATAGCTCCACAGGTCCTGGCTGGCGAGGTACTCGGTGATGTTGACGTTGCGGCAGAGGTTCACCCAGACGAAATGGTTGGGATCGAGACGGCGGATGAGGTCGGCGCCGGCCTGGACCTGCTCGGGCTTCATGGTCGGCTCGGGCTCGTCGATGAGGTCCCAGCACAGCAGCGCGGGGTGGTCTTTGAAGCGCAGGATGGCCTGTTCGAGGTGCGCGAGGTCGAATTCCGGGCCCTTGTTGAAGAACTGGTTGTTGAAGAGCGCGACGGCGCCATAGATCCCGGCCTTCTGGCAGGCGTCGAGGTGGTTCTGAATGCTGTCCAGCGGATTGGGATCGCTGCCGAAGCACTGGACTACGTTGTAGCCATGGTCCACTGTTGTCTCGTTGGCGGCCGCATGGTAGACCATCCGCGCGAGGAAGGGCTTGCCATTGACGGTGACGGTGTCGCCGACGGCTTTGGACACGCGTACCGGCTCCCACGCGGGCCAGGGGACGGGGCGGAAGACGGTGAACTCGCGCCGGTCGCGCAGCATCGAGACGCCGTCGGCGCGGAAGTCCGACGTGATCTCGTAGCGGCCCACGGGCATCTTCGTGAGATCCAGAGGCACTTCCACCTGCTCCTGCGCGGCGACGGTGCGCTGCCAGAGGGGCTTGGCGGAGGGCAGGGCGGCGAGGGTGACCTGCACCTGCAGGCGCTTGAGAAGGTCAGGGGAGCAGTTGAAGGTCGCCGTCCACTGGCCCTGGAGCCGGGTCGCCGGGTAGGCGGACTCGTCGAGGGCAATCGTCGCGGGATCCGGGAGCGTTACCGGGTAGCGCCCCGTGGTCTCCGCTTTGTCATCACGAAGGGTCAGAGCGAGCAGGCTGCTGCCGGCGATGGCGGCCAGCGGCTCGATGGTGACAGTCTGAGGCGTGTTGGGCTGAAGGGCCACGGGCAGATTGGCAGCGGCCGAGGTACGGCCTTTGGCGACGAACTGGGCCGAGAGGGTCAGCTTGCGGGCCTGCGGGGCGAGCAGCGTGACCGTGACGGGGTTGCTGCCCAGGACGGGCGAGGGCATGGAAACGTCCTGGACTGTCACGTCTGAAAGGCCTGCAGGCGCGAGCGGGGGCTGAGGCGCGAGGGCCTCGGGGGCGGGGCCAGTGAGGTTCAGGAGCGGCCATGGGGTCGTGTAGCTGATGAAGTCCTGATCCTTGGAAGGCGGGACGTAGTCTTTGACGTTGGTGAGCAGTATCGTGTCAATGTAGGGCCACTGGGCGGTGTCGTCGGAGCCCTGGAGGCGGAGGACGTGTTTGGGAGCGGCACCACGGGGGAGCGGGAGGGGCTTGCTCCAGCTCAGGGAGGTGCTGGCCTGGTCGTGGGTGATCAGGCCGAGCTTCTGCCCATCCCAGAGTACCTGCGTCCTGGTGCTCGGGATGGCCAGGCAGCGGATGTGGACGAAGTACTCGCCCTCGGGCAAACCCTCGATGTCATATTCCACGAAACCCCCGGCCGGACGGCCGAAGATCACGACCTTGCCGCCGGAGGGGTGTCCCATCCAGGAGGTGAAGCCTTCGTCGCGCAGGCCCTGAGTCTCGCCGCGGGCGAAGGACTCGCCCTCGAGGTAGCGGTATTCGTATTGTGCGAAGGCGACCGAGGAGACAAGGGCGAGGAGGGGCAGAAGAAAGCGAAAGCGCATGGGCAACCTCTGGGGGCCGGGATACCAAAGCAAACTCGGAATGGGCAACATAGTTCCATGAATGGTACGGCGGCACCTGCGCAGTGCGAAGGCCGGCAGCAGAGGGACATGCCAGGCATAGGTCGAATTGGCAGTCACGTACAGGGACGGAGGCAAGGGACTATGAAGACTAGAATGATCATTCTGGTGTGTCTGCTGGGGCTGGCGTCGCTGGCTATGGCTGTGACCGAGCCTGTGACGGCGGGGAGAGTGCGCGGAATGTGGGATGGCTCGACCATCACCAGGTTGGAATATGGCGGCAAGATGCTGCCGGGGGTGACGGCGAAACTGACGCTTATTGACCCCAGGACGGGGCAGCCGGCCGATCCCGGGAAGTTCGCGCTCAACGCGAGGCTGACCGGGCGGAACGGGGCGCTGTGGCTGGAGGGCGTCGTGACCGCCGTGGGAACGCAGGATGCGGTTGTGGACGCGGTGCTGCGGTTTGAGGGCGTGTCGCTGCCGACTGGCAACGGGGCCACAGACATGATGCTGGCGACCAAGCTGGTCAACAAGCTGCCCATCGCGCCACTAAGGACGCTGGCGGACGGGCAGGACCAGTTGGCGCTGGCGATGCCGGCCGACAAGCCGTACGTGTACGATTTCAAGAACCTCCCGGCGGAGAAGGCCGTGATCATGCGGCTGCCGCTGGGGTTTAGCAACCTTGCGCCGGAGCCTTTCCGCATGAAGGCCCCGTTCAGCATCGTCATCATGAGCACGAACCCGCAGTGGCACTTCCGCTCGGCGCTGGCGGAGTACTACCGGCTCTTCCCCGAGCGCTTCAAGCGGATCGAGAAGCGCGACGGCGGGTGGTTCTTTGCCAATGAGGTCAAAAACATCCCCAACCCGCAGCATTACGCGTTCTTTGAGGGCCAGGGGGACCTGGACGAGACGCATAACAAGGGTCTCGGCATGTTCCCATATAACGAGACCGGGTCGGAGACCATCCAACTGGCGGGGCCGGGGCTGCCGAAGGACTACGCCGACGCCATGAAGCAGATGAATGCGCTGGAGCAGATGAAGGCTCCGGCGGCTTGGAAGCTCAACGGCGGGGAACTTGACGAGACGGTGGTGCATGGCGGCAAGTACAGCTACAAGGGTTCGAGCGACAGCAAGAATGTGTCACGCCACGCCGCGCAGATGTTCATGCTCAAGGAGCCGATCAAGGAGCAGGTGATTGTGTCGGCGTGGAGCAAGGCGGACCAGGTCGTCTCCTACAGCGGCAACCCGAACGACTACTCGATCTACGTGGACTGCCTGCTGGCTGACGGCAGCTACATGTTCGGCCAGTGCGCGGTGTTCAAGCCGGGGACGCATGACTGGGAGAAGAGTGAGTGGGTAATCGAGCCGAAGAGTGCGCTCGTGGACATGCGGGTCTACGCCATGTTCCGCAACCATACCGGCACGGCGTGGTTTGACGATATCCGCCTCTACCGCAAGAGCAAGCCGGATGAGAACCTGCTGGAGAATGGGGACTTTGAGACGCTGGGCAGCCGCCGAGACATCCGGTTTGTGCATGACAATGCGCTGACCAACGCCGCAGGCGAGTACCGGGTGTTCATTACGGACAACTGGGGCTCGGACGTGCGGCCGGAGGTGCCACTGAGCCTGCTGAGGTTCATCTGCAACGTGAACCCCGATCTGCGCAACCCGGAGGACCGGCCGACGCCGGCCAGCCGCGGGACGGCGTTCTTCGACACGCTGTTTCAGGGCAATCCGGCGATAGACGGCTGTTACATCGACGGGGCGGGCGCGTGGACATGCTGGTACATGAGCCACCGGCCGGACCACTTCAAGTTCGTGAGCAACCCGCTGAGCTATGACCCGCAGACGTTCGTGGTCGGCGAGCATGGCCGCTTCCAGACGTTCAAGTGGCTCCGCTTCATCCAGGACCGCTACAACCCGGAGGGCCGGACCATCTTCGGCAACATGGGTCCGACGATGGACGCGTGGACGAGCTACACGGCGCTGGACATCATCGGCATCGAGAGTTCGATCTTCCAGGATCGGGCTTTGATGGGCTATCACCGCTTTGGCGGCTACCACAAGCCCGTGCTGCCCATGAACTTCGTGAACCTCCACAAGCTCGACGACCGCGCGACGGCTGAGGAGTTCGTGCTGGCGAGCGCACAGTGGGGCGAGTTCCCAAGTACGGGGCGGATGGTGCGCGAGGGGTACCAGAGCTTTGGGGACGTATGCCACACGTATTACCCGGCGCTGATGGAGATGTCGCGGGCGGGATGGGAGCCGGAGCCGCTGTGCGAAACAGCCGCCGACGCCACCGGCAACCGCTATGCCGCGGAGCGATTCGGTAGCGGGGAACCGTGCTACTTCGCCGTGCGCGCGCCGCAGCAGGGGCGACGGGTGAAGCTGACGGTGCTGCCGGAACTGGTAGGCAAGATCAAGAACCCGGTGGTCATGGATGCGGTGCAGCTTACGCCGGTGCCCGCGAAGCTGACCTCAGAGGGACTCGAGGTGGAGCTGGTGGACGGGGCGGAGGTGCTGACGATCCTGCGGGTTTCGTCGGCGGGCAATGTGGGCAAGTGGCTGCTGGGACGTGCGGCGCATCACTGCGACAATGCGGCGATCGTGAGGGGGAAGTGGGAGAACACAGAGCGACTGCACGCGCTGGCCAGGGACCTGCGTGCTGCCGCGGCGGCCAAGGGCCTGCCGGCGCTGGTGAAGCGTATTCAGGATGAGAAGGCGAAGGTTGAGGCGGAGCAGGATACGCTGGAGAAGACGAGTACGCTATATGAGCTGCGGGACGCCGAGCGGGCGGTGGCGGAGTATCTGCTGCGCAGCGGCGGCGCGAAACTGGAGACCGTGGGCGAGACGCTGGCGCCGGTGTCGCAGCAGGTGACGCTGACGACGACCTTCGACCCCGGCAAGAGTGGCGCGCGGATGCTGGGGACGTGGGCGGAGGGCGAACGGAACATCCTGCGACTGCAGTACCTGAAGATCCCGGCAGACCTGAAGGCTCCCGGGCAGCCGGTGACGCTGGGGCGGGAGCTCCCGGGCGCGTCGCATATCGTGTCGGCGCTTGAGGTGCCGGTGGCGGGCGCGGCGCCGGTGGTCGTCTTCAGGCCGCTGAACGCGCAGTTCACCCCGGTGGCGACGGCGAGCGTAGAGCGGACTGAAGACCGGGCGACGAAGACCATCGTGTACAAGGTGACGGTGCAGCGGCTGACGGGGCCGGGGGCGCTGACAGTGCGGGCCAAGGCGGCGGGAGTGACGGTGACGCCGCAGGAGGTGGCGCTGGGGGCTGAGGACACCGTGGCAACCTTCCGCATCAGCCAGGTGCAGGAGCGGACCGATGTCATCAAGGTGGACTTCAGCATCCTGCAGGGAGGACGGCCGGTGGCCGAGGCGGGCTCGGAATTCCGCAACATCCCCATGCCCCCGCCGGACCAACTGGCGCTTTTGAGCAAGGGCGCGCAGGTCGAGGCCGACAGTACTTACAGCGGCTACAGCCCGGACGTGACGATTGACGGCGTATGGGAGACGAGCGGGCTGCACTGGACGAAGAAGGCGTGGGCGAGCCAGGATGCCGCCGCCGAGGAGGGGCACTGGCTGGAGATCACGTTGCCCGCACCCAAGCCGGTGTCTCAGGCGTGGATCTACTGGGCGATTGACAACAACCACGTGTTCTCATCGCAGAACTACGACATCGAGCTATGGGACGGCAAGCAGTGGAAGCCGGTCGTGCAGGTGCGGGACAACCCGCCGAGCACGGTGTCGAAGCACACGTGGCCGAGCCAGGTGACGCAGAAGATACGCATCCACCAACTCAAGGACGGCGGTCCGGCGAGCAGGCCGAACATCATGTGGGTGAGCGAGGTGGCGCTGTATAACCTGGGGACGCTGAACTAAGCTGCCGCCAGAGCAGGAAGACAGCGGGGGCAGGCTTGATGGCCTGCCCCCGCTTCGCGTCTGCTATCGGAAGGTCTGAAGGACCGGGCTGAACGCGGCTACGTCCCCGGGTGCTTTTCCGCCGGCTGTCCGTTGTGGCGGCTCTTGCCACGCAGGATCAGGTTGTCCTTGATGAGGTAGTTTTCGTCGTACCAATCCTTGTTGTCATGATCAAAGGGCACATCCACATCGAGGATGTTGCCGGTGCAGATGAACTCGCGGAAGCCAAAGCAGCGGATGCCGACGGTCTCCCGCGGCGTCTGTTCACCTGAGGCCTTCGACACCGCCGCGCCGATGTGGTTGCCAGTCACGATCCAGCGCCGCGAGCGCCAGAGTTCGAGGGCAATCCCGCAATCCTCCATGATGTTGCCCTGGAACGTGCCCCGCGGGTATTGCATGAACCACGCGCCGCGCTCGCAGTCGCGGAAGGTATTGCCGATTACCGTCACATCGTGCAGCAAGTCGCCAGACAGGCCGCTCACGCCGTAGCGGCAGCGGGTGAAGTTGTTGGCGCTGATGGTGACGAATTTGGTGCCCTTGAGAATGTGCACGCCGCCGGTCCAGTTGCCGCCGGTGTGGCCGAGGCCGCATTCGTTGAAGTTGTTGCCGACAACCGTCACATTGTCGGTATCGTCTTCGATGTGGACGCCCTGCACGGCGCACTTGTAGAAGGTGTTGGCCGTAATCTGGACGTCCTGCCCGGCCGCGATGCCGACCCCGAAGCCGGAGGTGGGGGAGTTCGGGTCAGGGCCGATGCGCTCGAAGATGTTGCCGGTGATGACAACGTTGCGGACGAAGCGGCCCTGCTCCTTCTTCGGGAAGTTCAGCTCGATGGCGTCGGAGCGGTTCTCCTTGAAGTGGCAGCCGATGATGCGGACGTTCTCGCCGGAACACTCCTGATCGAGCAGCACGCCGTAGCCGCCCTGGTAGAAGTCGCAGCCCTCGATCAGGATGTCGTTGATGTTGGGAACGTTGCTGTCGAGCAGGATCGTGCCACCGGTGATGGTGACGTGGCGCACCTGTACCTTGCGCGCGCCGCCGTCGATGCCCACCGGGACGCAGCGCGGGCCCTCGCCGATGAGAGCAATGTCCCGCAGCACGGCGCCGCTCTGGAGGGACACGCCGAAGAGGTAGCCCTTATTGCTCTCAGGGTTGACGAAGCGGAGGGTCGCGCCGGGGCCGGTGAGGGTGGCGTTACGGAGCTTGAGGCCCTTATTCAGCACGTACTCGCCGGGCGGGAGTGTGACGACCCCTCCAGACTTGGCCACCGCGTCGAGAAGCTGCGTCAGTTGCGCGTGAACGCTCTCTGGCGTCTTCGCAACCTCCGACTGGGCAGACCATGCCCACGACCAAAAATGCCCCGAATGAAGCCCACAGACGCGTTGTCATAGCGGCCTCCGGTGACGTCAGGCTTGCTCGAGCATCAACACCAGGCCATCGTTGCCGGCCACGGTAATGTCCACCCAGGTCGGCTGGGGCTGCGCGTCGCCGTACAGCGCCTGGGAAAGCCGCCAGCCTTCGGCGAGCTTGAAGGTGTCGTGCAGCGGCTCGGGCGAGTAGTTCACGGCAATCACAATCACGCGGCCGTCGTCCGTGGGGTGTTCCGTTACCCCGAGGAGCGGGTGCTGCTTCTTGCAGACGCGCCCCTGCATAGCATCCTGAGCGAAATAGCGGTATACCCGCCATAGCGGCGCGCTGTCGGCATGGTGGAAGACGCCGGGGGTGCGGGTGGCCATCATCTCCAGCGGTACGCCAAGGAAGAAGACCTCGCCGCGCCCATACGAGGCCACGGTGAAGGCCGGGTTGGTGTCCTCCTCGCTTCCCAGCACCTCGGCGCGCGTCGCCCGTAGCCGCACCTTGAACTCCCCACCGCTGGGGATCTGCGGCATCCCGCCGAGGCCACGGAGCGTGATCGGGCCGAAGTCACAACGCTTCTCGCGCGTCTGGGGCTCAAGACCCGTGATGGCCTCGAAGTCGCTGGGCAGA
>JBDKRC010000225.1:0-15061 GCA_039683575.1 Armatimonadia bacterium | reverse complement strand
CTCCGGCAAGCGCCACATTCACCTGAATCAGCGGCACGTTGTCACCGTCGTACTCGATCTGGTAAACGCCGTTGCTGTCGGGGCCGCTATACTTGATGCCGGAGTTCCTCATCAGTTCCGCAAGGCTGGCGGCCGAGGCTGGCACGGCCAGCAGGCTACCCAGGGCAAGTGCCAGGGCGATCGTTAGTAGCAGGCGAGTCGTCGTTCGGTAAGTCATCTGAGTTCACGCATTCCTTTGTGGTTTAGCCAGAGATCAGGGCGATCCCGGCGATGCGATCTTGGTCGTCGAACTTCAGAGCAATGCCGACCTGGCGGTAGAGCTTGTATTTGTCGCTGCCGATGGTCAGCGGATCAGTCATCAGACCCAGTTCCGCGGGGTTTGACAGTGGCTGGCCGACCTTCAGCGACAGTTTGGGTCCCAGTCCCTCGCGATCGCTCTTGAGAGTGATTGCGGGGGAGGTCTCGGCGCTGAGCAGGATCACCCTCACAGCGCCGCGTGAGACCCGCAGTGTCAGCCCCAGGTCTGAGCAGACGCAGGTGAAGTTAGTACCATCGTTCTCGGCAGGCACGATTAGTGCCTTGTATGGGGCCAGCGCTTCCTTAGCCTCAGCCCAGGGCTCCTGCGGAAACAGACTTCCGCCGGCGGGGACTGTCAGGTGAGTGCCGGGCAGCCAGGTCAGGGCCTCGGGCGCCGGGACCTTGCCCGCGGGACGTCCGAGCTTCCCACACACAAGCCCCCAGTCACGCGCCGCCACCTGGTAGTAGTAGCTCTCCGGCGAGGTGCGCGTCAGGTAGTCCCGGAGCAACGACTCTGCCATCTCCCAGTCTGCTCGCACCGCTGAGGCAACGAGTGAGGAGGCGTAGTTCGCCTTGAAGGCCAAGGGCACGGCGTTGCGCGCCTCGAGCAAGGGGTAGGCATCTTGGTATTCCAGGCGCCCCGCTTCCGGCCCGCCCAGTCGCTGCTTCGCCAGAGCCAAGTTGGCCCTCGCATCGGCCAGGGTCGCTTCATCGCCAGGCCGCTTATCTGCCTGGACGGCAACGGCGTCCAGCAGGGCCGCGGCCTCGTTGAGTTCCGCGACGGAGGCGTCTGGGTTGATCAGCAGCGCGGCCCCCAGGCTCGACTTGGCCGGCAGGAACTCCGGGGCGATCTTCAGGGCCGCCCGGTAGTGCCCAATAGCCTGCTGTAGGGGCGTCTTCTGGGTCTGGGTTCCGCCCCGGATGACCGGGCGCACGGTGGCGAAGGCAAGGCAACTGACCTCACCGCCAATCTTCCGCCGTTCCACGACCGGCAGTCCGGCGTAGAAGGACATCATCTTGGCGTAGCCAAGGTTAGTCAGGGTCTCGGGACTGTCCTTGAACTGCTTCAGAACGCTCGTGAAGCAGATCTGGGCCGGTTCCCATTCGCCCAGTTGGAGGCACATGACCCCGTTCTCGAACGTCAAGGCGGCTCGCCACTGCTCTCGTCGCTTGGGGTCACGTTGCAGCTCCGCCGCGCGCTCCAGGTTGGTCGGGTGGTCATGAAAGGCGGTTGTTGGTTCGAGGGGAGTGGTGTTCCCGCGAACCTCACTCAGTCGCACCCAACAATCGGTGGCCGCCGAGAGCGCGTTAACGTAGCCAGCGGCCTCCGCATACCGCACCCCGGCCTGGTCGGCGGCAAACTCACGTTCCCGAGTGAGGCTGGCGGCCTTCAGCATGTCCGTCCCGGCAGTGATACTCGTTCCCAGATGGCCCAGCGTCAGATGGCCGAACTCGTGACCCATGACCGCCGCCAGGCGTGCTGGTTGGCTCTCGCACATGCGGGTCACGAGGGACCTTCCCAACACCATGGTGATGTCCACCCATTCCCCCTCCGGAAGCGCACGGTCGGCGGGGGTGACCAGCGAGTGCCTCGGCTGGCAGAGCGCCAGCCCGTTTTCAGCTTCGAAGACACTGCCAGTGACCCCCGCGTTCCACGCCAGTTCTCCTTCGGTGGCCAGCAGGTAAGTCAACCGCACGCGGGAGAGGTCAACCTGCGACGCTTGGTCCGCCGCCACAGCCACCTCGAGTTGGCGCGCCACGTCGCTAACCAGCTGCTTCACCACCGCCTCCTCATCCGCCGCCGCCGGAGCGACGGCCTGCAGCATCCCCAGCAGCAGGAAGACCAGCAGCCAGGCCGGCACCCTCTCGGTCAGTGCGTTCTTATTCACTTCTGGCCTCCTTCAGCGCGATTCGTCTGCACGGCGCCTGTCACGACGGTCCCTATAGAGTCCTGCGAGCGCAGCAACCGGTGCAGTCCGTACCCACGCACGGCGTTCGTTGCGGTTCCCCACAAGAAGGGAGCACCGGTGAGCCGTAGGGGCACGCTGATGCTCACGTGCCCGTTACTCTCGTGCCGCCCTTGCGGCTCTGCGTACAGGTACGCGGGGGAGGTCAGGGTCGCAAGTCCCGGGCCCGTGAGGCGCTGGTTGATGCTGCCCACCAACCACGAGGGCTGGTCCACGTTTAGGGCGGTACGCAGCCCACTGGGCGTGCTGTTTGTCTGAGGCAGAAGAGGCAGTTGCTGCAATAGCTTCTGTGCTCCGGGCTGCAGTTGTGGGTTGCGGTTAGCCGAATCACCTGCAGGCCGCTCTTTGCCCCACTCTAAGCGGACATCTGAGCCGCCCTCCGCGGGCGCGGCCGTCTGCCACACCAGCGTCAGGCTTAGAGCGAACAACAAGCTGGCTGTCAAGATTCTCATAGCATTTCACCTCCTTTCGACTGGCAATAGGTTAGCAGGCATGGCCCCACCGGTGTTCAGCGGGTGGGGTCGGGGGTTGGTGTGTGCGCCAAAATCCAAAGTGGTGCCAGCATCAAGTTTCAGGCCGCTGTCACGGGGAAACGGGTTGGCACCAGCAGAAGGCAACCGCTCGCCGGAAAGCAACTGCTCCAAGCGAGTGCTACCCTCCACCAGAGTGGGCAGGGAGCTGCGATCTGGCAGGGCATTGGTGTGTGTCACAAACTGGGCCGCTGCAGGATGTTCGACCAGCGCGTAGCTCAGCGAGGGATGAGGGTTGCGCCCGGGAGTTCTCGCTAACATGGTCGCGGGGGGCCTCACGCGGGCCGGAGCATGGGGCGCAGTCTTCCGCGGTAGGTACCGCCTGAGACCCGGGGAAGGGGCGCTCGCGGGTGGCACATTGGCCGGAGCCGGGGTCGCGACCGTAGGCCCCTCCGGCGGCCGCGCCGGAGTGGACGGAGTCTGCGGCACCTCGGTGGGGCCCTGGGCAACGGTTGGGCCCGGTGACGGCATGCCCTGGGGGCCCGGAGCCGGCTGGCGGAATAGCATGACCGCAACTAGAACCGCCGCGGCAGCTGCAACCACAAGCGCTGGTTGCCAGGTCCAAACGCGCCGCGCCTCGGGCGCACGAGCTTCCCGGACTGCTGCGGCCAGTTGCTCCAGTGCCCTGTCGGCCGGTGGCCGCAGTTGCAGCATGGTCCGTAGGTCCCTGATCTCGGCGAGGCAGGCCGGGCACTCAGCCACGTGTCTTCCCCAGCGACGCCGCTCCTCTGCTGACAGCCCTCCGTCGGCAAAACCCGCCAGGATTTCCCCGTCCGGACACTCGTCCGTAGGTGCCAGGCTCCCGGACGGTCGGCAGGCTTCTTGCCTCAAAGCCCGGTCCAATGCGGCCGTGCCCAGGACCGTCTCCCGACAGGAGGCGCACCCGCGGGCGTGAGAAATCAACCGTAATCGCTCCTCCGACCCCAGTCTGCCCTCTTGCAGCAACTGGAGCTGAAGAGCGGTTTTGGTGCATGCTGTCGGCAAAAACGAGTTCACCGGCGTTCACTTCCTTCGACTACTGCCAACTTAGTCGCGACTTGTCGCCCTGCGACTCGGGCTTTCTTTACGCCTCTTAGGCAAAATCTGGCAAATGACCTGAGAGCTGCTTCCGAAGCCGTTGACGGGCCTCCACCAACAGACTCGTGACGCGCTTGGCCGAACAGCCAAGCGCCAGCCCGATCTCGGTGCAGTCCTGCTCGGCGAAGTAGTACAACTTGATGACCAGCCCGTACCGCTCGGGCAATTGCGCTACCGCCGCCTGCACCTCCTCGCATAATTCGGCCTGGCCTACCAAAGCCAAGGGCTCCTGTTCATGCGGTGCGGCAACCAGGTTCTCGTGGTCCGTAAGGGGGGCCGAAAGGTCGGGAGCCTTGCGCATGAAGTCAATCGCCCTGCGCCGCACGATACCAGTGACATAGGTCTGCAAACTCGCTTTGCCCTGGTAGCGCCGGAAGCTCGCGGCGTTGCTGATCAGCAACCCGGCAAAGGCCGTTTGCACAATATCCTCTGCGGCCTCCTCCAGTGACGAATAAGCCCTGCGGATTCCGCTCGTTAGGGTGGGACGCAGGGCTTCCAGGTAATCGCTTAGCTCCTGAAGGGAGCCTTCGTGCGCTAACCTAAGGTCTTCACCACGCCCACCTACCACAGCTCTCACTACGCTGAGCAAGAACGCGAACAACATGTCCCCTCAACTCCCTTGAACTACGCCCGAGCACCCGTCTCGAGGCAGACCTGGAAACGCGCCACGAAGCTGGCCTACGGTTTCGCGGCCTGCTAACTCTGGGGGACGCCCATTGAACGACGGCTCTCCCGCGCACGCTTAGCCTCGTCATCGCCCCTACGCTCCCGCTAACGTCCGCCAACACACACGCCTCTGTCGCATTCCTCATTATCATGGTAACTCCTCCTTTATCAATACCCGCTGGAATCAGGTACTTCCCAATCAGGGCCGAGTCGTCCGGGCCAAGCGCCCGACTAACCAGTCGACAATGAGAGAGCACGCAACGCCCAAGGGAGGGCTACTGCAATGTCAAGCATCACTGTCTTTCTTAGTCAAGACGGAGAAGAGCACAGACTGGCGGACCTGACGGCGAAGCAAGTCGAGGGGATGGAGGGCGCCGTGGCAGCCCTGCTTTGCGAGCACATCGGCCCGCTCGTTCCTTGTGGGCGCCTGCAGTGGTTCCAGGTCGGCGGATCGGTCGTTCGCCCCTCGATGACGATCCGCGAGCACCATGACGACCTCGGCCGCGTGTTGTGGGCGACGCGCTCCGGCCGTCTCTACGACCTCGTGGTGCACAAGGCGGTGGCGCGGGAAGTCAGCCGCGTGATGCACCAGTGGGCCACCCCACCAGCTGCCGACCGTACCTCCGCGGGCGAACAGATGACCGCCGCCGAGATGTGGTCGCCGACCAGACTTATCGCCGCCACCCTGAGTTGACGACCGGTTCGCACCGCCAGCCCGGACCCGAGAGGCGAGCACCGGTGGCCCTGCAGTTCTCAGCGCCAGAAGGTATATGCCGCCTGTGGGGGAACTGCCAGGAAGTGCGACCGGGGTGTCCCATCTTCATGATGTTTCTGCCAGGGCGACGGTTGGTCTGCTCGATTTTGCCTATCGCGATTGCCAACAGGCAGCGGATTTTCCCTGTGGCAGTGACAATACAAAGAGGAGTAGCTCTCATGAGACCCAGTATCCACCGATCATTCTGCAGTGTTGTGCTCACCGTTGCTGCAATCAGTTTGCTCTTCGTGCTCGGCAATGCCCCCGCAAGAGCCGAGGGAGACACTGGGATCGTCCATGTTAGAACCACCATCACCGTTCCCGCCCGGTCGCCGTTCACGCTCGCGCCCTTCCCCTATCTCAAGCTGGGCTACCGGCCAGACAGCCTGACTGTCAAGGATGGCAATCGCGTGCTCGAACGGCGCGGCCCCGGTGCTGTGAAGATCCCGCGCAGTTGGCTCGGAGTGCGGCTCGCTGACTTGGACGCCGCCACGCGAGGGAAGCTGGGAGTGCCCAAAGGCGGGATACTTGTAGACATGATCATCGACGGCGCACCAGCTGCCGACCTGCTTCAGCCCAACGACGTGATCATGTCGGTTGGCGGGAAGGCAGTTCGCCAAATAGCCGAGGTGATAGACGCGATTCGTGCCAGGCCGCCACACACCAAGCTGGAGATTGAGGTCGTCCGCAACAAGCAACGCTGTTCGGTAGTGGTAGAGTTGGGTGAAGAGCCGGCCGGAAGCAACAATGAGGAACTCGAGCCGTACACCTTCTCACTCACGCCGCTGCATATCATGAAATTCCACCAAGCTCAAGCGAAACGGAAGCTGCAGGTGGAATTCGACTATCAGACCCAGACTCTGGCAATCAACGCTGGCGAAGATACCGCCGTGGCGGCAGAGAACCTGCTCAAGAGGGTAGGTGACAAGACCGTGCGAGGCGCCGAATTGGAGGCTCTGCTGTCGGAGATAAGGAAGGAGCGCGCCACAGTCGCCGAACTGGAAAAGCAACTGGGTTGCACACGCCTGATGCGGATCAGCACGGAACGCGAAGTCGAGGACACATGCTGGTTTGACGGACAGTATCTGAGATGGGCCGTGACTCTGACGGTCCAAGTCACCATCGTGGATATAGCGACAGGCGAGGAGTTGTTAGACGAATCGATGACTGACAGTTTCACGGTCGGCAAGGGTCGCTCGCTCAACGGCTTCACTCGCGACCACGTGGCCTCCTGTCTGGCATCCCTGCTCGGCATCTAACCATGTCGTCATATCGGCAAAGGCCGGTAATGACTGCGCCGAATACATTGCCTTTACGCCTATGGGGGGTACCGCCAATGCGGTACCCCCCATACTGCTCCTTGGGGGCTGAACCCGGTCTCGAGAAGTGGGCGAAGGCGGATACGGTGCAAGGAGCTCCCACCACTCTTGCGCCGCTCTGCTCGCAGAAGGCTGAGCACCAGATGCCCCAACAAGCAGAAGCCAAGCGGCGCGCCGTAAGGGCCCTACCGTACCATGATCAGGTCCGCCGCCGATGTGCAGGTGCTGATGCGAAAACCACACCAACATGGTTCACGTCACGGGAGCTTGAGAAGCCAGCGGGTGCGCCGCCACCGCTTTCCTCAACTGCTGCCCACTGACATGCAGATAGATCGCCGTCGTATCCAGCCGACTATGCCCAAGCAGCAGCTGGATCGAGACCAGGTCCGCCTGTCCACTCCGCAAGAGCAGAGTGGCAAACGAATGCCTAAGGGTATGCATGCTGACACCGGGCCGGGCAATGCCGGTCAGACCCAGCAGCTTCTTCCAGATGATCTGTAGTCGTCCGGCATAGATTCGGTTGCCCCGGCTGGCGATGAATAGGTAGTCATGACGGGGAGTTGCCCGACGCACCTCAAGCCAATCAGCCAACGCCTCGCGCAGTTCCGCCACAATCGGGATGACACGCGTCTTGCCCCCTTTGCCAGACACAACCCGCAGCACCCCCTCCGCCAGACCAACATCAGCTATCCTGAGGCTTAGGAGTTCCGCCCGCCTCAATCCGGTATAGACGAACGTTGCCATGATGGCGTAGTCGCGAAAGGCCGAGAAGGCATTTCTCTGACCAATCGCAGCGTCGAGCAGACTGCGCAGTTCGCTCGCACTGAGATACTGCGGCAGGCTCCGCTGTCGCTTCGGTACGCGTACCTTGAGCAGCAGAGCAGGCGACGCCAAGTCGTTCTCGCACAGGTACTTCCAGAAGCTCTTGAAGCCAGCAACACGCCGCGCGGTGCTGTCGGCGCAGAGCCCTCTCGCGTGCATGGACACGATCCAGGACCGGACCATGTCGACTGTGATGTGGTCGGGCGTTTCCACGGCGAACGTCTTCTGAAGGGGGGTGAAGAAGCTGGCGAGGTCGGAGCGGTAGGCCGCTGCTGTGAGGGGGCTGCAGCCTCGTTCGGCCTGCAGATAGAGGAGAAACTGCTGAGCGAGTGTGTCCAGAGTCACTTGCACTTACGTGCACATCCTTTCCGTCTGCCGGAGCAGGAAGGGGACACATCGCCGCGCTCAAGTTGTGTTCATAACCGGGGGATCAAAGGCTTCTGAATACAGTGGGCACAATAAAAGTGATTATGTGCCGCTTCTTCAGATGCCTTCCGCCACTGCAGGGGATGATTTGGGGTCGGAGAGTGGGTCTATAAGCCGAATTATGACCCATGCTGATTCCAGCAAGACGAGGTGAGCCTGGGTGGCTCCTCGACATAGTCTATGGTATTGTACGTCTATTCGCCGGCCTGCAGCTCCTTTCCTACTGACTGAACCCGGAAAGCAGCGTCGTGTCGAATTGAGACTTGCACTAACCCCGGTGGGCCACTGCCTAACGGTCAGCTGCCTGGGGCGGTCCCGCAACCCCGCGTCGTGCGATCCACGCGTGTCTGCTACGGCTTCGCTATCTGGTACTTATGACTTCCCATGATTGGCTCCAGATACTCGATTAGCTTGGCAGGTTTGTCAGCAAAGGTATGAGCGAGGAACTTCAGGAAATGAAGTATCTTGCCGCCCTCAGACTTGTCTGCCCAAGCTTTGCTGGCAAGCTCACGGTCCACTGCGCCACGGGCTCTTTGGTCCTGCAAAACCCTCTCCATCACAGCCACGAAAGTCTCTTCACTGTCTACACCAAGGACGGTGTCCACGACGGCAACGAAGCTCGACAGGGGAATCTGCAGCAACTCCCGGTTACGGCCGTACTCATAGTACCCGCCCAACGCTTTGAGTCTCGGCTCGAGTTCCAGTTCGATGACGGGGTCGTCCGCCACGATCTGCACGCTGCCAGTACCATTCCCGGATAGATCCACCTGCATCGTGGTTACATTGGCGAGACACCTCCTCAGTAGAGCCACGCCCTGATCGGCATCAAGCAGGCTTCCGAAGCGCATGTAGGCATCGCGCCGCAGGTTGCGCACCCGTGCAGGTGTGATTCGCAGTGCCCGCGCCCAGTCGTAGTTGGTGCGAGGAAGCCCCTCCCCTATCACCTCGGTCAGACAACTGAACAGTAGTAGCTCTGTGTCGCGTTTGCTAAGCGTGCCGAAGCCATGGTCACTCCAAGTCCGTAGGAACCTGTCGCCGAACTCAGCCTTCTGATCGTCAGTCATCCCATCGATGATCGTCTGCATGTCGCTCACGCCTGCCAACCTCCAAAGCCGGTGCTATTCTGGCGAACCAACAACTGAGCCACACGATCCACTGCAACTGCGTCAGAAACACTCCTCGTCGCGTAGTTTGCCAGCCCAGCCCTCGAAGTACTGGCGTGGCTGGCCATTGCGAAGTCTCCTCTCCTGCTCTGCCTGCCCGTAGACCACCACGTAGCTAAGGGTCTTGTATGAGGCGAAGTCCGAATTGTCTCCAGCAAGATCGATGATCTGTCGCCAAGTTCCCGTATTGAGGTAGTAGATAGGTCTGCCGTCGGGGCAGACTGTCAGCAACTCCTGCAGAGCATGGTGCGTGTGTCCGTAGACAATGTAGCGCACACAGTCCGGGGCAAGCTTCATGGACCTCTTGGCATCATCTCTCGCGCCCTTGCGCAACCAACGGTCTGGGTTGCGCACAATGACCGGTCCCCACAGGAGGAGTAGAGCACAGACTTCAGCCCCGATTGCTCTGGCCCCGTCGGTTAGCACCCGTCCCAGCGGGATCGCGAGGGCGGATACTCGCCAACACACGAGAGCCGCGATGAGAGGCAGGGCGGCCACTACCGACACCACAATCGCCGAACGCAGTGCCCACAACACATTCTGCCCCCAGGATCTGCCGAACCATCGAGGGAGCTGCAGGCAACGCCGCGCGAAGCGCCACAGCAAAGCGGCCAACGCCCACACAGCCGCAATGAAGCATTTGCCGCCGCGCCAGCGGCGGACCACCCTCTTCCAGAACCAGGTCAGCGCACTGAAGCCGGGGACCGAGAACATCGCCTCCAGGTCCCGCTTCAGACCTGCCGTGATTTCAGGCGAGGGCGGATGACCAAAGGACTCGAGAATGCTTGTCATCCGATCGGGCAGAGTGGAGGCGATCTCGACCGTGAGCAAATCCCCGACTGGGGTCAGCAGGTGCCCTGGATCCGTCAGTGCTCTTCCTGCGAAGTTCTCCCCGTCGAAAACGTGGCCGTGTCTCGCCAGGACCGCATGCTCAGAATCATTGAGTTGCCAGTCGAATGGAGCATCCGCCACGGGGCGATGCAGTCCAAGCACTCGGTCGACGAAACGTCGAACTCGCGGGTGCTTGTTACAGAGGCGGTCGTGGTTGCCGGGAATGTACACACGCTCAAGTTGGATCTCCTGCGCTATCCCCTTCTCGTCTTCCCATGACAGTGACTGTCCTCACCGGCTGCGGGCGTGTGCTGGGGCAGCCCGTGCCGCGTGAGACTTCGGGCTACCTACTGAGCAAAGGCGGCTCCTCGCGTCCCGCTGTGCGGTTGCATTTCGGGCTTCCTTTGACTTATAATGCCCCACACGGGTAAAGACCCCTCTGCAGCCGCTCTCCGCGCTCTCCAACCCAACGGTCGAGGTAGCCCTCTGATGAACCGCCCGGCGTTTCGCATCATGGTTGTAACGCTCATTTTGGCGGCTGTGGGAGCATGTCTGCTCGCCGGTTGCCAGCGCTCTGCAACGCCCCAGGGCCAAGCACAGCAGACAGATACCAATTCGCAGATCCTGCAGGAGCTGCGGCAGTATCAAGAAGCCACCGGCAAGAACCTGGCCATGCTCGCCGAGGAGGTCAAGCGGCGGCAGACCCTCGACGCCGAGAAGGCCGGCGACCCGCCTGTGGTTCGCGACCTCGCGGTAGCTCGCGACGCCGTCACCGAGGCGCAGAAGGCCGTTGAGGCCCACGATGCGGCCGCCACGAAGTCGGCACTGGATCGGCTCAAGAGGGTCCTGCAGAGCCTCGACGCGGATCTGCCGGGCCGGGCCATCGTCCGCAATGTCGACCGTGCCGTCTACCAGATCCGCACCCAGCAGTCCATCGGCTCGAAGGAGTTCCCGGGAGCGACGCAGGAGCTTCTGATGGCCAGCGACGCGGGCGTCAGCGGTCGTCCCGCTGAGCTTGTGCCGGATGTACTGAAAGAAATTGAGACCGCCCGCGCCTCCACGGCGCGTGGCGATGGCGCCTCGGCCCTGCAGACGCTGAACGCCGTCCTGCAAAAGCCGATTCCAGGCGGCGCCACGCTTGACAACGCACAGGCTGCGGCCCGCGGCGCCGAAGACTCGCTGCAGCGACAGGCCTGGCCGGTTGTCGCCGCGGAACTGACCGAGATAGGCAACCTTCTGAAGTCATTCGCTCAGGTTGTGGCCCCAGAGAAGGCTGCCCCGGCAGCGACTGAAGAGGCCCCGGCGGCCACCAGCAGCCCTGCTACGCCGCCTGCAGCGACACAGACGCAGCCAGCCGTCCCTATGCAGCAGCCGGCGGCCACAGTCCAACCGACGCAACAGCCTACGGCTCAGCCTGCCGTTCAGCCGGCGCCAGTGCAGCAGCAGTCTGCTCCGGTTCGCTAACCCGCTTCGCTCGAAGTATCGTTTTCTGACGCCCTCTTTCACCATAAGTAAAGCAGATCATGTCACAGTACGGCTTCTCCCATCTCCACCTTCACACCGAATACAGCCTGCTTGACGGCGCCTGTCGTGTAGACCGTCTCGTGAAGCGCTGCGTCGAATTGGAGATGCCCGCTGTCGCCATGACGGATCATGGCGTCATGTATGGCGCAATTGATTTCTACAAGGCCGCTGAGAAGGCTGGCATCAAGCCCGTCATCGGCTGTGAGGTCTACTACACCAACTACTCGCGCCTCGAACGCGACCCCGCTCGCGGACAGAAGGAACTCCACCACCTGGTCCTGCTGGCCGCCGACAACCAGGGCTACCAGAACCTGCTCCGCGTGGTCTCCGCCGCACACCTTGAGGGTTTCTACTATAAGCCCCGCGTTGACCTCGAACTGCTCGCCGCCCATCGCGAAGGCCTGATCTGCCTCAGCGCCTGCCAGGCCGGGGTGATCGGCAACCGCTTGCTCAACGACGATATCGACGGCGCGCGACAGCACCTGGGGCAACTCAGGGAGCTCTACGGCCCCGAGAACGTCTACCTCGAACTCATGGAGCACGGGCTGGAGGGGCAGGCGAAGATCAACGAAGGCAAGCTCCAGCTTTCTCGAGAGACCGGCGCCAAAGTCGTCGCGACCAATGACTGCCACTATCTGATGCCCGACGAGGCGGAGTTGCACGACGTGCTGCTCTGCGTGGGCACCAACTCCCTTTACAGCGATCCCAAGCGCCTGCGCTTCGGTGCGGACAAGTTCTACGTCCGCACCGAGGAGGAGATGCTGCAGCTCTTCCCCCAGGCGCCGCAGGCGATTGCCAACACGGCGGAAGTCGCGGAACGCTGCAATGTCAAGCTGGACCTGGGACACCTGAATCTGCCGCGCTTTGAGGTACCCGAGGGCCACACCGTTGAAACCTATCTCCGCCACGTCTGCGAGAGCAATCTGGTGCCGCGCTATGGGGCGCCGCCCCCCTCGCATGTTGTTGAGCGCCTGAATTACGAGCTTTCCGTCATCGAGCACTGCAAGTACTCCGGCTACTTCCTGATCGTCAGCGACTTCATCGCCGAGGCCAAGCGCCGGGGGATGCTCGTAGGGCCGGGGCGCGGATCGGCAACCGGCAGCATCGTCTCGTACCTGACCGGTATTACCGAAGTTGACCCGCTGGAAAACAAGCTCATTTTTGAGCGCATGCTCAACCCTGAGCGCGTCAGCCCGCCGGACATTGACCTCGACTTCCCCGATGACCGGCGTGAAGAGATCATAGAATACGTTCGGGAGAAGTACGGCCGCGGCAATGTCGCCCAGGTCTGCACTTTCAACACCATGGGCGCCAAGCAGGCCGTGCGCGATGTGGGGCGCGTTCTGGGGGTCGAGCAGTCGAAGATCAACGATTTGGCCAAGGCGATTCCCGAGGGCAAGGGCTGGACGCTTGAGAAGGCCCTCAAAGAAACCCCCGAGGTCATTGAGCGCGTCAAGGATGACCCGGAACTGCGACGCGTGGCCGATTTTGCGGGCCGCATGGAAGGTCTCACGCGGCACTCTTCCGTCCACGCCGCCGCCGTCGTGATCTCAGACAAGCCCCTCGCCGACGTGGTCCCGCTCAAGGTTGAGAAGGAAGCTGTCATCACCCAGTATTCGATGAACCCCGTCGTAGACGTGGGTCTCGTCAAGATGGACTTCCTGGGGCTCAAGACCCTGACCATCATCCGCTACGCCCTGGAGGCCATCGAGCGCAACCACGGGATCAAAGTAGATCTCCACAACGTCCCCAAAGACGACCCCAAGACCTATGACTTGCTCGGGCGCGGGGATACATCGGCGGTCTTCCAGCTTGAAAGCGAGGGCATGCGCAACCTTCTGCGCGAGCTTCGCCCCAACAAGTTTGAGCATGTCATCGCTCTCGTGGCACTGTACCGCCCTGGGCCGATGGACTCGGCTCCCGAGTTCTGCGCCGGCCGCCACGGCGCCGAGGTAAAGTACCTCCACCCGCTGCTTAAGCCCATCCTTGAGGAAACCTACGGGGTCATCCTATATCAAGAGCAGGTAATGCAGGTTGCCTCGCAACTGGCTGGCTTCTCCATGCCGCAGGCTGAGATCATCATGCGCTCCATGGCTAAGAAGCAGGAAGCCAAGATGCTGCAGATGAAGCCGCTGTTCTTTGAGGGGTGCAAGAACAACGGCGTGCCGGAGGACGCGGTCCAGCAGGTCTGGGACCGCATGGTGACCTTCTCCAACTACGGCTTCAACAAGTCTCATAGCGCCGCCTATGGGCTCGTGGCCTACTGGACTGCCTACCTGAAGGCGAACTGGCCGGCAGAGCTCATATCCGCCCAGTTGACCAGCGTCATGGACAACACGGGCGAGATCGCCAAATACGTGTTGGAGTGCGCCCGACAGGGCATCACGGTCCGCCCGCCGTCCATCAACGCCAGTGAGGCGGGTTTCACCGTCACAAACGGCGACGTGATCTTCGGTCTGGCGGCCATTAAGACTTTCGGACACTCAGCCGCCGAGCAAATCACCGCGGAGCGGCAGGAGAGCGGCCCCTTTACCAGCCTGCACGATTTCTGCCGGCGCATGGGCCCGCGCAACGTCGCGAAGGCTGCCATCAAGACCCTCATCCAGGCTGGAGCGCTCTCAGATCTCGGCGAGCGCAATGCACTGTTGGCTGCCCTCGACGGCGCCTTCGCCTCGGCCCAGAAACAGCAGGCCGATGCCGCCAAGGGCCAGAATGCTCTGTTTGATGACCTGTTTGGTGGTGACGAGGACGACGCGATCAGCGAGCAACTGCCCAACGTAGAGCCGATGTCCGACGACGAGGCCCTGCAGCTTGAGAAGGAACTCCTCGGCCTGTACGTCTCCGACCACCCGCTCCTGCGCGCGCAGGAGAAGCTGAGCAAATGCTGCACCGCGACCATCGAAGAGCTGCCACAGTTCAAGGACAAGACCAGCCTGCTGATCGGGGGCATGGTCAGCGAGGCAAAGCCCTACACAACCAAGAAGGGCGACCAGATGATGTTTTTCACCCTCACCGGCCTCGCCGGGTCGGTGGAGGTCACGCTCTTTCCACGCGGGTATGAGAAGTACGGGCAGTTCGTGGTCAAAGACGAGATTGTCATCATGGAGGGGACGCTGGAAAAGAAGCTCTCCTCCGGAGGCGCGCACAACAGCGACGAAGAGGACGCTGGCACGCCTCGCTATGAATGCAAGCTGCTTTGTGACCGTGTCATGCCGCTCGAGCAGGCCCGCAGCGCGTCCGCCAAGAAGCGCCAGGAGGCCGAGCAGGGCTTCGTAACCGAGGAGCAGCTCCCGTCCACGGACGAGGAAGAGACGCCGGCTGAGGCCCCGCGCAACTACGGCCCCTGGATGTACATTGAGCTACAGGTAGAGGAAGCGTCACCCGACACTCTTCGCCACCTTCAGACCACGCTGTCGCGTCACACGGGCCGTCAGCCGGTGGCGCTCGCAATCCGCAGCAATGGCTCCCGCCGCCTGGTGACCCTCGGCGACCAG
Source organism: Armatimonadia bacterium (assembly GCA_039683575.1). GTDB lineage: Bacteria > Armatimonadota > Zipacnadia > Zipacnadales > UBA11051 > JAJFUB01. The sequence goes on along the minus strand of JBDKRC010000225.1, from coordinate 191 downwards.
ATGCGCGTGGAGATGACGTCCGAACTGCGCTCAGAACTGATGCGCATCAGTGGCGTAACCGGGTTCTTTGAAGATGATGTTCTGCGGGTACCGGCGTAGGCGATGAGTCGGCTGTAGGGCGGGGGCTCCGTACCCCGCCGTCGTTGTCTACGATCACCCATCGCCACGCGCGGCGGGGTACGGAGCCCCCG
>JBDKRC010000224.1:0-34599 GCA_039683575.1 Armatimonadia bacterium | reverse complement strand
GCGGGGTACGAGCCCCCTGCGACGCAGACGTCGCTACGCCCTACAGCGCACGTGCAGCGGATGCATCCCCAGGGACAGGCGGGAGGGAGGCCCGCGCTGTGCGATGGTCTGTGATAACGGCCGGCGGGGTACGGAGCCCCCGCCCTACAGCAGAGGCGCACGTGCAACGGATGCGCCCTACAGCGGAACGCGCCGCGTGCAACAGAGGCGCCCCCTGCCTGACGTGCGCTCTAGAGGGGTGTGACGCCCTTTTTGAGGATGATGTTGCCGTACTTGGCGGTCTCGCCGGTCATTACTACTGCGAAAGCTTGTTTGGCGCGCTCGTAGAAGGCGTAGCGCTCGACCCGGGCTATGGGCGGGGTCGCAGGGGCGTGGCGGTCTATGGCCGTGCGATACGCTTGCTCGACCGCGGGGTCGAGGGAGTCGCCGGGGACCGGGGCCATCATTGCTACCGGGTCCTCGACATAGGCGTCGAGTTCGAAGAGCGGCAGGATGGCGTCGAGGAGGTCCGGGATGCGCAGGCCGTCGGCGCGGAGGGTCAGCTTGCCGATGGTCTCGCCGGGGAAGTGAGCGTCGGCGAGGACGATTTCATCGCCGTGGCCCATGCGGGAGAGGGTGGCGAGGAGGTCGGGACTGAGGAGAGGTGAGATACCTGTTAGCATGTTGGTGGCCTCGGGAAGAGCTTGTCAGGATGGACAGGATAACGACGGATGGGCAGGATGAGACGGCTATAGGGTTGTCATTCTGAGCGCAGCGAAGAATCTGCAGCGTGGGGAGAGATCCTTCGCTTGGCGGACGCGGACTTCCGCGCTCAGGATGACAGAGCATTTGGGGTCTGTACCCCGCCCCAAACCTTTCGCCACGCTCCCCCCACTTCCTGCCCGCGAGCGTAGCAGGAATCCCCCGCTACCCGTCGAATCTGCCACTACCGCCGCCTGCAGGAGCGGTCACCAGACCGCGATCGGTCTGCCACGCGACCATCCACAAGGAGCCCGTTCATGCCCGCCACCATGACCAGCCTCGAACGCATGACCGCCGTCCTCAGCCGTCAGCCCGTGGACCTCACGCCCATCGCCGTCAGCCCCTGGGGCGCCACCATCAAGCGCTGGCGCGACGAGGGCCACATCGGCGCCGACGAGGACATCCAGGAGCACTTCGGCCAGGACCTGCGCACCGGCGGCTGGCTCAACTCCGTCGCCGACCTCGATTTCACCCCTGAGACCATCGAGGAAACCGACGAGACGATCCTGCAGATCGACGGCAACGGCGCCAAGCTGCGCCGCCACAAGCTCCACGACAGCACCCCCGAGCATGTGGACTTCACCGTCAAGGACCGTCACGGCTGGGAGCCCTTCAAGGAAAAGCTCGTCGGCATCGACCGCCGCCGCATCCCCTTCGAGGGCTACCGGGAGGCTAAGAAGTACGCCGCCGAAAGGCAGCGCTTCTACTGCTGGGCCGGCGTCGCCCCCTTCGAGCAGATGCACCCCATTTGTGGCCACGAATACATGCTGATGGGCATGGCCCTCGACCCCGACTGGGTCAGGGACATGGTGCAGACCTACACCGACCTCACCATCAACCACCTCGAACTCCTCTTCGCCGAAGAAGGCAAGCCCGACGGCTTTTTCTTCTATGAGGACATGGGCTTCAAGAACCGCCCCTTCATGTCACCCACGATGTACCGCGAAATTCTCCAGCCCGGCCACGCCCGCCTGTTCGACTACGCCCACAGTCTCGGCTGCAAGGTCATCGTCCATAGCTGCGGATACGTCGAGCCGCTGGTTCCCGGGATGATCGAGGCGGGGATGGACTGCCTGCAGGCCATGGAAGTCAAAGCCGGCATGGACCTGCCCACGCTGTTTGAGCGCTTCGGAGACAAGATCTCATTCTACGGTGGGGTGGACGTCCGCTGCCTGATCAGCAACGACTTCAGGCAGATTGACGAGGAGATGGATCGCAAGATACTGCCGGTAGTGAAGGGTGGCGGCGGCTACATCCTCCACTCCGACCACTCCGAGCCGCCGGAAATCAACTACGAGACCATGAAGTACTTCGTCGAGCGCGGCCGGACGCTGGGGCGTTAGCCGATCTCCAGGTCCCGATAGCGCTTGTACCACCTGCAGAACACCGCCGCCGAGGAGAATCCCAACTCCTCGGCGATTTGCCTTTGCGTATGCCCCTTCGCCAGGCCCGCCGACACCCGCTGCAGTCGGCACTCATCAATGTACTCGTGCACCGACCGCCCGGTGTGCTGTTGAAACAGCCGCAGGAAATGGTACTTGCTATACCCCGCAAGCCGTGCCAGACTGTCCAGACTCTCTCCGCGCCCGGCGGTTTCTGCTATGTGCCTGGCCACCATCGTGATGACCCGCCCCTGGAAGTCATCCGCCAGCTCCGGCACCGGTGGCGCATAGCCAACCGCCAGCAGCGCCGACACCAGCGTCATCACCGCCGCCCGCAGTTGCAGCAGACACAGCTCCCCCGGCATCCCCGTCAGCTGGATGCGGCTTAGCAGGCTGCCGCAGTCAGTCACGCCCAACTCCCGGTCGGTCAACAGCTCCCGGAACCGCCCCCCAAAGCCGAACTCCCCGTTGCGCACTTCAATCAGCCGCGCCACCACCGAATCCTTCACCACCGAAAACCACAGTTGATCCACGCCATCCATATACGGCGGCGGCACCTGGTCATGCCCGACAAACGCCTCAAAGTAGAAGACCGTCCCGGGTGTGAAGTGGTACATCGCCCCTCCGCACCCGTGGACACCCTCTCCTCGCGTTATCAGGCAGATCTCGCGGTGCGCGTGGCAATGCGTATTCACCTCCATCCACCGTTGGTGCCGCGCATCCTCGCACGGCTCAAGCTCCGCCAGCTCGGGAGTAACCAGCGCCCAGCGCTCCGGGGCCAGCAGCACTTCCAGCGCCTCGCGATCAAAGTGACGATTGGGGCTCAGCATGCCAGAAAGCATAGCATGAATGGCAAACAGATCGCAACAAATGCATATTTCACCACGCCGTTCATGGCGCTATCATCGTCACACAGCCAATCTGGCCGCAACATGCGCAATCAACGCGAAGGGAACAGGAACATGCCTGAAGCGAAGCTCGCCATCAACGGCGGCCCCCGCGCCGTCAGTCAAATCACTGGCCACTCACAGCCCAAAATCTGGACCGAGGAACTGCTCGAACTCCTGGACCTGTGGACCGACGATGCACAGACCAAGCAGCAGATCGCAGACCTCGTGCTGCAGTCACAGCCCCGGTCGCCGCACCTCTTCCGCTACTACAACGAGCGCTCCAAGGTCGTTGAGTTCGAGACTGCCTTCAAAGAGCACTTCGGCTGCCGGCACGCCCTGGGCGTGAACTCCGGCACCTCCGCGCTCGTGGCGGCAATGGTTGCGGCGGGCGTCGGGCCAGGCACGGAAGTCATCGTCCCGGCTTACACCTTCTTCGCCACGACTTCCGCCGTGGTGGTCGCCAAGGGCATCCCCGTCATCGCCGAGGTAGACGCCTCCCTCACCCTGGACCCCGCCGACGTCGAAGCGAATATCACCCCGCAGACTGTCGCCATTGCCCCTGTACACATGGGCGGAATGCCCTCGAACATGGACGCGCTCATGGACATCGCCCGCCGCCACAACCTGCGGGTAATCGAAGACGCCGCGCAGTCCGGCGGCGGCACCTACCACGGCAAGCCACTGGGCACCATCGGCGACCTGGGCTGCTTCTCGCTGGACTACTACAAGACGTTCGTGGCTGGAGAAGGGGGAGTGGTGTGCACGGACGATGAGTGGCTCGATACCCGCGCCCAAAGCTGGCACGACACCGCGGCCTGCTGGCGGCCCGACCGCTACGCCAAGGAGCGGCGTCCCGGCGAGCTATTCTGCGGGGAAAACTACCGGATGTCGGAGCTGGCCGCGGCTGTAGCCCTGGCCCAGCTACGCAAGGTCGATCAGCGCTGTGCCGACTGGCGTCGCGTCAAACAGGCCATCATCTCCCGCCTGGAGTCGCGCCCCGGCCTCCAGCTACAGACCTCGCACGATCCCGACGGTGAGGCCGCCTACACCTTCACCTTCTTCGCCCCCGACGTGGACACTGCCCAGAAAGTGCGTGAGGCCCTCGCCGCCGAGGGAATCGGCGCGGGTGGCGGCTACTCCGACCAGATCCGCGACTGGCACGTCTACAGCTACTGGGAGCAGATCATGGAGCAGAAGACGGCCACACCCGACGGCTGCCCCTTCACCTGCCCGCTCTACCAGGGCAAGCTGCCCGACTACAGCCCGGACATGTGCCCCAACACTCTCGACTGGCTCTCGCGTGCGGTGCGCATGGGAATCGATGGAGGCTGGACGGAGGGGGATTGCGAGCAAATCGCCGAGGCGATCAACAAGGTCAGTGCGGTATACCTGGCCTAGACCGGGCTGCGAAAAGGGGCGCGGGCCTGACCCGTCCGCGCCCTTCAGATAAGCTCCGCCACAATCTCCCCCACCTCACGCCGCAAGGCGCTCACGTCCTTCTCCCGTCCGAAATGTACCCGGTTGGTCAGCAGCACCACAAACACCCCACTCGCCCGATCCCCCCAGATGGACGTCCCCGTATACCCCGTATGCCCAAAGCTCGCCATGGGGAACCCGCCACGCGGCGCCGCCGAGTAAGTCGAGTCGATGTCCCAACCCAGCCCCCGCACTCCCCCGACAAGCCGCGATTGCGGCGTAGTCATCGTCTCCACCGTATCCGCCGCCAGCACCCTCTCCCCCTCCAGTTCCCCCCCGCCCATCACCATCGCTACAAACCGCGCCAGATCGCCCGCAGTCGCAAACAGTCCCGCATTCCCCGACACCCCGCCCAGATACCGCGCATTCTCGTCATGCACCACCCCGCACAGCACCCCTTCAGGAAACTGCTCCGTAGCCGCACACCGCGCCCGCCGCGCTTCATCCGGACAGAAGCCTGTGTCCTTCATCCCGAGCGGCCCCGTCACTCGCTGCTCCACCAATCTGTCCAGCCGCTCCCCCGTCACCCGCTCCACCACCGCCGTCAGCACGATGTACCCCAGACAGGAGTAAGCAAACCCCTCCCCCGGCGCCCACTGCAAGGGCAGCCCGCAGATATCGGCCACCACCTGCTCCAGCCGCTCCTCGGACTGCAGGGCGGGGCCTTGTACCCCGCCGCGAGCGCCGTCGGTGATAACGACCGGCGGGGTACAAGCCCCCGCCCTACAGTCCGTCCCCCCCCACTCGAGCATATAGTTCTTGTGCGCCGGCAAGCCCGACGAATGTGTCAGCAGATGCCGCAGCGTAACCCGCTCATCAATCCCGTCCACCCACTCACACACTCGCCCTTCAACCTCCAGCCGCCCTTCCTCCACTAGCTGCATCACCACCGTCGCCGTCGCCACGGGCTTGGTCACCGACGCCAGATCAAACAGGGTGTCCGGCTCCATCGGCCGCCGCTCCGGTGCCACCATCCGCTCCCCCACCGCCTCGTGGCAGAGGACCTCCCCACCTCGCCCCGCAAGCACCACGCCACCCGGTATCTCCCCCGCCTCAATCTGTCGCTCAATCGCCTCGCGAAGCTCTGCTCCCAGCTTCATGATGCTCACTCCTCCTCCACCCAAAGCTCATACACCCGCTCCAGTTCCTCGCTCAGCTTCTGGTGCTCAGCGCTCAGCGCCGCCACTCGCGCCGGGTTCTCGTATGTCGCCGCTTCCCCCAGTATCCCCTCGATCCGGCTGATCGAGTCCTCCAGCGCGTACGCCCGCGCCTCCAGTTCCTCAGGCGTCAGCTTCGGCCCACCGTCTCTCTCCGCCGCTTCGCGCTTGGCCTTCCGCGCCAGCTTCTCCTGCCGCAGCCGCTCCTGGCGGGCCACCTCCGCTTCTTCCTGCACCAGCCTCTCGGCCTCGGCCTCCAGCGCCGCCTTCTTGGCCATGTACGAGCTATAGTTCCCCTCGTGCACAACCGCCGCACCCTCGGTGAGCAGGATCAACCGATTGACCACCGCGTCGAGGAAGTAACGGTCATGGCTGACAACCAGGATCGTTCCCTCGTACTCCTTCAGCGCCCCCTCCAGCGCATTCCGCGAGTCGATGTCCAGATGGTTGGTAGGCTCGTCCAGCACCAGCAGCGTCGGCCGCGTCATCACGAGCTTCGCCAGCGACAGGCGGCTCTGTTCGCCGCCCGACAGGTCCCCGACTCGCTTGAAGACATCATCCTCCACGAACAGGAACCGCGCCAGCAGACTCCGCAGCTCCGCGGTATCGGCATCCGGTAGCACCGTCCCGAACTCCTGCAACACGGTGTTGTTGGGGTCCAGGCCGAACTCCTCCTGCCGGTGATACCCCACCTCCACGCTCTTTCCCAGCCGCGCCGTCCCCTCGCTGGGCGTCTCCAGACCCAGCGCAATCTTGATAAGCGTCGTCTTCCCGGTCCCGTTGGACCCCACAACCCCGACCCGTTCGCCACGCCGCACCAGCAGGTCCAGCCCCGAAAACAGCCGCTTGCCCCCGTACTGCTTCCCCAGCCCCTCCAATAGCAGTATCTCGTTCCCTCCGCGCACTTTCGGCTGAAACCGGATGCTCATCTTGCGCCGCTGGTTCAGCGGCGGGTCCAGGTACTCCGTCTTGTCCAGCAGCTTCAGCCTGCTCTTGGCAGCCTTCACGCGCTTCTCCTGCTGCGTCGCCAGTGCCCACCGGATGAAGCTCATCTGCTTCTTCAGTTCCTGCTGCTGCCGCTCATATTGCCGCTCATACACCATGAGCCGCTGCTCTTTTTGCTTCATGTAGTCCGAGTACCCCCCGTGATACTCGGTCAGATCACAGGCCTCGAGTTCCAGTATCTTCTGCGCCACGGAATCCAGAAAGCGCCTGTCATGGGAGATCGCCACAACCGCGCCCGGGTAGTTTCTCAGGTACTGTTCCAGCCACTCGATCCCCTGCACATCGAGATGGTTCGTCGGCTCGTCGAGCAGCAACAGGTCAGGCGCTTCAAGAAGCAGCTTCGCCAGCGCCGCCCGCCGCTGTTCGCCTCCGCTGAAGCTCGCCAGCGGTCGGTGGAAGTCCACCTCCGGCACCCCCACCCGCGTCAGCACCCCCGCCGCCCGGTGCTCATAGTCATACCCGCCGTGCCGCTCAAACTCTTCCAGCAGCCGCGCGTGCTCATCCAGCAGCCGGTGCAGTTCCTCGTCATCGACCCCCTCCGCCCCCATCCGCTCGGTCACCTCAGCCATCCGCTTCTCGCGCTTTTTGAGGTCCTTGAAGAGCGACATCACCAGTTCCCACGGCGTATCCGCCCCATGGAACCGCACATCCTGCGACAGGTACCCAATCGTCGTCCCCCGCGCGATATGTATCTTTGAATCATCCTCATACTGCTCCTGGCCGAGCAGTATCCGGCAAAGCGTAGTCTTCCCGGTCCCATTCGCCCCAATGAACCCCAGCCTCTCCCGGTGATCAATGGCAAACGACACATGATCCAGCATCAGCTCGGTCCCGTAGTACTTAGTCAAGTTCTCAACGCTAATCAGCGGCATGCAAACACAATCCCGTTACACAAAATACAGCCCGACATCCCTGTCGGGCCCTTCCCAACACCCTCGGCTACCTCCGCCTGTACGAGCGATCACTGATCGCGACCAGCTGGCACCCAAACCCGCCCTTCGCCATACGATCCCAGCTCATCATCCCCATCCTGCCGTTATCCTGTACAGCCTGTAAAGCTCTCATCTTCCTCCCCAGCCTTCTCCAGCCCACCCTTCCCCACCGGATAGACCGCCATATACCCACACGCCCCCAGAATCAGCGCCGACCCGATCACAAACCCCGCGTTATACGCCTCATGGAAATACAGCACCCCCATCAGCGCGCTCAAGACCGGCGTCACCAGACTCAGCAGGCTCCCCTGCGTGGCCCCGGTGTGCTTGTACGCATATGTCATTGCCAACTGCCCCACCGCCGCGAGCAGCCCGATACCCACCAGCGCCGCCCACTGCCCTGTCGTCGGCATCACCCACTGCTGCGTCATCGGCCATGCCGCCAGCCCGATCCCGAACAGCGACTGCGACCAGAAGATGTTGGTCGAGCTGTCGGTCTCCCGGCACCGCGTTACGCAAATCACCGCCACGCCGCTGCACAGTGCGCCAAACAACGCCAACGCCTCGCCATACCCCACCGAGAGTTCCCGCACATCGAACAGCAGGACAATCCCCAGCAGCGCCACAGCGATGGCTAACCAGTGCATGATCCCCAGCCGCTCGTGCAAGAGCGGCACCGCCACCACCGCCGCCCACACCACGTACGTGTAGTTCAGCATTGTCGCTTTGGCGAGACCGATGTCCTTGATGGTCCAGTAGAATATCACAACCGCAACCCCGCCGACCACGCCCCGGGTGATGATCCACGGCCAGTTGGTCCATCGCGGCCGGTCCAACCCCACTGCAAACAACCCCACGCACACCAGCGTTCCAATCACAAACCGCGCCATCACCATCACATACGCGCTCGTGCCCTCCATGCCCCGCACCAGCCCCGCCATCAGGGCAAAGAACACCGCCGACAAGACCATCACCAACATGCCGCGAGTACTACTGCTCATCAATCATCATATCTTTCATCCTATACGCCCTGCTTCATCCACAACGTCCTACGCTCCCATCCTGCCCATCCGCCGTTATCCTGTACATCCTGTATGCCTTGTTCACTCCCCAAACACCAGCACCCCAAACCGCTCCGGTTTCGCGAAGGCCCCCGGCGTGAACGACCACGCGCTGTACTCCGGCTCGTTCTGCGGCCTTGACGGCCTCGTGCGGCACAGGTTGATCCCCCACATCTCGCCAACCTGCGGCTTCAAGTCCCCAATCGGCAGCGCCATCTCCACATTCCATCCTCGCTCCGTCCGCTTGGCCGCCGCTTCCCACCCCTTTGCCGGCGACTTCTTCCCCGCCGTATTGCACGTCCAGTGCAGTACTCCCCGCCGCGTCAACCCCGGGTCCACGAACACCTCAACCGAGTCATCCCGCCACACTTCCCCGCCGTCCTGCTCGACCAGGTTGATGATCGTCTCCGGCTCGCTTTCCAAACACTCAAATGCTATATAGAGCCTCCGCTCATCATAGCAAACACGAGCCACGGTTTGTTGTTTCGCGTTGCCCTTGCCGTCGGTGCGCTGAAAGTCCGTCACCACTGTCGCCTGCTTCCAGCACTCCTCGTCCAGGGTTCCATCGAGTACCGGCGCCGCCGCCGTCTTGCGGCACTGCAACGCCTTCATGTTGTCTGCCACGCTCAGCGTCGCGGTCGCCTCCGCCCGTCTCTTCCCCACAGTCAGCGTCGCCGCCACTTCATACGCCCCCGGCTTCACTCCCGTCGGCGCCCTCAGCCATCCCACCACCTGCTCGCTCGCCTGCGGCTTGAGACTCACCGTCGCCGGCAGCCCCTCCACCGCCCAGCCCTCCGGCGGCGTCACCGTCAGCGCCCCCTCCGCCGCCACCGGCAGCCGGCTGCGCACGGTCACCGCCAGCCGCGTCCGTCCCGTCAGCATATCAGCAAACGCCGGCGTCCGCATCCCCATTTCAAACGGCGCCTGCACCGGCATCCACACCATTTGCGTCAACTGCCTGCCGCTGGGCAGCCGCACCGACAACTGCGGCCCGGTGTAACCATCCCCAATAGTCTCACCCAGCTTCAGTGTATACCGCTTACCTCCGGGCATGTCCGCCTGCTCGATCTGCCATCCCCCACCGGGGCTGATCCACCACTGCCCCTTCGCCGCCGGCTCCAGCTTCGCCTCAATCACCACCGTCGCCCCCGGCGCCGCCTCCCCTTCCACCTTCGTCACCAGCCGCGTCTTGTCAGCCACCGGACGCCTCTCTGGCGCCAGGTCAAACTCCACCTGGCTGTATATCCCCAGCTCATCCAGCCGGAACTCGGCATACTCCTCCGGCCCCGGGCGCACCGTTTCGAATGCCTGCGGCCTCCCCTTGGGCTGCTCGGGAGTATACAACTTCGCCCCCGTCGGTCCCTGGTCTGGCACAGTCTTTGCCGTCATGCCCTGCGGCAGCCTCACCCGCACCAGCACGTCCTTCGGCGTCCGCAGACTCCCTGTCATCTCTACCCCATAGTTCACCACATGCACCAGCAGCTTACCCCTGCCGTCATACCCGGTGGTCACCTCCACCTGCCCCTCCGGTGCCGCCACCCACGCCGGCAGCCACTGCTTCGTCAGCTCCTGCATCAGCGGCAGCAGCCCCTTCAGCTTCTCCTTATCCGCCGCATTCAGTCCCTCATTGGGCGACTGCGGCAAGGCCATTGAAGGTAAGACTCCCGCCCCCGCGATTTTGATCTCTTCGCGCTTCTCCCCCCACTCGTCGAGCCGCCCGCACGGCCCAATCAGGATCACGTGCTTGCCCGGCTGCTTCGCAAACGCCTGCAGTGCCGCAAGCTGCCTCTCCGAGATCACCGCCACCTCCGGCACGATCAAGACCTCATACGCCCCCAACTTCCCCTTCTCGACCTCCGCGTCAATCACGAACTTGTGCGGCACGTGACTATCCGCCAGGTACCGCGACACCGCCGTCGGATATGTCGGCAGATCATAGTACGCCTGCGTCGCCGACGTCCAGATTGCCACCGTCGCCCACGGTCTGCACCGCGTCAGCGCCTCCTGCCGCCCCGCCAGGAACTGCCCATACTCCTCCGCCCCCTGTGCCGCCGCCGGCTTGAGCCGGTGAAGCTGCCACGTCCCGCCGTTCGCCGCGCCCTCCGCCATTGCCAGCCGCGTCAGGTTGCCACCCGCCTCCGGGTTCGTCCCCTCCGGCGCGGTCTTCAGAAGCGCCACCGGCACCCCCTGCGCCGCCGCCAGCAAGTGTCGATAGTCCGTCGAGTTGCTGATCCGCCCGCTCTCCCACCGCGGCCCTGCCCCGTATCTCGCCTCATCAAACAGCACATCCACGACCTGGCTCTCGACCTCCGCATCCTCCGCCGTTCCCCGTATCGGCGAGAACGGCTCCCCCCTCCACATGCAGTAGTTCGAGGTCATGATATAGTGCGGGTTCAGCGACCGCCCGTACGCTTTCGTGTCCCGCATGAAGTCCAGCAGACTCCACGCATTGAACCGCCGGAAGGGCACCCACAGCTTCTCTTTGGCCGACTTCGGCGGCTCCACCGCAGCGAGATCCGTCACCCCGAGCCGCGTCCGCAACTCCTCGGCCGTATACGTCTCTTTCAGCCACTCCCGGAACTTCGCCTTACACCACTTGCAGTAGCACCGCCCCTCGGTCACATACGGCCCGTCATAGAAGCTCCCGTCGCCCCCCGCCTCGACGATCATCCGGATCAGCCCCTTGGTCATCTGCCGCACCCCGGGGCTGTTCACACACAGATGGTACCCCTCCTGCCGCTCATACACATACGGCCGCGGCTTCCCCTCCACATTGCACTGTGCCATCTCCAAAAGGTCCCCCGGCTTCTTGCCGAAGTAGTCCTCATACTGCGCCCAGCGCTTGTCATAGAACTCAAACAGCAGCGTCCGCTTGTCCTTGTCGCCATAGCTGAAACACGGCCCGATGTACAGGATGCAGGCCATCCCCGCCGCATGGGCCGCATCAATGGTCTGCTTGGCCGACTTGGTCAGCCTCGCCAACTCACTCCGCGGCTCCAGCCCGTTGTACCCCGAGAACGGCCCATGCCAGTGCAGGAAATTCACCCGCGACCGCTGCAGAAACCCCAACAACTCGGCGTCCACATTCCCATACTGAATGCAGTACCGCAGCTCCCCATCCGGCGGCACCGGCCCCGGCCTATAGGCCTTAACCTCTCCCTGTGCAATCGCCGCCACACTTCCCATGAGCACTATCAGGACCGCAATCAGCCGTTTCATAGCGCTTGCCTTTCATCCTGCTCATCCTTGCCTCTATCCTGCCCATCCTGTAAAGCTCCCTCTCCTAACCCTCCAACACCACCTCAACCCCCTCCGCCTTCTCCTCCACCATAGCCCGCGCCCCCGTCCCCTCCTCCTCCCACGCCCACTCCGCGTCCGCCCCGTCCACCGTCACCCGCGACGGCCGCCCCTCCAGATGTACCCCAACCTCCCAGACCCTCCGCTCCGACTTCCCCTCATAGTCCCCGACCCGCGGCCCGACCTTCACCACAACCCTCCCCGCCTCGGCCTGACACTCCACCTCCGTCGTCGCCACCTTGCCCTCCAGGTAGCCAAACGTCTCCCCATCGTCCTCATATAGCGTGAAGCGGCTATCCTCCCACGGATACACCTCCAACCCCACCGTCTCCATCGCCCGCTGTCCCACGTAGTCAATCTCCGGCCACGTCGGGATGATCGCCCCTGCCTTCACAAACAGCGGCCCGCCCTTCCCCTCCGGCACCGCATACTCGATCTCCTGCCCACCCTCATACCCCTCGCCGGTCCAGTAATCCACCCACCGGCCCTCGGGCAAGTAGATCGTGTTAGTGAACGAGCACGTCAGGAAGCTCTCGCCCAGCATGTACTGGCTAAGTAACTCATCACACCGCGGGTCCTCCGGCATCACCAGCGGCATCGGCCGCACCACCGGCATCCCCGTCCGCGCCGCCACGTGCGCCATCGAGTAAAGGTATGGCAACAGCCGGTAACGCAGCCGCGCATAGCTTTTGAACACCTCATATATCTCCGGCTTCAAAAACCACGGCTGGTTATACATATGCCACGACAGCACCTGCGACCACGCCTGCAGGAACCCGAAGTGAATCCCCTCGACGTTCCAGACCTGCATGTCGCAACTCGTGTTCGAGTGCCCCGACAGCGCGTGGTTCAGCGTACACACCAGCGGCTTCTGCCCGCCGCCAGTGTCCCCCGCCCACGTCGCCGCATACTGCTGCGTCCCAGCATAGCCGCCCGCCGTATAGATCATCGCCCGCTTGCCGGTGTGGTCCCGGAACCCATGCGCCATCTGCTTGGCCATCAGCACCGGGTACAGGTTGTGCATCTCTTCATCATCCATCCCGTTGAGCCACTTGCGGTCCGGGTGGAAGCAGATCTGGTTCGACCCATCCAGCTTGAACGCCGCCGCCCCGTTGTCCACAAACTTCTTCAGATGCTCAAACCACGGCTCCCCACGCTTCGTGATCTTATCCTGGTACGAAGGCACGAAATGCGGGTCCTTGATGATATCCTCGTCATACCGATCCTCCTCCGTCTCCCGGTAGGAGCGCTCCCCCGAGCGCGATCCGTCTGTGGCATCATTCTCCCGCACCATCTGCTCCTCATACTCACTAACATCATAATCCACGCACAACCACAGACTCAGCTTGAACCCCATGTTGTTGAGCCCCGCCACAAATCCCCCCGGCTCCTGGTGCTGCTTCCAGAAGGGCTGGTGGAACCGCTCCGTGCTCCACTGCTTGTCCACGCTGAAGTCATAGCGTGTCTCCATCCAGTCCGGCTCCAGCCCAATCAAGTCGCACGGTACCTTCTCTCGCCGGAACTCCAGCGCCTCATACAGCACATCCCGCGCCCGCACCCCGCGCTCATCGCACACGAAAGTCAGCCCATACCCCCACTGCGGCAGGAGCACGGGCCGCCCCGACACCTGTGTATAGCGGTCCAGCAACACCGGCAACGTCTCCCCCGCGATCAAGTAGTAATCCAACTCCCCCCGCCGAGCGCTATACACCAGCCGATCCGCCACCGTCGCCCCCAGGTCAAGCTGGTGGAACCAGGTGCTGTTCATGAAGATCGCCCAGCCCCCCGTGCTCATCAGAAACGGGATGGGCACATAGCTGACCACATTGCGCAGCACCATCTGCGTCTTGTGCCCGCGCTTGTTGATCCGGTCCCGCGTCTCATCCCCCAGCCCATAGAGCCGCACCCCATCCGCCAGCCCAAACTCCGCCCGAAAGCCTCCTTCATCCCCTTCCGACACCGGCGCCTCCACCTGCCGCAGCACCTCCTCCCCTCCCGCCCCATACAGCGCCACGCGCCCATCCAACTTCGACACCTCAAGCTGCGCCTCCCCAGTATCAAACACCAGCACCCCGTCATCGCCCGTGACGCTAACCGGCACCTCCGGCCACTCACTCTTCACCACCCCATACCGCACCAGACCCGGCTCCTCAAACTCCCCATCCGCCCGCATCCTCACGCGAAACACCTGCGGCAAAACCACCTGAACCCGCACCACGGCCCCATTCTCCAACGCTATATCAAATCGTCCCTGCTCACTCATAACAAACCTCCCGCAAACCTATTGGCAATGCCGCTACCGCCGCCTGTAGGAGCGCTCACCAGAGCGCGATTTCTCTGTCCTGTCCTCCCCGCCTCATCCTCCCCATCCTTGCCGTTATCCTGCACATCCTGTAAAGCTCTCCCATACATTCCCACCCAAAGCAAAAGGCCCTCCCCAAACCAGGGAGGGCCTTCGTCCCATCTTCATCTCAACCCTACACCTTCCCCCTCTCCTCCGGGAGCCGCACCTCAACCAACTCCCGCAGCCTCCGCAGCTTCTCCTCCACATCCGGTACGTTGATCATGTACCCATACGCTTCCCCATGCCACCCCAGCCTCGGGTCCGCCTGCAGGAGCGGGATCGCCGCCGCCGCATTGTCGAGCTCCCCGCGGCAGATCGTCTCGATGCGGTCCAGCAGCGCCAGCTTCTCCGCCTTGTCCTCGCTCGCATAGAACTCGTTGCGCCGCAGCAGGAAGTCCACCACGTTCGCCGCGCACTCGGTCTGGATCAGGTGGAACTTCATCACGCCGGTCTCGCGCTCCAGCCGCCGCTTGTCCTCACCCGACAGCTTCGCAATCGCCGCGTCCAGTATCGGCAGCGCCTTCCGCCCCTTCGCCACTTCCGACCGGTAGCACTCCAGTACCTTCTCCGGCCCGAAGGGCGAGGCCCAGTCGAGTTGGTCGCCCTCTATGTTCTTGTCGAGTAGCCACGAGTTCGGGAACCGGTGGTCAATCTGGTCGAAGATGAACAGGAAGTTGGGCCCGCGGCTGATCGGCCCGACGTACATTACCGGGATGCTGCCCGGGAAGTCGTCATGCGCCCGCGACATGATCTCCCACGCCGCCACGACCTCCTCGGCCACGCCCGCCCCAAAGTGCCGCGCCGCTATCGCCTTCAGGCCACCTTCCACGCTCGGCTGCGGCGACCACGTGAACTCCCCGGCGATCTCCGTGCCCAGACATGGCATGTTGCCAAAGTTCCAGCACGTCATCATCCCGGTCACACCGGCCTTCGGCAGGCTCAGGTACTTCTCGGCAATCTTCTGCGGCACGGGCAGGTACGGGATGTCCGGGTTCTCATGCGTCGTCCCGATCTGAATCCGCGCATACACCGGCCTGCCCTCGCCCGTGATGAAGTCCGCCACGCCCTTGAACCGCTGGCTCGGCCCCACTACCTTGATGTTGTACTCATCATTGGTGTACGCGAACCCCAGCGCCTCGGTCGGCTCGCCCCGCTCGTAGTCGCCCATGACGATGGTCTCTTTCGGCAGGGCCTTGAGCACCCCGATCTGCGGGTCCTCCTCCCACATCCGCCACGACCAGTTCCACGCGATGATCTCGATGTCGGGGTTCACGGACACCGCGCCCTCGCGGATCAGGCTCACGACCTCACCCACAACCTCCTGCGGGGTGCGGTTCACGCACCGTGGGCACGCCGAGACCTCGCCAAGTTGCCTGTCGGGGTTCTCCGGGTCAATCCCCGTCCGGCACCAGCAGTGGCTCGGGTACTCCGACGCCGTGATCATCACATACCCGGCCAGTTCCGGCACCTGGCTCAGGATGTACTGCGACGACTCCTTCAGGTAGGTCTTGATCTCCGGCGTGCTGGTGCACAGGTTGACCATCGGCTTATAGGTCGAGGGCGCTCCGGCGCACTGCGGGTACTTTTTGAAGAAGTCGTCATACTCCGCGATCCCCAGCGGTTCGTTGAGGTACAGAAACACCTTGATCCCGTGCCGCGCCGCCCGCTGCGTCAGCTTCCGCAGCCGCTCCAGGATCACGTCCGAGTTGGCTCCGAACTCCGGGAACACGCTGACCTTCGCGAAATGCCGGAACGACGCGCGCAGCCAGATGCCATTGAACCCATGCTCGGCCATCCGCATCAGCAGGTTGTCGTGGTAGAAGGTGTCCGCCCCGGCGTCCTCTTCGCGCCAGGCGGGATAGTCCATCCCCGGCGACAGCCACTCGGCGTTGAACGGGTCTTCGTATGTCCCCGTCAGTTCTTCCTTGTAGAAGCACGACAGCGGCGAACGGTGGATGCGGTGCTTGAACAGCGGCGCCCGGGTCTCCACGCCCATGGTCACCACCGGCGCCCCTTTCTCCCGCATCCGGTTCTCAAGGCGGAACACGCCCTGCAGAACCCCTGCAGGCCCGGCGCCGATGATCTCGATGGCATCCTCAGTCACCCGGAGCATATGCGCCTCGGGGTTCTCATCCAATTCAGGATCAACATCCAGCACAATCCGCTTCTCGGTCCCACACGTGCTGGTACTGCTCCCCATGGCCGTGCCCAGGAAGTTGCCCAGGTGATCGGCGGCCACCTGAACCAGTTCCTCGGTGCAGTACAACGCCACCGCCCAACACTCGTCCACCGTCACCTCCCGCTCCCCGGCCACAACGCCTTCGCGCCTGAACGATTCTTCATATGTAGGCGAAAGCAATTCCTTAGCAAACGGAATGGTCTCGATGATCTTCATTCACTCATCCACCTTGTTTGATAACACGCTGCTGTGATGTTCGCCATATACCGCCGCGAAGCCTCCCCACCGGGCCCCGCCCAATCGCGTAATGACGTCTACTGGGGGCTCTCTCAGGCTGTGCTCAACAGGGATGGCGGTCCGCTTGCGCACTCACCCCGGGGAGAGTATATTCGTACATGCGGCAGTGCAGGCCGCCCGCCTCGCCCTGGACCCCAACGGGGTCACCCGCCGCATCCGTCGTTAGCATGTATTGCCACTCACGGGGTGCTGTATGTCTTTCCGCTTTTCCGCAAGGATCTTGTTGCTCGTATTGCTCTCCTGCCTCGCTCGCGTCGCGGTCGCTCAGGACTTCTCCGCCTTGCCGGGCATGAAGAAGGAGATGGCGCTCGACTACCCCGACCAGACCCAGCTCAGCGTCACGTCATCCGGCTTCGAGTACACCCTCAGCATCAGTGGCAAGCACGTGAAGCGCGATGGCGACCGCACCGTAACCAATCAGGCCCGAGTTTTCGCCAAATCGACCTCAATCCGCGATTCCAAGGGGCTGCAGTACACCGACCGCATCACCGGGCAACTCGTCAGTCGTTGCGTTGATGAAGACGAAGTCTCGGTGTCCACCACGCCCTTCACCTACCAGCATTCCGTCAACGCCCCCGGTAAAGAGGAGGGCTCAAAGCCGGTAACCATCAGCAAGAAGCTCGGCGTGGCCCACTTCTCGGCCCCCACCTGGAAGATCGTGAACTTCCCCACAACCACCAACCTCGTCTACAAGAACCAGCAGGGCACCTTCACCGACAAGCTGGAGCAGGAGGCCTGCTTCGATATCCGCATCCCCGACCTCGCCTCCACCAATACCGCCTTTGCCGCGGCGGTTGCGGAGATTGAGCGCCAGGGCCATGACGCGCGGATGCCGCTATCGGGCAACGTCGGCCCTGCCACCTTCGAGGTCCCCTGGAAGGGCCCGGCGGCTCACGGGACCTTCACCGTCAAGATCGAAGCGCTCGTCACCCCAGGTTGGATCAACGTCAACACCCCCGAAGCCAACAAGTACCTGCAGGGCATGAGTGGCAAGGAAGTCGAGAACCCGCTGGCAGAAACCACCTTCTCCGGCACTCTGACCATAACCTGGTGGCTTGGCGCCCGTCCGCCACAATCGCGCCTCGTCCTCGAGCCCGACGATGAGACCGCCTATGGCGACTGGCTCCCCACCCCACAACCCGAGGGCGGCGTGGACTTCAGCACCCCTGGCTACAACCCCGAGCCGCTGGAGGTGAAAGCTCGTCTGGAGCCGGCCAGTGAAAAGGAAGTCCAACCCAGCGGCCGCCTCGATTTCCATCTCACCGACGTCAGCACCAACCGCGGGCGCTGCTGCAACTTCCCCAAGTCCTTCGCCGAAGACGACGACTTGCGCTTTGCGGCCACGCAGAGCGATCCCAACGTACAGCTAGACCCCGCCAACCCGCGGCATGCCTTCACGACCAAGCCGGTCGAGCAGGCCACTGTCACCGTCGAAGCCCTCGATACCGGCGCCTACGGCAAGCTGGAGGTCCGCTGCGACGATCTGTCGCTCGTCGGCGAATACAAGCCGACAGGCCGGCAGTATATCGGCCTCCCGCGTGACGATGACGAGAACAACGTTGCCGACATATGGGAGAAGCGCGTCGTTGGCGGAGAAGCCCATCCGGCGGATTGGGATGAGGATCCCCAGCCCAGCGGCCAGGCGACTACAGGAGATGGCATCAGCCTCTACCGCGAGTACCGGGGCTTCTGCATCATCGGCGAGGATGGCCACAAGCGCTTCGTGCGCCTCGATCCCCGCCGCAAGAACATGTTTGTCATAGACGCCGGGGGGGTCTTCGACCTCTCCGCCTGGGGCGTGGTCAGCGAGATCCTCGCCTACAAGGTTGACGACTCGCTCGTCCGCGGCGGCGGTGACCCGATCTCCTCCCGGATCGTGGACCACACCATGTCCGAAGGCCCCAACGTCTACGCCGTGCGTGTGGAGACGGTCAAGGGCCTCGCAGACCCCGGAGGCGAGGAGGGCGAGACCGTGGGCGGCTACACCACTCCTTGGCCCCTCAGCAGCCCCCGAGAGGTCACGCGCTGCGTCGTCTTCCCGGACCGCCACCGCAAGTTCATCAAGGGGATCGTTGGCTACCTGAAGCGAGCCGTCGCCAACCCGCAGGGCGATGAAGGCCAGGCCCTGCAGCAAGCCGGCATGCCGCCCCGCCTGTGGCAGGACGCCCTCGACCGCCTGGACGCGGCCACCCAGGAGCAACTGGCCCAGCAGTGCATCCGCTCCACAACCATCCACGAAGTCGGCCACGCCTGCGGCATACCCGGCCACGTGAACCCCGATAGCGGCGAGGAGGGCTCCACCGGCGACAAAAACTGCCCGATGCGCTACAACGCCACTGAGGATGATCTACGCTTCATAGTCCTGCAGACCATCTTCAAGCCCGGCGCAACGCTACAAGGCACCTTCAGCCGCTTCTGCAAGCAGGGCGACAACTGCTGGAGCCACTTGTCCCTACGCTAAAAGCCAAACAGGCGCCGCTCAATGAGCGGCGCCTGCTATTTTCCCGTGTTCCCCACTGGCCCTTCTCCGCCCCTTGCAGACCTGTCGCACGGTAACACCGCGGGTTGACAAACTGCCCCACTCCCTGCTCGCGCCCCCATGTTACAGGTTCTTTGCTCACTCCGGCCGCGGGGGATAATACTACTTTGGAACGACAAGCCCGTACTTAGCGAGCAGAGCGTCAAGGTCTGCCTTGCCTATCTTCCTGTTCGCGGCTCCGTCAGGTGCAGGACAGCCTTCACGCTCGAAGGCAACCCGCTGGACCTCCAGTCGCCGTGCGCGATTCTGAATCGCCGCGAGGGTAGAATCGTCGGACCCCAGGCGTGGGTCAATCACCACCAGTGTGCCAAGAGGTGCCCACGCATGAGTGGGCTGTGGAATGGTTGAGTTGACCGGATAGTCTTCGAAGTCGACGATCTGTGTGCGGGCGTGCGGCGTGTCAACTTGACTATTGTAGTAGAAGGTCTCGCTTCGCCATCGTCGAGCGAAGAAGGGGCCCATGCCCTCTGCCGGAGCAAAATCGTCCCACGTGACGATGCGCCTGCTGCCGGTGGCTGGATCATCCGTGCCGATGGTCAGGCGCTCAAACCGCTTGAGCGCATACCCGTAGGCGGGCAACATCCAGAAGCGCGTTTCATGGATGAACGTGCCCTGCTTGCTCGTTTCGATGTCAGCAAGCTCCAACAGCAGTGCGTCCTCCAGCTTGGCCAGAGGAAGCATCTTCAGGGAGGGGCGACGCAGTAATTTGGATGGCGGCATTCCCCCCAAGGCAAGACCGAACCAACTGGCATACGGATCGCGGGAGAACTCGGCTGTCTGTCCGTAACGCGGACTTACCGTCAGTTTGGGCGAGCCCTCAGCGCGTGAGAAGTCAAATATGCGTTGACCGTCGGTGGCGGTGATTCGGAGGTTACGTGCCTGATCAGCGACCTCCTGCTCCCCTCCCGAAGGAAACCACTGGTCACCAAGACCAGCTATTCCTTGCGCTACTAACTGTGACACATCACGTCCCAGGCTCATCTCCAGAATGGTCATGGCTTGGTGAGGCTGTTTCCTGATTTCGGCCTCAGTTCTGATTGGATAGTCAGGCTTGAGCGCTTGCCTGATCGCGGTGTCAAAGCATATGAAGTCCCAGTCAGTGCGGTAGGTGCGGACAACCGCAGTAGCGATGACATTGGAGACGCTGGCCTCGCGGGCCTCCAAAGCTTTGATGACATCGTCAATGCTTGCACTTGATGCTGGCTGTTGGGCGGGGGCCCCTGACACAAGCGCTAGTAGAATGCACACGGTCATGAATATACGTATCGGGAACACATGGTACTCCTTCACGCTGTGCTGCGCCGTTCAGTCCTGCCCATACCCCATCGTCGTATAATACGCCAGATTCGGCTGCCGCACGTCTGCCCGGCCTATCTGGGCCACGATAGGCACACTCGACCGCAGCCGCAGGGCGTACTGCCCGAACGGGATCTTGTACTGGTCCGCGCCGATACCCTTGTCGATCCGGAAGCACTTCACGCGCCGCGCTCCACAGGTCTCCACTATGCCGATGATCGGCTCGCGGTCCGTGAAGTACACGTCAATATCAATGACCGCCTCCTCATCGCCGGTGTTGAGCACGACCAGCGACTCGTGCCCTTCCAGCGGCAACCCTTCCTCGCCCGCCGGCGGCAAATCGCCGTCAGGGAAAATCCAGACCTTCCGACCCTCACCTAGTGCCATGCTTATCATCTCCAGCGCTTTTGTGTCTTGTATTGTCCAACGCTGTCATCCCGAGGAGCGTCGTTCGCGACGAAGGATCTCATACCATCACGGGGATTCTTCGCTTCGCTCAGAATGACAACTGTTCGGAGCGATACGAGGGGGCAGAATGAGCAGTCTCGTCGCCCATCGGGCCCACCCGTTCACTCACCACTTCATACCATTGCAATCCAAGCCTGTTAGGGCCTAATTCCGGCCCGAATCGTTACATTGGTTAACTTCGTTTGCGCAACTAAGCCCCCCTTTTGCGCAGTTTACCACTCCGCTGCGATCTCTTTGGCGGTCGCAAACTTCGCGTCGC
Organism: Armatimonadia bacterium; assembly: GCA_039683575.1. Taxonomy (GTDB): domain Bacteria; phylum Armatimonadota; class Zipacnadia; order Zipacnadales; family UBA11051; genus JAJFUB01. The sequence continues at coordinate 13,276 of JBDKRC010000224.1, read as the reverse complement.
GCGACTTGAGCAGATCTATCAGGATAGTGAATTGCTCCATCGCGTAGTCGCCGCAGTTCTCTACCAGGAAGTAGTCCGGCTCGACCGCTCCCTCGCCATAGTGCAGCCGCGTCGGCATCGGCATGAACTCCCACGGGTGGAAGTAGAAGCACAGCACCACGGGCAGGTTCCGCTCGCGGACATAGCCGATGAAGTTATCAATATGCTGCATTAGCTCCTCGGCGCTCTTGTTGCGGAACAGCGGCCACTGGTCCCGATCCCGATGGTACTCATCGGTGCTATTCAGGGTCATGTCGCAGAAATTCGGGATTTCGACCAGCTTCAGGTCGCCGGTCTCGGTCCAGTCGTGGGAACTGGGGTGATACGGCACAAGCTGCTTTTCGTAGAAGTACAGCGGATACGAGGCGTCTGAGACGTAGCCCATGTCATTGAGCGCGTTGCAGACGGCGGTGCTGCCCCACAGGCGGGGCGAGCGGAATGACACTGGCTGCTCGCCCAGGACCTCGGTGACCCAGTCTGTGGCCACTTTCAGCCGGAAGGGCACTTCCTCGACCAGCAGCGGCTTGACGCCGGGGATCTCGAAGATCGGGTCGCCCACGGTCTCGTGGTACAGAGAGTGGCAGCCAACTTCATTTCCGGCGGCATGGACTGCCTGCACGACTTCCGGATGCAGGCGAGCGGTTTCGCCGGTGAAGTAGAAGGTGCCCTTGACGCCCTTTTCTGCATAGAGCTTCAAGAGCTTCGGGGTGCCCTGCGTGACGCCCTCGTAGTTAATCCCCCAACTGCCAACGTCGGTCTCCATGTCGAGACCGAAGAGTACGGTGATGTCGGACATTTTCTTGCTCCTTTAGAGGCGGGAACGCCGTTGAGACAAGGCGGGAACGCCGGGAACGTACGGCAGAGGCGGGAACATCGGGAACACCGGCAAAACGGCTCAGGCGGTCTCCAGAGACCGGAGAAGGCGATTCATGAGTTGATACCAGCGTTTGAGCTGCAGCAGAATCTCCTCAGACTGAACTGAATACTGAAGCTGCGTACACAGGAGAACCTGCGTCTCCAACTCACAGGCTGCACCACGGGCGATTTGCAGGAATCTGATGTACTCCTGCCTTCGCCCGCGGCCATAGCCTTCCGCGATGTTGGAGGCCATGGAGACTGCAGTGCGGCGCATCTGACTGGTGAGACCGAACCGCTCGTCATCGGGCAGGCCACGCGTCATCTGGTATGTCAGCGTCACGACGTGCATGGCGATACGCCAGACGTCCAACTGCTTGAAATCTCGGACCTGCTCTGCCACTAGCTCCCCCCGATGCGGGCGAGACGCCCGCACTACGCGTTCTCCACGGTTCCCGCCGTATCTGTTCCCGATGTTCCCGCCTTACCTGTTCCCGCCGTCTACAACTCGATTACTTCATTCCGGTAATCCGACAGCCACTCGACGCCGCTCTTGGTGACGCGGGCGCCATTTTCCCAGCGCAGACCGAACTGGTTTGTGTACAGGAACGTGTCGATCTGGAAGGTCATGTTCTCTTGCAGCGGATACTTGCTGCTGCTTTCCATCCAGGGGCGCTCGACTTCCATCAGGCCGATTGAGTGGCACGGGCCGTACAGCAGGTACTTGCCATAGCCGGCGGCCTTGACGAACTCTTCGAACTTGATGACAACTTCGGCAGCCGGGACGCCGGCCTTCATCAATTCGGCGGTCTTGTAGTGGGCCTCGAGGCCGAAGCTGACCAGTTCGCGCATCTTCGCGGGCATCTTGCCGATGCAGACCGGGCGGCCGACGCTGGAGGAGTAGCCGCTGACCAGTGCGCCGATGTTGAGCTGGATCAGTTCGCCTGCCTTGATGACCTTGGGGCTCGGGCGGCCGATGGCGTGGGTGCTGTTCTTGCCGGAGAGTACGTACGTCGGGTGCCCTTCATACTCGGCGCCGTTCTCATACATGGCAGCCTGCGCCAGGCCGACGACCTGCTGCTCGGTCATGCCGGGCTTGAGGTTGTTGAGGACGTACTCGGTAGCGAGCTCGCTGATGCGGAAGGCCTCTCGCATGCACTTGAGCTCGTTGGCGCTCTTGACGGTCCGCATGTCCACGATGATGTCATCGGCGCGGACGATCTTGGCCTTGCCGGCGTGCTTCTTGATCTGCTCGTACACCGTGACGGGCATGACAGGCAGGCCCGCGATGCCGATGCGCTTGATCTCCTTGCCGCCAGCGACCTTCTTGAAGACATCGGCGAAGGTGTCAAGCTGCACGCCCGGGTAATCCGGCTCGGCGGACTCGCGGTAGTGCAGGAGCATCGTGATGTCCTTGATCGCCGAGCGGTCCTTGGCGAACGTGAGGGTCTCGGGGCCGATCAGCAGCATGGGATCGCCGGTGCGGCCGAGGGCCACGCCGCCGGTCTCAAACAGCGGCCAGTAGTTGGAGAGATACCGGACGTTCGACGGGTCCGCTTCATCACCATGGGCGATGAGAACGTCGAGGTCCATCTCCGCCATCTTCGCCTGTGCAGTGGCCCAACGCTTCTGGAATTCGCTCTTGGGGATACTTACTGTAGCCATCTGTGCCTGCCTCCCGAATCGTTTCCGACAGCAGTGTCGGACGTGCCAATTTCTGATTTCGAACCAAATGGTTCTGTGCAACTCGCTGAGGTTCGTCGTCAAAGGTACAGACACCTTCCACATCATCTTCCTGGTGCGCCACCACCTGGGACCACAGGCCAGGGCACACGAGGGATGGTGGTGGTGTCAATCGCGACCAGACCAGTATGCATGTGAAGGAGGAGGGGCCGTGTTCAGTGATCCTGCTGAAGTACTCGATTTCGTTGCCGCTGAAGGCGTACAGATGGTGGACCTCAAGATCGTGGACCTGCCCGGCCGGTGGCACCACGTCACGCTGCCTACCAGCCGGCTCACTGCCGAGAAGCTCAGGCATGGCGTGGGGATCGATACTTCCAGCTATCCCGGCTACAAGTCTGTCGAGGCCGGCGACATGCGCGTCGTGGCCGATCTGGCCAGTGGCATGGTGGACCCCTTCTGCCAGGCCAGGACTCTCAGCTTCATCTGCAACATCGTCGAGCCGATCAGTGGAGCCCCCTATCCACGCGACCCGCGCGGAGTGGCGCTACGCGCCGAAGCGTACTGCTCCGAGATCATCAACCCCGGACAGGCCGTGTTCTCGCCTGAGCTGGAGTTCTATGTCTTCTCAAACGTGCAGTACCTCTCCGAGATGAACGCGGCGGGCTATGAGGTGGACTCGGTGGAGGCGGGATGGAACTGCGGCGTGGCGGAGGCGCCGAACCTTGGCCACAAGATACCGGCCCATTGCGGTTACCACGCCATTCAGCCGCGGGACAAGCTCAATGATCTGCGGTCGGCGATGCTGCTCGCAATTGAGGCAGCCGGTATCGAAGGTCATTACCACCATCACGAGGTCGGCGCGCCGGGTCAGGTGGAGATTGAGGTGGGGCTCGGGCCGCTCCTGCACATGGCGGACGGGGTCATGAAGATGAAGTACCTGATCCGCAACATCGCCGACAATGCCGGGATGACAGCCACCTTCATGCCCAAGCCCATGTTCGGGGAGGCGGGCAACGGCATGCACGTACACCAGTACGTCGCCCACGAGGGCAAGTCGCTGTTCTGGGATGCCGAGGCGCCATACGCCAATCTGAGCAAGCTGGGCCTGCACTGGATCGGCGGGCTACTGAAGCATGCGGCGGCGCTGCTGGCTCTGTGTAGCCCCAGCACCAACTCGTACCGGCGGCTGGTTCCGGGGTACGAGGCGCCCGTCTCCTGCTTCTTTGGTCTGTCCAACCGCACCGCCGCCATCCGGGTTCCGGCCTATGCGGTGAATGAGCGGGAGAACCGAATAGAGTTCCGTCCGCCCGATGCGACCTGCAACCCGTACCTGTGCCTGGCGGCGATGACCATGGCCGGGCTGGACGGCGTGCGCAATGAGATAGACCCGGCGGCGAATGACTTTGGGCCGTTCGATCAGGACATCACCAAGATGGCTCCCGAGGCGCGGGCCCGCATCGCCCAGTTGCCGACGTCGTTGAAGGAGGCACTCGCTGCGCTCGAAGCCGACCACGAGTTCCTGCTGGAAGGTGGGGTGTTCTCGAGGGACGTTGTGGAGGCGTGGATGAAGTTCAAGGCGGAGGAGGTCGCGGCAGTCAACCTGCGGCCGCATCCGCACGAGTATGTGCTGTATTACGATCTATAGCGGGGGTATGACGGCGGGCAGGCGAGCCGCCTGCCCTACTGGGGGATTGGGCGAGTGGCACGGCTGGCGGCAGGCGGAGGATGGCGCCCGTGGGGCTGGAAGCCCCACTCCATTGGCGATATCTCGCGGCAAGGATGCCGCTCGTACGACTACTCCCTGAACGCCACTGGTGCGGCTATAGCCTACCGGCGAGGTAGCAGCCTAACTGGGTGGCGTCTCCGGGGAGTTCTATCCAGTGGTGCCCGAGGCGCTGCATGACTTCGGTGGTGAAGGTGGGGAGGCCGGTGAGGCCGCCGCCGTGGACGACAATGGTGGGGTTGGAGGGAATGTTGCCCAGCCGTGTGAGCACGTCGAAGGCAGCCTGCAGGTCGGCCACCGCGGCTGTGACGAGTTCCTCGTGATCGAGGGGCTCGGACTGGCGGAGGTAGCGCAGGAGTTCGCCGACGGCCCAGCGGGGCAGCTTTTCGGGCAGGATGGGGCGCTGATTAGACAGGGCCTCTTGCAGATATGGTCCCCAGCGGTAGCCGATGATCGAGGCCGCGGCACAGTATGGGCCGGCCTTTGGAATGTAGCGGACCTCGGGGAAGCGGAGCGGAGTGGTGACGGTGGGGGCAGTGAGCGACCAGAAGGTGGCAGTGGCAAGGCCGAGGTCAGCGGATACGCCGACGCCTGCGCCGTAGTGGCTGGCCTGCTCGTCCGACCCGGCCAGATAGAGGTCGGTGGCGGGATACTTGTGGTGGGTGCCTAAGGAGGCGCCCACTTCGACTTTGAGCACGTTTTGGAGGAGGCGCTGCGCGGCGGCGCGGCTCGCGCCACTTGGGTTGAGAAGGCCCCAGGCGTCGAGTTCAGAGACGGTGATGGCCAGACGGCCGCCGAGAAGGTGGGCGAGGTAGCCCTGGAGGGTGACGCCGGCGCAGACGTTCGGGTGGCGGACAAGGAGATCGGGCAGCATGCCGCCGATGGCGATGTCGCCGATGGGGAGGTCGAGCAGGTGCGGGCCGTCCAGGACGGCGTTGCCGGAGACCCATAGTGGTTGCAGGGCCTCGTCCAGCAGGACGAGGCCTTCGCGTATGCCGGTCAGGCCAATCCGGTCGATGGCGTAGCGGGTTAGGCAGTCATCGACGGCAGCCTGCAGGTCTGCGCAGAGCCGCAGGAACTGGGCGACTGAGGCAGGAGAGCCGTCGTAGGTGCCAACGCCGGAGGGCAGGCGCAGGCTGTGCAGGACGCGCGGCTGGTTGTCCTCGAGGGCGTAGACAGCCAGCTTGGCGAAGGTTGTGCCGAGGTCAATGGTGAGGCAGCGCATGGTGTGGGTGTAGTTTAGGGTTTCGGAGGGGTCGTGTAAACGGCAGTTGGGCACAAGCAGGCGCTTTGCGACCAGTTGACGGCTGATTCGGCACGCTGTATAATGTAGCAGAACATGGCAAGACGTGACTTAAGGGTGATTTTATGGCGCAAGACGTGCTGACAGCAGACCAGGCGGCTGATTTCCTGCAGACCAGTCGAGACACGCTGCTGCGGCGGGCGCGGGCGGGCAAGATCCCGGCGGCGAAGTTGGGCCGCGAGTGGCGATTCCGAAAATCGGAACTCGACGCGTGGCTGGCAGCAGGCGGCGACCGGTATGAGGCGATGGTGCAGAAGGGTATGGATTTGGAGTTGGAGGAGAGGCGGCGCGAGGACACGGGGGAGAGAATACCGTGGGAGCAGGTCCGTAAGCGACAGCCGACGAACACTTAGCGAACCAGTGGGGCTTAAGGGGATTTATGGTGACTGGCACATGCCAGTCACTTTTTGTTCTTGTACTTGCGCGCGCGGCGCGCGCGAGGGGGAGGGCGTAGATGGCATACCGGTTGGAGTTCACAAGCAAGGGCCTGCACGATTACCAGGCCTTGTCCGAACGGGTGCTGCGCCTGGTTGACGAGCACCTGGACATGCTTCAGGAAGATCCGCGACCACATGGTGTAGTAGCTCTTCGGGGTGAAACGAGCGGCAACTACCGGATCCGAGTAGGCAGTCACCGCATAGGATACGAAGTGAACGATGGGACGCGTACCGTCACTATCTGGCAGATCGGCGACCGCAAGCACTTCTATGAGCGCGCTCGACGGCGGAAACAATGACTGGAGGTACGGAGGGTTTGTGGTGCCGGATGGCGAACGGACGACGGACCAACGTGGATTTCCTGGAGGCGACCTCTAATGCATGACCCCAAGTGGTGTATCTTCTTCGACTTTCATACCATGCCCGCTAACCCGGATGTCGGCAAGGGTTTTGACTTTGACGCCATCACCGGGCAGTTGGCAGATGCGGGCGTGGACTACATTGTCTTCCCCGCCCGCTGCAATCTCGGGACCGCCTACTATGACACCAAGATTGGCATCAAGCATGCGGCGCTGGAGTATGACCTGATTGGCAAGCTCAACGATGCCTGCATGAAGCGCGGCATTGCGCTGACTTGCTACATCAACATCGGCCTGTCACATGAGGAGGGGCTGCGGAAGCGGGACTGGCTGACAATCCAGAAGGAAGGGTATGTATACGGGCCCGACCGGCTGAACAGCTTCATGCGGCAGATGTGCTACAACTCGGGCTACGGGCAGCATGCGGTGGACATGGTCACGGAGCTTTTGACCATGCATCCGATTGCGGGGCTGTTCTTCGACTGCATGTTCACCCAGCCGTGCTATGGCATCGAGTGCATGGAAGAGATGAAGCGGCTGGGCGTGGACTGGCAGGATGACGAGCAGATCCACGACTACAACTACATGAAGATGAACCGCATGGCCCAGAACCTCACGGATGCGGCCAAGGCCGTCAATCCTGAAGTGCTGCTGTACTGCAACGGGATTGACTACGAAGCACAGGACAAGATGGGGACCTATCTGGACTTCGAGTGCCTGCCGACCGGCGGCTGGGGCTATGAGACGCTGCAGATGGGCGCGCGGTACCTGCGGACGCTGGGCAAGCCGGTGCTGAACATGAGCGGTCGCTTCCACAAGTCGTGGGGCGATTTCGGCGGCATCCGCACCGACCCGAGCCTGGAGTATGACCTGGTGTACGGCGCAGGCAATGCCATGCGGCCGAACATTGGCGACCACTTCCACCCGCGCGGAGATATCAACAAGCCCGTGTTTGCCATGTACAAGCGGCTGTATGACAAGCTGAAGCCGCTGGACCCGTGGATGGAAGACGCGAAGGCCGAGACGGACACGGCGGTGCTGTGGCAGGCTCCGTATCCGGGCTACAAGTTCATGAGCCCGAACAAGCGGGCGTTCTGGGACAAGCAATACAACGGCATCAAGGGCGCGACCCGGCTGCTTTGCGAGCTCAAGTACCAGTTCGACATCGTCACGGACTTCTCGGACTGGGACAAGTACGAACTGTTCGTGCTGCCCGACCATACGGTGATGAATGAGGAGTTCGCAAAGCGCATCCGCAAGCACCTGGATAAGGGCGGAGCGATCATCTCCTCGGCGTGGTCTGGCCTTGACCCCGAGGGCAAGGACTTCGTCTTCCCCGAGTGGGGCGCGAAATTCCTGGGCGAGGACCCGTACGACCCGGCGTTCTTTACCCCGTCGGCTGAACTGGCCGAGAACATGCCCGACATGCCGATCACGCTGTACCAGAAGGGCACGAACATCGAGCCGACCACCGGACAGCAGTTGGCCGAGATCATCGCGCCGTATTACAACAAGCACTGGGACGGCGAACACGGGTTCGTGTACCTGCCCCCCGACAAGCCCACGGGGCGCGCGGCAGCGGTGCAGAACGGGCGCGTGGCGCACTTCAGCCACCCGGTGTTCACGAGCTACATCGTAGACGCGCAGGTGCCGATGAAGCATTTCGTCGAGAACATGCTCAAGCGCATCATGCCCAACCCGCTGGTCAAGACGGAGTTGCCGTCATTCGCGCGGGCGATGGTCACCTCGCAGCCGAACCGCCGGATGATGTGGATCACGTCATACATCCCCGAGCGGCGCGGCAACAGCGTGGACATGATCGAAGAGCCGATCGAACTGCGCGACGTCAAGGTGGCGCTGCGGGCGGATGGCAAGGACGTCAAGAGCGTGTACCTGGCCCCGACGCGCGAGGCACTGGCGTTTGAGGTGAAGGACGGCTACATCCATGTGACGGTGCCGAAGGTGGAGGGGTATGCGGTGGTGGTTTTCGAGGAGTAGGGGGAGAGGAACGGCGAAAACAGAAAACAGGAAACGGAAAACAGCCCTGAGGAGAGTGCCTGGCATCTTTTGATGCCAGGCACCTTTTGTTTGCGGCTATACTACTGAGGCGTCAGTTGTGTCCGGTGAGGTTGGGAGGCCGGCTTTGGACATGGCGGAGAGGCCGGTGATGGTGCCGAGGCCCATGCTCTCCACCGCCGTGCTGGGCACTACCATGAGCGCGCCGCGCTCTTTGAGACCCTCGTAGAGCATGTTCATGGCCCGGAGGTGCAGGGCCGTGGGGTTGGTCTCGTAGGCTTTGCCGGCCTTGATGAACTGGTCGGCGATCTGGGCCTCGGACTCGCTGAGGATCACCCTGGCCTGGCGTTCGCGCTCGGCCTGCGCCTGCCGGCTCATGGCGTCCTGCAGTCCGGCGGGAATGATGACATCGCGCATCTCAACCGACTGGACCGTGATGCCCCAGGGGGTCGAGCGCTCGTCGATGACCTTCTGCAGGGCCTCGTCGAGCCTGCGGCGGCCGGTGAGTAAGTCTGAGAGAGGGGTTTCGCCGATGACGTCGCGCAGGGCGGTCTGCGCCGCCCAGAAGGTGGCCTGGCGGTAATCCTGGATCTCCAGCGCAGCCTTCTGCGCGTCCCAGACTACCCAGAAGAGGACGGCGTCCACGTCCACCGGGACGGTATCTTTGGTCAGGGTCTGTTCGGCATTGAAGGACGTGGTCTGGATGCGGTGGTCAATCCAGGTGGAGATGGTGTCGAGGATCGGCACGATCCAGAAGGCACCGGGGCCCTTGAGGGACTGGAATTTGCCCGCGCGCAGGACTACGGCTTTCTCCCATTGCGAGCCGATCTGGAGGCTGGAGAAGAGGAAGACGCCCAGGAGCGCGCCGCAGATGGCGGGCAGAGGATTGCCCACGACGGGCATGAGCGCGGCGCCAGCTCCAATGGACAAAACCAGCACCAGAACCTGCAACGGGTGGACATGAGAGGCAGAGGACGACTGGATCGTCAGTTGGACGGTCGGAGGAGTGGCAAGCATGGTAGTACTCTCCTTCTGAATTACCGGCAGCTACTCGTTTCGCCTGAGGTAGGTATCCAACTCTGAGACGAACTCTTCGGGGGTAAGGCCGAGTGCGGCGGCCTGGCCGAGAGCGTTTTGGATGATATCTGCCAGCTTGCGCGCCCGTTCATCACCTTGAGGCGGGGCGGGCGGGCCGACGACGATGGTGCCCACGCCTCGGCGGACGGCTATCAGCCCCTCGCGGGCAAGCTCGGCATAGGCATGAGCGACGGTGTGCATGTTCACGCGCAGGTCCACGGCCAGTTGGCGGACGGTTGGCAACTGCTCACCGGGGGCCAGCCGCCCGGCGGCGATGTCGAGACGGAGCTGCTCGATCAGTTGGGCGTATATGGGTACGGGACTGGTCTGATCAATGGCTAGAGGCATTGTGCGGCCTGTAAGGTCTATTGTTATAGATGATTATAACAATGGTCTATGGGTTGTCAAGAGGGAAGATGGGGGCGGGTGGGGAAAGAAAGTAGTAACCTCACGCGGTGATTCAGCATGGTAACCGCTTTTTCCGTGAGGGTTCATGTCAATCTGGACACAAACACGCAGAGGCAACTGGACGGCGTTGCCCGGCGCGCGGGACTGAGCCGCTCTGAGTTGCTGCGGCGTATGGTTGATGAATATGCAGAATGGGGAGCGACTGATTGGCAGGCCGCGGGTTCGGCTCAGGTAGGCTAACCGGCCGGTCGCGATCAGTGATCGCTCGTACAGGCGAGACAAGGTAAGGAGTTAGCAAATGTTAAGTTTCGGAGTTATCGGTTACGGTGGCCGGATTCGCGGGATTATCAACGGCCTCAAGCAGTTTGACGTCCCGTTCACTATTGCGGCGGTGACTGACCCCAAGGGCGCGGAGTATAAGCAGGAGCATGAGGACCTCAAGGATGCGACTATCTATGAGGATGCCGACGAGATGCTCGACAAGGAAGACCTCGACGGCGTGCTGGTGGGGACGCGGTGTTCGCTGCACACGCCCTCGGCGGTGAAGGTCGCCAAGCGGGGGCTGCCGCTGTTTCTGGAGAAGCCGGTGGCCACCAGCTACGAGCAGTGGGACGCGCTGAAGGCGGCGTTCACGGACTATTCCTCGCAGGTTGTGGTGTCATTTCCGCTGCGGTTGACCACGCTGGCGCTCACGACCAAGGAGATCATCGAGTCCGGGCGGCTGGGGACCATTGAGCATGTTCAGGCATGGAACAACGTGCCGTACGGCTGGGTGTACTACGGCGGATGGTACCGGGACTTCAACGAGACCGGCGGGCTGTTTTTGCAGAAGGCCACGCATGACTTCGACTACATCTCGTACATCATTGGCAGCAAGCCGCACATGGTGTGCGCGATGAACTCGCGGCGGGTCTATGGCGGCGACAAACCCGAGGGCCTGATGTGCGACGACTGTGACGAGCAGGAGACGTGCCCGGAGAGCCCGTTCAACCTGTTCTACCAGCGCGCGCAGGGCAACCAGGTGAAGCGTGGGGCGGGGATGCACTGCATGTTCTCAGAAAGCATCAAGAACGAGGACAGCGGCAACGCGATCCTGGAGTTCGATAGCGGCGTGCAGGCGAGCTATTCGCAGAACTTCTTCGCGAGGGGCAAAGCGGGGGCGCGCGGAGCGCGGTTCTTTGGGTACAAGGGCACCATCGAGTTCGACTGGTACACCGGTGAGGTCAAGGTGTTCGAGCACCACAGCCTGCGCAACGACACGATCAAGTTCGAGGCTGGCGGCGGGCATTTCGGCGGCGACACGCAGCTATGCTACGACTTCCTGCAGATCGTGCAGGGCAAGGGCAACTCCCGCAGTCCCATCGAGGCGGGGCTCACGAGCGCGCTGACATGCCTGAAGGCGCGGGAAAGCGCGGCAGAGCGGAAGTTCTGTGAGATAGTTAGGGGCGAATAGCGAATAGCGAATCGCGAATAGTAAAGGCAGAGGCAAAGGCGAGAGGGAATAGGGGTCTACGGGGGAAAATGGGGACAGACACCATTTTTGCATGAGGCTTTTCTGTGTTAGGCAGGGAAGGTTGCGAAAGTGGTGTCAGTCCCCATTTTCGTTAGTCCCGTTCTTGTGTCGGTGGACGATGCCGGCGGCGGTGGCGAGGAGAATGATCAGCAGAATCATCGAAGTCGGCAATACCAGCATGGCGAGGCGGAGGCCGAAGAGGTCGCCGAGCGCACCGATGGCCCAGGGGACGATGACGCAGCCGCTGACGCCCGCGGCGCCGAGTAAGGACAGCAGCGAGGTGGAACCGGGGGCGATCTGATCCGAGCCGATCGACAGCAGCGTCGGCCAGAAGCAGGCCACGAAGAGGCCGCTGAGAGCAAATAGCACCCACGCCACCAACATGCTGGGCACGAAGGTGAGCGCGGCGGTGACGACACCGCAGGCTATGGCCGAGAGCACCATCAGCTTTATCGCACCGGTCTTCGAGACGACGAGGCCGCTGCCCAGGCGCCCGACGGCCATGAAGGTTCCGTAGAGGATGGTGGTCCAGGCGCCGCCGCGGGCGGTGGCTTTTAGGACTTCAGCGACGTAATTGGGGGCCCAATTGGTGAGGCCGGCTTCGCAGCCGCCGCCGAGGATCATGGCCCCGAACAGCACCCAGAACAGCGGGAGGCTGATGAAGCGGCGGACGTCGGGGGTCGGGCGCACATCGTCGGAGCCATGCACTGGCGCGGGGTAGTGAGGCGTCAGGTACAGGATGCCGATGACCAGTGGCGGCAGGACCCAGACCCAGAAGGGCAGTCGCCAGCCGAGGCCGGCCTGCAGCATCTCGCCGGTGGTGAGGGCGCCAAGGACGAGGCCGAGGGAGAAGATACCGTTGAGGATGTTGAGCGCGCGGGCGGAACCGTGCGGGTGTAGCTGGGCGACGATGGGGTTGAGGTAGGCTTCGACGACGCCATAGCCGAGGCCGGAGACGATGAAGGCGGCGAGCAGGACGGAATAGCCGGGGGCACGAGCGGCCATGATCTGGCCGACGGAGATGGCGGCGAGGCCTACGAAGAGGATGAAGCGTTTGCCGGGGCGCTCGCCGAAGTGGCCGACCACGAGCAGGCACGCGGTCAGCGCCGCCATGCGGATCGCGATGAGGAAGCCGCGCTGCTCGAAGTTCAGGCACATATCGCGGCCGAGGGCATCGAGGCAGACGGTAGGCATGACCTGCACGGCACCGAACATGACCATGCAAAGCACCGACGCGATCATGAGCCGCATGTAGGCGACAGGATGGCCGGTGGGCGAGAGCAGGATTGGCTGGGGCGAGGAGTTGCTCATGGGGAACCAGAAGAGTGTAGTGTGAATCGCTCGCGGCGTCAAAGGGGTTCGCCTCTTCCTCGGGCTGTAGGGCGGGGGCTCCGTACCCCGCCGCTCGGGAAGCCGTAGATGACGGCCGGCGGGGTACGGAGCCCCCGCCCTACAGCGGATACGGATAGAGTGGATACGGCTACGGCCGCACGGAGCGTCATATGGACCAATTGCAGTCACACAACCTGCGGGAGATCGAGGGCCTCAATCAGCGGGGCGGGCGGACGCTTAGCTTCGTGGACCTGATCGAGGCGGGGACGATGACGGCGGAGCTGGTGGCATACTGCTGGACGTCCATCGCGCACGGCGCGTCGTTCCTAACGGCAGCGAGGCCGGGTGGCGCGGGGAAGAGCACGGTGCTGGCGAACCTGCTGGCGCTGTTGCCGCCGGGGGAGGAGATCACCACGTTCTGTGGGGCGGGAGCTCGTACCCCGGCGCAATCGTCGTCGGTGATAGAGGCCGGCGGGGTACAAGCCCCCGCCCAACAGTCTCACCGCGTAGTGCGGGCAGTAACGCCCGCAA
>JBDKRC010000223.1:0-56450 GCA_039683575.1 Armatimonadia bacterium | reverse complement strand
ACCGCGGCGGGCGGAGAAATGAGCCATCGGGAGAGCCTCCACAGAAGGTTGTCTGGTAACAATCACTTCTTGCCGGAGCTCTCCCACCCCTCTTTCTCCCCCAAGTTTTTATGAGACACTACTGGCGAGCTGCCCGCGCTACTGGTTCAAGGTGCTTAACCGCCGAACCAGTGGCCGAAGTATGGCGCCACGAGCGGCTGCACGGCCGGCCACGCCAGGATTACTAGGTACATCGCCGCTGCGACCGCGCAGGCGATGAAGACGAGACCGGAGATGTACTCCTGAACGCGGCCTGTCTGCAGGCGGCTGCCGAGCTCCCCGGCCTGCTTGGTTACCCAGCCGACGAGGTTCACGGCGCCGTCGATGATCCACTTGTCGATGAAGGCGCAGACCATCGCGACCATCACCCGTACGCCCCAACCGATCAGGTTGACCACGCCATCCACGATGTTGGTGTCAATCCAGCGCAGGACGACCGTGATCAGGAGTACCAACCGGACGATGACGCCCTCGTAGAGGTCATCGAACCAGAACTTATGCTTGGCGGCGTAGTAGAGCGGGTAGGCGGGGTACTTGAGCCAGTTGACCGAGACAAGCCCCACGCGGTAGATGAGCGCGGAGAGGCCGAGGCCGAGCAGGGCCATCAGCGTTGAGATGCCGGCGACGGTCCAGTTGAAGCCATGTTCGCCGCCATGGGCTGCAGCCGCGCCATGGGCCTCAGCGGCCGCTCCGATGAACTTCCCGAACAGGTTCCCGCCGACCCAGGGCGAGCCGATCCAGCCGAGAAACAGGGCGAAGATGGCCAGCACGATCAGCGGCGTGGTCATGAGCCTGGGGCTCTCGTGGGCGTGCGCGGCCTTGGGGCTGCGCGGCGTGCCGCTGAAGGTCAGGAAGCAGGCGCGGCCCATGTAGAAGGCCGTCATGAACGCGGCGACCTCAAGCCCGACGAAGAAGACCCAGTACAGGCCGCTGGTCTGAATGTTGTTGAAAGCGGCGCTGAGAATCTCGTCCTTCGAGAAGAACCCGGCGAAGGGAAAGATGCCCGCGAGGGCCAGGGTGCCGATCCAGAAGGTCCAGTAGGTGATCGGGGCCTTCTTGGCCAGGCCGCCCATCTCCCACATGTTCTGCTCTTCGGAGCAGCAGTGGATGACGCTGCCGGAGCCCAGGAAGAGCAGGGCCTTGAAGAAAGCATGGGTGATGAGGTGGAACATCCCTGCGACCATCCCCGCCACACCCATGCCCATGGCAACCATCATGAAGCCAAGCTGCGAGATGGTCGAGTAGGCCAGCACGCGCTTGATGTCATGCTGCACGACACCCATGGTGGCGGCGAGCAGGGCGGTGATCAGGCCGATGATGGCGACCCAGGTCAGCGGGGTAAACAGCAGCGGCGCCCAGAGCGGGCCATGAGCCTCAAGGCCTGGGGTGTGGAAGATCGTGAACAGCCGCGCGACCATGTAGACACCGGCGGCAACCATGGTGGCGGCGTGAATGAGCGCTGAGACGGGCGTGGGGCCCTCCATGGCGTCAGGAAGCCATGTATGCAAGGGGAACTGTGCGCTCTTGCCGATGGCGCCGCAGAACAGGAACAACGCGGCCAGTCCGAGCATGAGCGGCGGGATGACGCCCTCGCCGATAGCGGCGAAGACGCGGGCAAAGTGCAGTTCGGGGACGTACATGAAGAGGATCAGGATGCCGATGGCGAAGCCGACGTCACCGATGCGGGTGGTGATGAAGGCCTTCATGGCGGCGCGGTAGGCCGAGGGGCGCTCGAACCAGAAGCCGATGAGCAGGTACGAGCAGAGCCCCACCAGTTCCCAACCGGCGTAGAGCATGATGAAGTTGTTCGACAGCACGATCAGGTACATCGAACCGCAGAACAGCGACAGATAGGCGAAGAAGCGCTGGTAACGCGTGTCGCCGTGCATGTAGCCCATCGAGTAGATCTGAATGCAGGTGGCGACGATGCTGACCATCACAAGCATCACGGCAGCCAGCGGGTCCACGGCATAGCCGACACTGATCGCGCGGCTGCCGACGTTGGCCCAGATCGTCGTATGGTCCACGGGCGCAACGCCCATGAGCAGCTCGACGAGACAGCCAATGGCCAGCGGAATGGTCGCCGCAATGCCGGCCACGCCAACCCAGCCGACTCGGTCGCCCAGGCGGTCGCGCAGGCTGCTGCCGAAGAAGATCAGCACGGCAGCCGCGAGGTAGGGAATGATTGGGATGAGCCAGGCTAGTTCGAGCATAGGGAGGCGTTTATGGTTGATCGTTGATGGTTGATAGTAACGGCAGTCGACGAGCGTGTCGGGTCAGGCAAAGCGGAGCGTTGAGCGGCGATCGTTGAACGCTTGGCGAGGTACGTTGTCCCGCCTTTACCATCAACTATCAGCGATCAACCATCAACGCCGTTTCTTACCACTTCATCTCGCTGGCGTCGTCCGGGTTCATGATGCCCTTGGTCCAGTAGAGGCGCAGGATAATGGCAAGGCCTACGGCCACTTCACAGGCTGCGAGGGCGATGACCATGAGTGCAAAGATCTGGCCGTCGAGCACTGTGTTGATCTGCCCGTTGGGGGAGAGGTAGTGGCTGAAGGCTACCAGGTTGATGTTGGCGGCGTTGAGCATCAGCTCGATGCCAATCAGGACCGCGACGCCGTGGCGGCGGGTCATGACGGCGAACAGGCCGAGCGAGAAAAGCAGGCCTGAGACGATCAGCCAGGCTTGTAGCGGGACCGGGTTCATTCGTCCGGCTCCCTTCGGGCCAGTACCATCGCGCCTACCAGCGCGGCCAACAGGACCACTGACACTACCTCGAAGGGAAGCAGATACTGGGTCATGAGCAGGTGGCCGATAAGCTGCACGTTCTGACCGGCGAATTCCGTGGGACCCTCGGGGATGTGCACCGGCTCGAAGCGCGCGGTGAGCACTCCCACGATGATGAGCAGGGCCATGAAGCCCGCAGCGATGACGCCGCCAATTAGATGCTGGTTCTCGGCCATGATGATGCGGCCGGTAGCACGCTGCAGCAGCATCACGGCGAAGATGATGAGTACGGTGATGGCCCCGGCATAGACCAGAATCTGGACCGCGACCATGAGATGACCTGCCAGCAGGGCATACATCCCCGCGATGCCCAGCAGGCTCAGGAGCAGCCACAGACAGGCAGGGAAGACGCGCCGCGAGACCACCGCGCCGAGGCCGCCAAGCAGCGTCAGTGCGGCCACGCTCAGGAAGGCGGCATATTCAACTAAGGTTGTGGCTGGTATTCCGTACATGGTTACTCGGCCGCCGGCTTCTTCCTGGCACTGGCCATGCTGGTCTTGTCCGCGGGCACGGGCACTTCCGGCTCGGCAATGCCCTCGCCGCGGCGCTTGAGGTCGTCGAGGTCCCGAATCAGCTTGTCGGGCGTGTATTCCACGTTGTGATAGTCCCGCGTCATCGTCAAAGCTCCGACCGGGCAGGCCTCGACGCACATCCAGCAGTACATGCACAAACCGGCATCAATGTAAAACTGCTGCGGGTGGCGCTCCTTGCCCTTCCCCTCGGCGCAGATATGAATGGCTACAACGGGGCAGGTGTTGGCGCAGGCCATGCAGCCGATGCAGCGGGTGCCGCCGGGACGCTCGGCATCGGCGATCAGTGCGAAATCGCCGCGATAGCCCGGCTGGGGATGCCACTCGAGTTCGGGGTGATGCCGGTACGGGTACTGGTCGGTCACCTTCTTGCGAAAGAGGTTCTTGAGGGTGACGCCGTGTCCCTTGATGACACTGACTACCCCGCCGACGATGTCGGTGAGTAGTTCCCAGGCAGATTGTGGTCGGCGAGTGGTTTCAGGCATTGGATGATCAGACTCAGACGTCAGTAACTACGCCCACCCCAGCAATATCACAGCCGTCATGACTGCCAGCGAGAGGAAGCCCGCCGGGATGAGCAGCTTCCACGCCAGCCCCATGAGTTGGTCTACGCGCAGCCGTGGGAGCGTCCAGCGGATCCACATCATGACCAAGACGATGGCGAATGACTTGCCCAGTAGCCACAGAACCCCCGGCAGATGCAGCGGATCGGGGTTGCCAAACGGCGACTGCCAGCCGCCCAGAAAGAGCACAGTGAATATGATAGCGACCAGGTACGTGTTGCCATACTCGCCCAGGAAGAAGAGGGCGAACTTCATGCCGGAGTACTCGGTGTGATAGCCGGACACCAGCTCGCTCTCGGCTTCAGGCAGGTCGAACGGGGTGCGGTTGACCTCGGCGACGGCAGAGATGGCGTACAGCACCATCGGCAGCCACAGCCACGGGCGTATCACATTCCACGAGAACAGGCCGCCGTGCTGGTTCTCGACGATACCGGTGAGCGACATCGTCTGGGCCTGCATCACGATGCAAAGCAGTGCCAGCAGCATCGGGACCTCGTACGAGATCATCTGGGCCGCGCCACGGATGGCGCCGAGCAGCGACCACTTGTTGTTGGAGCCCCAGCCACCCATGATGATCCCGGCCATAGTGAGCGAGCCCACGCCCGTCACAAACAATACGCCAATGTTGAGGTCTACACCCAGCGCGGTGGTTTTGCCTTGATCCCAGGGGATCACGATGAACGCCAGCGTCCCGGCGATGAAGAAGGCGATAGGTCCGAGGAGGTGCAGCAGCTTGTCCGCATCCTCGGGGACGATGTCTTCCTTCAGAAGCAGCTTCAGCGCGTCCGGGAAAGACTGGAAAATGCCCGCAGGCCCGCAGCGCGTAGGGCCGAGACGGCTCTGGATGTAACCGGCTACCTTGCGCTCAAGGTAGATGAACACGAGCGCGGCCAGCATGATGACGATGATGCCCCACGCGGCGCCGATGGCCCAGGCAAAGATGTCGCCAATGAGCCGCGACCATTCATCCGGCACTCCCCAACCATTGAGGAGGGCGATGAACCAGTCTTTGAGGGCAGCGCCCGTGTTTTGGAGGAAGTTGATCATGGCAATCTAGAGCTTGCGGTGGAGGGGCCTACCGGTCCACGTCCGCCAGCACAATATCGGTACTTGCGATAATCGCTACCACATCGGCCATCCAGTGGCCGGTGCACATCAGGTCCAGCGCCGACAGGTTGTAGAACGAGGGGCCGCGCCAGTGCATTCGCCACGGCTTTTCGCTGCCGTCGCTTACCAGGTAGCACGCGACTTCGCCACGCGGTGACTCGACGCGCTCGTAGACCTCGCCCGGCTCGGGCTTGAGCTTGCGGGGCAGGGGCACATTGACCTCGCCCTCAGGCAGCTTATCCAGCGCCTGGCGGATGAGCTTCACACTCTCGCGCAGTTCCCGCGTGCGGACCAGATGCCGGGAATAGCAGTCCCCGCCCTGCTCCACGCAGACTTCGAACTCGAGTTCAGGGTAGATGCTGTAGCCGTCGAGCTTGCGCAGGTCATACGGCACGCCACAGGCGCGCAAGCTGGGGCCGGTTAGGCCATAGGACAGCGCCTGGTCGGCCGATACCGCCCCGACATCACGGGTGCGGCCAACGAAGATCCGGTTGCGCGTCAGCAGGTCGTCATACTCCTCGAAGCGCTGCGGCAGCAGGTCGAGAACCTGGTAGAGCTTGTCCGCCCAGCCGTCCGGCAGGTCGTTGCGGAGGCCGCCGATGCGGAAGTAGTGATATAGCAGCCGCTGCCCCGAGGCCCACTCAAACAGGTCGAGGCAGAGTTCGCGCTCGCGGAAGGTGTGCAGGAAAGGGGTCGTCGCGCCAGTATCAAGGCTTATCGCGCCAAAGTAGAGCAGGTGGCTCGCGATACGGTTCAATTCGGCCATGATGACGCGGATATGCTCGCACCGGGGCGTTACCTCGACGCCCAGCAACCTCTCAACCGCCCGCACATAGCAAAACTCGTTGCCCATGGCGTTGAGATAGTCGAAGCGGTCGCTGTAGCTCACATACTGGCGGTATTCGAGCTTCTCGGCGATCTTCTCCATCGAGGAGTGCAGATAGCCGATGTCCGGGTCAGCGCCGAGCACCTTCTCGCCATCCAGCCGCAGAGCCACGCGCAGCACCCCGTGAGTAGACGGGTGCTGAGGGCCCATGTTGACCAGACGCTCTTCGGATGTGCCGGGGGTGAATTCTGTCATGGTAGCCAGGGTCTGTCATTCTGAGCGAAGCGAAGAATCACCTGGCACGCCGCCGAGATTCTTCGCTTCGCTCAGAATGACGTCTCATTGATTCTCATCGCCCACTTGGCCTGGCGGACAAAGCGCCTTCATCGGATCCTCATGCAGCGGGTCCGGTGCCAGGTATGGGTGATCCAGCGGGTATACATAATCTTTGCGTAGCGGGTAGCCCTGCCAGTCGTCTGGCAGGAGCAGATGCCGCGGGTCGGGGTGGTCGGTGAAGGTGATCCCGAACATCTCGGCCATCTCACGCTCGGCCCATAGCAGGCCCTTGTACAGGTGCGTCAGGGTCGGCACCACCGGCTTGGCCTTCGGGACCTGGGTGTGCACGCTGACTTGCACGGGACGTGCTATGAGGGAGAAGCGGTACACGATCTCAAGTGTGTCCTCGCGTTCCACCGCCGTGGCGTCGCAGAAGCCATGCTGCTCCGCGAGTTCCTTCTCGCGCAGCGCCTGAATGAACTCCGGAAGCTCTTCCGGCGTGGTTTCGAGGCGAATCTCCTCAGGCACCTAAACGATCTCCTCAGGGTGCGTCGGCGTGATGATGCGGCGCACGCCGGCTCCCACGGCCTTCTCACCATGAACGACGGGCGCATCCATGACGGATTCGCCGCGCATCTTCTTGTGCAGGGCCAGCAGGCCGTCAATAAGCTGTTCGGGGCGTGGGGGGCATCCCGGTACGTATACGTCCACCGGCACGACGCGCTCCACACCCTTCACGACGCTGTAAGCATGCTGATAGAAGCGGCCGCCGCACACTGCGCAACTGCCCATGGCCAGTACGTAGCGCGGCTCGGGCATCTGATGGTAGAGCTGCTCGAGCACCGGCGCCATTTTCACGGACAGGGTCCCCGCGACGATCATCAGGTCGCTCTGCCGGGGCGTGGACCGGGGAATGATGCCGAAACGGTCCAAATCGTAGCGTGAGGCGTTGGTGGCCATCATTTCGATGGCGCAGCAGGCCAGGCCAAACTGCATCGGCCACAGCGAACAGGCCCGCGCGACGTTGGTGACATGGTCAACGATGCTGAAAAACTTGACCATGAAGGGGTTCTCGTGGAACCGCCGGGCCATGCAGCGGACGGGCTCCTGCAGTTGGTACTTCTCCAGGCGCTCCAGCTTCAGCTTCTCGTACAGGTTAACATCGCGGATCTCTTCGAGCTTCTCGTCAATCCGCCGGTTGATGTCCGTGATCTTCTCTTCGGCGCGCTCGCGTACGTTGAAATCTAGCGGGTCCATTCGAGATCCCCCTTCCGCCAGACATACGCCAGCCCCACCAGCAGGATCGCGATGAAAATGCCCACCTCAACCGTCGGCAGGTAGCCCATCATCTCGGGCTTGCTGAGCGTCTTGAAGACAGTGGCCCACGGAAAGAGAAAGATCGCCTCGACGTCGAAGACTACGAATACGAGCGCGATGAGGTAGTAGCGGACGTAGAACTGCCCCCAGGCCTCACCGATGGGCGGCATGCCGCATTCGTAGATGGACTGTTTCTCGGGGTATGGGTCGTGGGGCCGAATCAGCCAGGCGATCACCAGAGAGGCGACCGCGAGGACTGTGGCAAAGACCGCGATAACGGCGACAGGGCCGTAGGTAAGCGCCATAAAACGTCTCCATAGCGCGACCAGAGGAGGGTCGGGCCGAAGCAGGGAATACGACGGGAACGTCGGGTCGGGTAGGGGCAGCAGGCCCACGAGGGTCCGCCAGTGTGACAGGGGTAAGTATACCGACAGGTCGGGCTGGCTGTCAACCCGAACCGGGGTTCTGGGTAAGTGGATGTTTACATTCCGGGAGGGCGCAATGTCTCAAGGTATTCCCTGGTCTATCGCCGTTCCATCGGAAGTATACACCGAATACTGTGGCGTCACTATGAGTGCCTACCACGGCGATCCGGCGGTGCAGATGGACGTGCAGCTTCGGGGGCCTCAGATACTCCACGAGCAGTATGGCCTCCCGCTGCACCGGAGCGTGGCTCCCGACTTCACGACCTACGTGACCGGCTCGGTTTTCGGGCTGCAATTCGAGGTTTTCGAGGACCAGGTGCCCGCGCCGAAGGGGCATCCGATCGGCAGTATCGAGCAAGCGGCGGCACTGCGGGTGCCCGAGGACATGCGGAATGCCGGCTACTTCCCCGCAGCCCTCGACTTCTACCACTATATGCGTGAACATGCGCCCGCAGACGTCTCAGTAGGCTTCTCAGGCGGCAGCCAGGCCCCTTTCACCACCGCTGTCCTGCTCCGCGGCGAGGGCTTTCTGATGGACCTGCTGGACCGTCCGGACCTGGCCCACCGCTTCCTGCAGACCCTCACCGATAGCTCAATCCGTCAGCGGCAACTGGCAAACGAGGTCAATGGCGTCACCGAGGTCTCCGCGATCGGCTTCACCGACGACTATGGCGGGCTTCTGGGCCCGAATCTCTACCATGAGTTCGACGTTCAGTACATGCTGCAGATCGCCGGCCATTTCGGCGCCGAGAGCCTCTCAATCCACACGGAACTGCTCCGTAAGCCCCACCTGGCGATTTTGCAGGAGTGCGGCTGGACATACATAGATGTCGGGACCGATCCCTATCTGTCTATCAGCGATTGCCGAGAGGTCCTGCACATACCGTTCCTGGTGCAGATGAAGACCTCAGGTGAGATGCTGCTGTCCACACCCGCGCGCATCAGAGAGCGCTACCGTGAGATGGTGGAGGAAGGCGCGACGCAGATGCTGGTTGAGCTCTGCCGGGGAGTGCCGGAGGAGAATATTCGAGCTTTCATTGAGGTGGCGAAGGAGTTCGAGTAGCTTGCCGCTGACAGAAACGACAAAGCCTCCGCATCTGCGGAGGCTTTGGTCTGCTGTGATCTGACAGTCAGGCAGCGGGCGGTTCGATAGTCTTCTTGCGCATTGCCAACGCCACAACGATGGCTACGACGGCCAGGACTACCGCCACGATCACGATGCTGTTGGTGGTCCGGTCGACCGGAGTGGTGTCGGTGCTTGTAGCTGCGCCCATACCGGCGCCTGGGGCGCTGCCAGGGGGTACCGGGGCGCCGCCCGGGGACGCGGGGGCCTGTGCCAGCACCGGGAGTACCGTTAGCGCGAATAGCGTTGCCAGTAACACAACCACGATGAGCGGCTTGTGCATGAGTTCCCTCCACCGATGAACTGCAAGCTTCCGGAACGTTCGCCGGTGCGCTTGCTTCTTCCTGCATATCGCTACGGCTTATCCACAGCAGTAGCTGGCTTGCCTGCCAGTTCCCGCAGGCTCTCCAGTGTCTCCAGCCAGCAGCCCGGGTCCCCGCCCAGCAGGTCGGTGGGCTCGAAGCTGAAGTCACCTCTGAGGTGCGTTTCCAGCTCGGTCAGCCGGTCTCTGACCTTCTCGGCTGGCTCCTGAGCGTACATCATCGCCAGAACCTCACTGAACCCCAGCCCCGCTCGCAGGCACCGCGCGAACCACTGAACGTCCTCATCGTCGGTCAGCGCCGCCGCCTGCTGCGCGTACCCCAGTGCCTCCCGGGTATTCTCCGCGCGCAGCCGCCAGCGCTCGTCGAGCTTCTCCGCCGCCCAGGCGCCGTATACCGCGTCACCCATCAGCCGCCGCACCTCTCGCGTGATCGCCCACCAAACGCGGCTGACGGGGCCACAGCCGCTCTCGCCGCCGCACCGATACGCTTGCCACATGAGGTCGGCGACCGGCTCATCCCATAGCCTCCGGCATGCCTGTTGGAGATAACCGCCCTCCGCAAAGACCGCTGCGGGGCGCACCTGCCCCAGGCTGAGCTTTCCCCACAGCTCCCGCGCCGCCGTGTCGTCGAGCGGATCGAGCCCGTAGCGCTGGTTGAGGCCATTCCACAGGAATTCCGCGTTCAGCACCTGCAGGGGTTCCTCATGTACGCCGCCATTGGACAGGCACACTGATCCGGCACCGGCAAAGAGGTTAGCCAACGCCCCTGAGACGTCGCAGAGGTCGTTGCTGGTGTAGTTGTCTCCGCCGCCGAAGGAGATGACATGGATGCCATGGCCGCGGCCCACTTCGTCCAGGGTTTGTCGCAGGTACTCAACCTTGCGGCTGCCATTCGCTCGGTAGAACTGCTCCCGAATGCCGAACTGCACGCTCCCGTGGGCGTTGAGCAGGCTGCTGAGCACGCGGAAGTACTCGACCTCCTGCTCCCAGAGCTCTGGCTGGCCGGCCTCGTAGCAGGTTGTGTACACTGGAGAAGTGAACACGAGCGTCAGGTCGTGTGCGGCATTGTACTTGTCGTTACGGATGCTATGCAGAGCTTCCGATATCTGGCCGAACCACCCGGCGAAGGCCCCCGCCTGCCCCTGCGGGTCGGCCATCTCGTCACTCGGCCAGCGGTCGCGACACTCATCGCAACGCAGCAGCCAGCTCTTGTGGCTGGCCTCCCACGTGCCCGTATCCACATCATGAATATACACGTACCCCGGCTCGACTGAGCCGACGAACTCCCGCATCTCGGCCAGTTTGGCGGCCTTCAAGCCCTCATTGGAGGGACAGGTGCCATAGATACGGCTCTCGCTCGTGCTCACGTCACAGCCGCAGCAGGAGTAGATCTCACCCTCGGGATATGGGCGGCGGTTGTAGAAGACCTGGCCCTGATAGCCACAGCGGTAGAGTTCTGACTTCTGATATGAGGTCCCGTAGCCGCCGCCGTAGCCCGCGAAGGTGAGCCTGATCCCTCTTTCCCGCGCGTAGCGGCTGCATTCGCGCATCAGGCCGGCGTAATGCGGAGTGCGGTTCACATCCCAGCCAAAGCCGTCGAACCATACCTGGTTGATCTTGTGCGCGTAGCAGAAGTCCAGTTTGCGCTTGATCCGCTGCAGGTACGCCGCGGGGCCGTCGCCCCAGTCATACGCCCAGCGGTTGCATTCCACGTTGATGAGCCAGTCCGAGGCGCAGCGATGGCGGAAGTCGGGCCAGTCGGTGATGGTGCAATAGGGGAGGGCAGCCCCGGAGGACCCCGGTGTCAGAAGCTGGCACAGCGTCGCCTCGGCTCGCATTAGCCCCTCGGCGGTCACAGCGGCCACGCGCACGCCCCCTGTGCCAATCTCTATATGGTAGGCCTCAGCCCGCTGGTCGGAGGCGAGCTCCGTGGCGAAGTCTGCCTGTTCGTCCACCGTCACTGCCCCCGGTGGCAGCAACCCCAGGATGGTCCCCGGACCCGGCCGCGGGATGGTGTCCAGGGCAAGTGCAAAAGAGCCGGAGCCGTATGAGACCTTCTTGGGGGCGGGCAAGAGCACGGGGAGCGAATCCATAGGGGCCTCCTGACGATTACCGGACAGCTCTGGGGGAGTTGTACGCAGCCCACGAATGGACCTTCGCAGGTGTTCAAAATGGCTCGAAAATTCCCCTGAATCTGGGTGCCCGAATCCGTTGACACAGTCGGGCGGAGCCGATATAATAACGGTCCTTGCCGAGGTGGTGGAATTGGTAGACACGCTAGCTTGAGGGGCTAGTGACCTTTATTGGTTGTGCGGGTTCGAGTCCCGCCCTCGGCACCATACAAATCTTGCCCTGCCGGTAGGATGGGCGGTTAGCTCAGCTGGTAGAGCGATCGCCTCACACGCGATAGGTTCATTGGTTCAAGTCCAATACCGCCCACCATTCATTCGCCGGTTCGGTCTGCAGGGGATCCTCACCCCAAACGGGAAACGCGGGAATAGCTCAGTTGGTAGAGCACCAGCTTCCCAAGCTGGGTGTCGCCGGTTCGAGTCCGGTTTCCCGCTCCATTATGAAATCTCTCTCGGATAGTTGAAATCTCCGGCGAGATGTGGTAATATCATCGCCGTCAAGCGGGCGGCGACGCCCGCAATGGGAGCCGACCCCGAGAGTAAAGCGCACGTCCGAGTGCGCATGGATACGCGGAAGTAGCTCAGCTGGTAGAGCGCCTCCTTGCCAAGGAGAAGGTCGCCGGTTCGAATCCGGTCTTCCGCTCCAGAAATCAAGGGCGAGCCAGGTTGTCGCCTGGCTCGCTTTTTTGTAGGTCTGACCCGCATAGGCCGGGCGTCCCGCCCGGCACGGTTGCACCCATAGGGCGGCATAGCCAAGTGGCTAAGGCGACGGTCTGCAAAACCGTTATTCACGGGTTCAACTCCCGTTGCCGCCTCCAAATGTATACCACAACGCCCGGCCTCGCGCCGGGCGTTTGTTCTTTTGTGGGGGGGCCGGGATGAGTACCATTCTCATTACGGGGGCCGCGGGCAATCTCGGTGGCATGCTGGCGCGACGGCTGGTCGGCGGGCACCAGCTCAGGCTCATGGTGCATCACAAGCCGCTTGCGGATGATCTGGCGCAGGCCCCCGGAGTGACAGTGGT
Source organism: Armatimonadia bacterium (assembly GCA_039683575.1). Classification (GTDB taxonomy): domain Bacteria; phylum Armatimonadota; class Zipacnadia; order Zipacnadales; family UBA11051; genus JAJFUB01. The sequence goes on along the minus strand of JBDKRC010000223.1, from coordinate 43,979 downwards.
TCAGGCTGACCTGGGCCGCCCGGAGACGCTGCGTGAGCCGTGCGCCGGGGCTGAGGTCGTCATCCACTTCGCAGGGGTGCTGTTCAGGCCATGGCCGGAGCGGTTCCTGTGGCGGACCAACTTCGAGTACTTTCGCAACCTCGTGGAGGTGGCGCTGGCCGAGGGGGTCGGGCGCCTGGTGCTGGTGAGCTTCCCGCACGTGGAGGGCGAGACGACGCCGGAGCAGCCGGCGACGTGCCGGCTGGACGGCGAGCCACGCTCGGTTCATGCCCGTACCCGGCTCGAGGAGGAGCGGTACCTGCTGGCGCGGTGCGAAGGGACGGCGACAACGTCGGTGGTCCTGCGCGTGGGGATGGTCTATGGGCCCGGGGTGCTAATGATAGAGGCGGCCCGGTGGCTGCTGCGCAGGCGGTTGCTGCCGCTATGGCCGGGGCCGACGTGGGCGCACCTAATCGCCGCGCCGGATGCGCTGGCGGGGATGCAAGCGGCGGTGGAGGGGGAAACAAGTGGCATCTACAACCTCGCCGATGAGCAGCCTGTGACCCTGCAGGCGGCCGTAGACCGGCTTGCCGACAAATGGGACCTGCCGCGAGCCTGGCGGCTGCCCTTGCCGCTGTTCTACCTTGCGGCGCTTGGCGTGGAGGTCTTCGCCACGGTGTTCCGGACGCCCGCGCCGCTGCACCGCGATTTCATCCGCATTGGGTCGGCGTCCTACAGCGCCGACACATCGCGCTTCCGGGAGGACCTGCTACCCACGCTCCAGTTCCCCACGCTGAATGAAGGCCTGCGGCAGTGGGACCGGGGGACCCCGTCACCTCGTCTTCAGTAATAGCCCAACCCCCAGCGCCCCGAACACCACGTCCGGTATCCAACCCGCCAGCACAGGGTCCAGCGTCCCTGCCAGCCCGAAGGCCAGCGTCCACGACCGCACCCCGTTATATAGAAACACTATCACAATCGCGACGACCACGCCCACGAAGCTGCCGTAGCGCGCGAAGCGGAAGGCTATCGGGCCGGTGATGAGCGCGAATACCAGGCAGGCCAGCGGGATCGAGTACTTGAAGTGGTACTGGACCTCCAGCTTCTGGGTGTCCTTGCCAGCCGGGCCGATGGTGGAGATCATGTCGCCGAGTTCGCCCGCGCTCATCTCGAAAGGCGTCGTGCGATTGACGTAGTAGTCCTGCAGCGCCGCCCAGAGCTTGATCTCCTGCTCGCGGAAGCGCTCCACAGGGCCCTGCTGCTCCCCACGGTCGTCCAGCGTCACCGAGGCCCCTTCGCGCAGGTACCACAGGCTGCCCCGCACCTCCGCCCACTTCGCCGTTGTGATGCCCCTCACACGCCCCTGCTCGTCATGCTGCCAGATTGTGATGCCCTCTAGTTCGTTCGTCTTGGTGTTCATGTGCCCGACATAGAACAGCCGGTTCTCTGTGGCATCGCGGAAGAAGACGTTGGACTGCTCCTCGACAATTGGTTGAGCGAAGCCGATCTGCGCGAAGGTCTCGCGGGCTTTCTTCGAGGCTGGCGGGGCCACCCATTCGCCGAGGGCAAAGGAGGCCACGCTCCCGAGGATGCCAATCAGGACGATCCCTCGGCAGAGCCTGGCGAAGCTTGCGCCTCCGGCTCTGATGGCCGTGATCTCCCCATGGTTGGCCAGCAGCGTGACCGCCATGGCGATGCCAACCACAGTGCCTACCGGCATGGACCATGAGAGGGCGTGTGGGGCATGGTAGGCGAGGTAGCGGACAATCAGTTGGGGCGGGACGCTGCTGCCCATCAGGATCGCGCCAAGCTGGCGCGCAACATCGCCCAACATGATGATGGCAAAGGTGAATAGCCCGATCATGTAGGGTATGAAGAGTTCTGATAGCAGGTAGCGGTCGAGAAGGCGCATAGGGCAGGGATCAGGTTTCAGGGGTCAGGTTTGGAAACGGCAACGGCAAAGGTCTACTCGCCTTCGAGAATCACGAAGGCCATCGCGTGTTCGCGTTCGTGGGTCAGGCTGACGTGCATTCTGGTGACGCCGAGGGAAGCGGCGTAGCGCTTCGATTCCCCGTGCAGGACAAGCTGGGGTGGGCCCATCTCGCGCACCGGGAGTTCAATGTCCTTGAAGATGATGCCCTTGCGCCATCCGGTGCCCAGGGCCTTCATGACGGCTTCCTTAGCCGCAAAGCGCGCGGCGTAGCGCTCATCGGCTGAGGGTCCCTCGCAATAGTATTGTTCCACTTCAGTGAAGACACGGTCAAGGAACCTCGGCCCATACTTCCGCCGAAGCTCTGCGATACGCTCGATCCTGCAAATGTCAGTGCCAATGCCAATTATCATGCCGTTTAGCCGTTTCTGCCTGCCTTACTCTGATCCCTGAGCCCTGATTCCTGTCCGTTACGCTTGTCATGCTGAACGAAGTGAAGCATCTCCGGAGGCTCTTCGTGACGGGTCACTCGTGGATCGTCACCGGCGTGCCCACCGGAATGTTGTTGAATAGCTCGATCGCATTGTCATTATACGTCCGCATGCAGCCACCGCTGATGCGTTTGCCGATGGAGGAGGGCTGGTTGGTGCCATGGATGCCTATCGCGCGGCCCTCTTCGTGGCCGCGGGCGCTGGTACCGAGCCAGCGGGCACCGAGGGGGTTGCGGGCGCTGCCGCCGGGCATGTATTCGCCCCAATAGGCGTTCCAGGGTGGCCAGACCGCCTTGTTCTGGATGTGGAAGCTCCCGACGGGGGTGTTGTTGCCTCGCCCCACGCATAGCGGGTAGCGCTTGATTGGTTGGCCAAGAAAGAAAACCTGCAGCCAGCGCCCCGAGCGGCTGACCTCCATGTTGTACATACGCTCTCGCACGATGACATGCAGCCCCCGCTCGCCGCGCGAGAGCTTGAAGATGTTCTCCTGCTCCCCGGGCTCCACCTTGAGACCACACAGGTCCTCCAGCGTCTTGACCGGCAGGCGAATCTGGCCGTATTCTGCCAGCGGCGGCGCCGGCAGTGTGATCTGGCGATAGTTCCGAAGCGCACTCGTCTGTCCCGGAGTGAAGGTAATCAACGCGTCAGGGAGAATAACCGTAGCCTGGGGAGCCCCCTCGGTCCACTTCAGTTCGCCGCCCAGATAGTCCAGCGTCGGCCCAAGCGCCACGTAGGCCACGTCGCCCTTGGCCTGGGCAAACAAGTATGGCCGCTTGCTCGCCAGCATTCTGGCGGCGCGATGGCCGAGGTCGCCCCCATCGCCGACTTCGGCGATCCTGGCATCAGCCGGCGGCGCCCCGCCTGCGTACAGTTGCGTCTGGGTATCGTTCGCCACCGGTACATAGGCCACCGGCTCGGCACCCACCCCCGCCGGTACGGCCGCGGGCCCCGGGGCGGCCGCAAAGGCCTGCAGGGCGTAGAGGTCCGCTCCCTGCACCACTAGATACGCGGTGCCCAGCATGATGATCACGAACGCGCAGCGGAGCCACAGTTCCTGACGGCGCAGCATCTCCGATGTCATCGGCAACCTCTTCCCAGTATGAAGGTGTCGTCTAACATGGCATCGAACTCTGTCCACCACTGCCAATGCATCGCAAGCAGGCTGTCACACACCCGTTCGCTCCGCACCATTCCCTGCCGATAGGAGCCCAACCAATGCAACTCGATCTACCAGTTGTCCATATCGTAGCCGAAAACCTTCCCGAGGGCTGGGAGAAAGCCGTTGTGGAGTGCTGGAACTGCGGGACGCAGATCCCCACGCAGTATGACAAGCCGGGCGACCCGCCCAGCCGCGACGTATCGCTATTCCTGGCGGTGGCCGATCCCTTCGCCGAGCCGCGCATCCACCGGGCCATGCCCGGCGGCTTCTATGACCTCGAGATCTACCGCCAGGAGGTCGTGGACGGCGTCCACGACCACTGGATCGCTCCCGAGGAGGGAAAGTGGCAGTATTCCTATCACGAGCGCATTGCGGCCTACACCGTCCCGGGTCTCGAAGGCGCCGTCAACCAGCTTGACTACGTTGTGGACGCGCTCTCCGAGGCTCCGCACACCCGGCGCGCCCAGTGCGTGCTGTGGAAGCCCTGGACCGATCCGCAGTGCGAACATGCCGCCTGCTTACAGCGGCTGTGGTTCCGCATCTACAACGATCACCTGCTGCTTGCCGCCCACATGCGCAGCAATGACGCCTACAAAGCCTGTTTCATGAACATGTACGCCTTCACGGACCTGCAGCGCACGGTCGCCGAGCGGCTCACCGAGCGTCTGGGACGGGAGATCAAGGTGGGGCAGTACAACCATGTAGTGGACAGCTTCCATATCTACGGCTCGTACTTCAGCGACTTCGAGGGCTTCCTGAAGACCGTCGAGAGCCGCAGCTTCGACCAACGGACCTATCGCACCGAAGACATACAGATTCTGATTGATGAAGCCCGTGAGAAGATCGCCGGGATGCTGGCCAAGGAGAAGCGTGGCGAATGAAGTGGGGTACCGTCCTTCTCATCGCGGCGGTGGCTTTGGTTCAGGCCGTCTGGGCTGAAGACCCGGCCGAGAGGCAGCCTGCCAAGATTGTCGACGAGTTGACTTACCCGGAAGCGCTGGGTATTACCGCCGCTCGACTCTTGTCAGATGACGGTGAGAAGCGCGAGACCGGGCGCCGGATGACCGACGCCATCATCATCACCTCGGTGGCAACCGAGGTGATCAAGAGAGTAACGGTATCCCCCCGCCCCCACCCATACAATCAGCGACAGCGGCACGCCTTCCCTAGCGGCCACGCTTCTCTGGCGTTCACGGTCGCTGCGGCTCTGAGCGAGCGGGAAGATAACGCCAAGTACCTCGCCTACTCCCTGGCTGCTGTATCTGGCTGGGCTCGCCATGATCTGAAGATGCACACTTCGGCACAGGTGCTGGGGGGAGCGGCTCTAGGCACGTGGATTGGGCATCTGGCGGGGGAAGGTAAGATCAGAATCATCGGGCATAAGGATGATGACCTCGTCCCTAGTGCCGCTGCCGAGCACAATGCCGTAGCAGCCAGAGGCAAGGGCCTGCCACTGTGGAGCGTCAGATTCTGATTCCGCCGCGTTGACAAGCTTTCCAGCCGTTGTTATACTCTCCTAAACCCCTTGACCGGTGACGTTCCGCCGGTCATTCGTCAGCCCGATTCCCCGGGTCTACTTCTCAAGCACAAAGCGGCGCGCAGCGCCTGAAGCGCATTGGCTTTCCAGAGCCCCACGATGATTCCCTTTGCCCCCTCATGGCAGGGCTAATGGCCGCGCCAGATACCGTTGGTTGCCTCTCGGTAGCCCACGGCATTTCTCTCCAGGGTGTTCCCAATGAGTTGTGAACCAGCCCAGCACGAGACCGTAGTAGTGCTCGATTTCGGAGCGCAGTACGTCCAGCTTATCGCCCGCAAGGTGCGCGAGCAAAACGTCTATTCTGAGATCCTGCCCTTTAGCACCCCCGTAGAGGAGATCCTGGCGCGCAAGCCCAAGGGCATCGTCCTCTCCGGCGGGCCCTCCAGCGTCTATGAAGAGGGCGCTCCGTCCATAGGCCGTGAGCTCTTCGAAGCCGGTATTCCGGTCCTTGGCATCTGCTATGGGCAGCAGCTCATGGCCTACAAGATCGGCGGGGAAGTCTGCCCCGGCACCGAGCGCGAATATGGTCATGCCAACCTCGAGATCGTCGAGTGCGGACGTCTGCTCGAGGGACTGGGAAGCGAACAACAGGTCTGGATGAGCCACGGCGACCGCGTCGCCAAGGTCCCGCCCGGTTTCACGATTCTTGCCTGCAGCGCCAATGCACCAGTGGCCGCCATGGCCGACGAACAGCGGCGCCTCTATGGCGTGCAGTTCCACCCGGAAGTCAACCACACCCCCTGCGGCACCCAGATCCTGCGCAACTTCCTGTACAATGCCTGCGAATGCAAGGGCGACTGGGAGCCGGGGTCATTCATAGAGGAGACGGTCCGGTCCCTGCGCGAGCAGGTCGGCGACAAGCGCATCCTGTGCGCCCTCTCCGGTGGGGTGGACTCCTCAGTCGCAGCGGCGCTTCTTAACCGCGCCGTGCCCGACCAGCTTACCTGCATGTTCATCGACCACGGCCTGCTCCGCAAGGGCGAGGCCGAAAGCGTCTGCGAGATCTTCGGCGCAATGCTCGGTGATCGCTTCGTCTTCATTGATGCCTCGGAGACTTTCTTGGGCAACCTCGAGGACGTCACTGATCCCGAGGAGAAGCGCCGCATCATCGGCAACACCTTCATCCGTGTCTTCGAAGCCGAAAGCTCGAAGCTCGGCGTGTTCGACTTCATTGCCCACGGCACCCTGTATCCCGACGTTATTGAAAGTGGCGGCGGCGCCACGGCTACGATCAAGACGCACCACAACGTCGGCGGTCTGCCCGAAGACATGAAGTATACCAACGTCGAGCCCCTGCGCCGTCTCTTCAAGGACGAGGTTCGCAAAATCGGCACCCAGCTTGGCTTGCCGGAAGAAATCGTGCAGCGCCAGCCCTTCCCCGGCCCTGGCCTGGCGGTCCGCGTACCGGGAGCGGTCACCCGCGAACGGTTGGCAATCGCCCGTGAGGCCGATGCCATCCTGCGCGAGGAAGTCGCTGCCGCAGGGATTGCCGGTGAGATCAGCCAGTACTTTGTGGTGCTGCTGGACACCTGTGCCGTCGGCTGCATGGGTGATGGCCGCACCTACGCTCAGCCTGTGGTAATCCGCGCCGTCACCACCCAGGACTTCATGACCGCCGACTGGTACCGTTTTTCATATGACCTGCTGGCGAAGATCGCGACGCGCATTGTGAATGAACAGAAGGGCGTTAACCGCGTCCTTTACGATATCACCACCAAACCCCCCGGAACGATCGAATGGGAATAGGGACGGCTGCGCAGGAGGAAGACTTTGCCTCTGTGCTGCTGACGGAGGCGGAGATTGCGGAGCGGGTCGAAGCGCTGGCGCGTGAAATCGCGGCCCAGTACGGCGACAAGCACCCGCTGCTCATCGGCGTGCTGAAAGGCTCCATAGTCTTTCTCGCCGACCTGATGCGCAAGCTCAATATCCCGCTGGAGATAGACCTGATCTGCGCTTCCAGTTACGGTTGCAGCGCGGAGACCAGTGGCACCGTCACCTTACTCAAAGATCTCTCCCAGGACATTCGCGGCCGGCATGTGCTGGTCGTTGAAGATATCGTTGATACTGGCGTCACGCTGCGGTGCCTGCTCGACCTGCTGCAGGAGCGTTCGCCGGCCTCCCTTGGCATCGTCGCCCTGCTTAGCAAACCCGACCGTCGCCGCGCTCACATTGACATAGACTTTCTCGGGTTTGAAATCCCGGATGAGTTCGTGGTGGGCTATGGGCTGGATTTCGCCGAAAAGTACCGCCACTTGCCGTATGTAGCGGCTCTGAAGCCTGAAGCGTATGCGCCTTCAGGCGATGACAATACCCCCTGACAACCCTTTTGGTACCGAAGACTTGGCTGATAATCAGGAGTAACAGAGATGTTTGAGCTGGCCGAACTGCAGCGAAAGACCGTGGACGAACTGCGCGCCATCGCCGAAGAATTCAAGCTCGAGGGCGTCAGGGGGTTGCGTAAGCAGGACCTGTGCATGCGCATACTGACGCACGAGAGTGAGCAAAACGGCAACAAGTATGGCTACGGCATCCTGGAGATCACCGGCGATGGCCGCGGCTACCTGCGAGTAGACGGGTACAGCCCTGATCCGCTCCGCGATGTCTACGTGGCCGATACCCAGATCAAGCGCTTCGGCCTGCGCACCGGCGACCTGATCAGCGGCCCAATCCGCCCCCCCAAGGACACGGAGCGCTACTGGTCGCTACTGCGCGTGCAGACGATCAACGGCGCCTCCCCCGAGGAAATGCGGAACCGCCCGCATTTTGAAGACCTCACCCCGATCTACCCCAACGAGCGGCTCTATCTCGAGTCTGAAGGCCCCGGCGGGATGACCGGACGCATTCTCGATATCGTGACCCCAGTTGGTCGCGGTCAGCGCGGTCTCATCGTCGCACCGCCGAAGGCCGGCAAGACGACCATCATCAAGAATATCGCCAACTCGCTTACCAAGAACTACCAGGACATAGTCCTGATGGTCCTGCTGATTGACGAACGCCCCGAAGAGGTCACCGACATCGCCCGGTCGGTTGATGGTGAGGTTATCGCCTCGACCTTCGACGAGATGCCCGAGAATCACATGAAGGTCGCCGATGTCGTCCTGGCACGGGCCAAGCGCCTGGTTGAGCAGGGCGAGGATGTTGTCGTGCTGATGGACAGCATCACCCGTCTGGCTCGCGCCAGCAACCTGACCGTTGATCCGAGCGGCCGGACCCTCTCCGGTGGGCTCGACCCCACCGCTCTCTACCGCCCCAAGCGCTTCCTTGGCGCCGCGCGGAACATCGAGAATGGCGGGAGCCTGACCATCCTGGCCACCATTCTCGTAGAAACCGGCAGCCGCATGGATGACATGATCTTTGAGGAGTTCAAAGCTACCGGCAACATGGACCTGGTGCTCACCCGCGAGCTTGCTGACCGCGGCATCTTCCCGGCCATAGACATCCAGCGCTCCAGCACCCGGCACCAGGAACTGCTCTTTAACGATGAAGAGATGCAGACCGTGTGGCAACTGCGCCGCGCGCTGCACGCCCTCGACACGGCTGAGGGCACGGAACTGCTTATGTCGGGTCTGCGCAAGACCCGTAACAACCAGGAATTCCTGGCGATGGCCGTGGAGACATTCAGCCGCTAGGACTGTCCAAGCCCATAGCGGACCGAGGGGCGTCACCCTCTTACACCGCTGTCCATCTGTACTCGCAACACCATCTGGAGGCACCCATGTTCACGTGGCGCGTCGCTTCAGTGTTCGCAACCGCTATCGTACTTTCGCTCCTGGTCTGTCTGGTTGGCTCGTGTCAGCCCGTGGATACCGTCCCCGGCGCGGTCGCTGTACAGGCTCGTCAGACCGAGGCCGAGGTCGCCTTCGATGGTCTCGTGCAGGACATTGACCTGCTCTATACGGTTAACCGTCTGGACCTGCAGAAGAACCAGCTTCAGCCGCTGTCCGACCTCGTGGCACGCGTTCAGGCCGAGAAGGACAAGCTGCAGCCCGCTCGCCAGGCCGCGCTTGCTGAATTGATCCCCGCGCTGCGGGAGAAGCGGGCCCTGCTGGTCCAGGACAAAGCCGTTCCGGCCGATCTGGAGGAGCGCATTCGCGCCTCTCAGGCCAAACTCGATGAGGCGGATGAAGCCGTCACCCAGACCTCTGCCAAGTTCGTGCCTGACCTGAAGAAGCTCTTGTCCCCTGAGCAGATTGCCATCATCACTGGCGCCGATGAGGCCCACGCCCAGGCCGAGGAACTGCTGCAGTGGGTGCGCGAGATGGACGCAGGCACCTTCGCTGAAGAAGGCAAGGCCAATGCCGCCGAGCTGGCCGACCCGGAACTCAAGCTTCCGGCCGACGCCATCATGAAGATCTTCAACGACGCCCGCAAGCTGTCCGAGGCGGACTACGACAAGCAGCGCGAGACCTTCATCACCAAACTGTCGCCTCTCTATATGCCGATGCAGGAAGCCGCTGACAGCGCGCTCCTGGAGTTCTTCGCAGCCCCACGTCTGGGGGGCATTCTCAAAGAGAAGCTGGGTTAGAGGCCGCAAGCCTTAAGACGTTGTCCGTTGCCGCTGTCATGCGTCTAGCATGCCCAGATCACTTTTCGACCCCGTCGCGGAGTTCCCCGTGCGCATCGCCATCTTCACAAACACCTACTGGCCGACAGTCAACGGCGTCGCCATCTCCATTCGCAACCTGCGCGAAGGCCTGAACAACCTTGGTCACGAGGTGCATGTGTTGGCGCCTGCCCCTCGTGGGTTTGATCTGGGCCAGGATGAGCCGTTGACCCACCGCTTCCTGTCGGTTCCCGCCCCGGTCAAGGCGGACTACCCCCTGGCCGTCCCCATTTCCCCCCACCTGCGCAAGGCGCTGGGCGGGCTGAAATTCGACCTGATTCACACGCACCACCCGATGTGGGTCGGCGTCTGGGGCCAGTGGTTCGCTCGCCGGCAGCACATCCCGATTGTCACCACCATCCACACGCAGTACGAGATATACTCAGAGCTGATTCCGCTCCCGGACGCGGTCATCAACGCCTTTCTCAGGAACCGTGTCATCACCTACTGCAACCGGTGCCACATAGTCACGACACCGGCGGAAAGCTCCAAACAGAGACTGCTCAGCCGTGGTGTCACGACGCCGATAGAAGTCGTGTACAATCCCACCGACCTCACCGCGTGTCGCGAAGCCGATGGTAGCGCGTTGCGCCGCCAGTTGGGCTGTGGCGAAGGCGACCCGCTACTGGGCTACATCGGCCGCCTCGCGCCCGAGAAGAACCTCCATGCCCTGCTTGATGCCGCAGATATCATCCTGCCTCAGATGTCTCGCGCTCGTTTGGTCCTGGTCGGTGACGGACCCTCGCGCACTGAACTCGAACAGCGCGTGAAAACCATGAAGCACGGCGACCGGATTAGTTTTGCCGGTCGTGTTGAGCATGACCAGGTGCCGGTATATGACGCGGCGCTTGATCTCTTCGTCACCCCGAGCATGTTTGAGGTGCAGCCTCTGTCGTTTGCAGAGGCCATGGCTGCCGGCACCCCTGTCATCGCCATGGACGCGCCGGGCGCCAACGACATGATCGAGGATGGCTGCAATGGCCGGCTGGTGCCCACGTCCGAGCAGGGCGCCGGCCTTGCCCGCGCCGCGCTTGAAACCCTCAACACCGAGAACCGCCTGGCGGAGATGAGCCAGCGTTCCCGAGATTGGGCCCGTCGCTACGATCTGCCAAGCGTGGTTGAGCGCGTTCTGCAGGTTTACGATAAGGCCCTGGCAAGGGCTGGCAAGCGCGGCTAACCGTCAGAAAATCGCCCACAGCTTCCACATACTACGCCGTAGACAACCTTTGGAGGTACTCCTGTGCAGCCCGTAAGAACGGCTTTGGTCGGAATTTCCGGTATCGGTGGCTATCATCTGAGTCTTTTGCACGAGGCGCCAGACATGGAACTGGTGGCCGTGGCAGATAAGTGGCTGGATCGCGAGCGGGTGCAGGCAGCGGCGAAGAATGTTGAGGAATGGGGCGTACCCATCTACGGCGACATCTGGGAGATGCTCGATGCCGTGGACGTCGAGGCGGTCGCGATCGCGACGCCGCACCCGTACCATGCTCCGTACACCCTCGGCGCCCTCGACCGTGGACTGCACGTCATGGTCGAAAAGCCGCTGACGATCCTCGCCTCCGATGGTGTTAAGGTCGTCAAGACGGCTGCCGAGAAGGACCTCTTCGTGGCAGTTGACTTCCAGTACGCGGGTTTTCCGCACTCTCTCGCCCTCAAGGACCTGATCTGCAATGGCGATCTGGGCGAACTCGTTGAGATCGTTGGCGTGATGGAATGGAAGCGCACCGAGGACTACTACAAGCGCTCCGACTGGGCCGGCAAGCGTTACTACGATGGGCTTGCCTGCTTTGACGGGACCCTCATGAACCAGGCCGTGCACCTGCTGAACTCTGCGCTGCACATGGGCACCACCGCTCCCGAGCGCGCCGTCCCGCAGCGCCTGCAGGCTGAGATGTACCGCGTACACAACATCGAGTGTGAAGACGTGGCCTGCATCCGCGCCGACCTCGGCGAAGCCACGCTGCACTTCTACGCCACCACCTGCGCCGAGGCCGACCTGCGCACCACCCTCGACATCATCGGCACCAAGGGCCGCGCCAGTTGGGACTCCGACAAGGCAGTCGTGAAGATCGACGGCAAGGACGAGATCGTCTTCGACATGCCCAGCGACCGCAACGCCATGCACCACAACCTCGTGAACTGCATCCGCGGCGTCGACAAGACGCTCTTCGCTCCCGCCAGCGAGTCCGTCAAGCCCACGCTGACCGTTAACGGCGCCTACTACTCGACCCAGATGATCCCCAAGGTCACCTGGGACGAGCTTGGCGACATCCGCAGCCTCATGGATCAGGCCGCGGATGAGAAGAAGCTCCTGTCGGAGATGGGCGTGTCCTGGGGGCGCCAGACCGAGGTAGTGGAGCTTGAGGACTTCACCAAGTTTGCCGGCCTGGCCGACGACGAGGAAGTCAAGGCGGAGTCTGCAGCTCGTGGCGAGGAAGAGGCCTCGGGCAACTTCGAGTGGAGCCATCTGCCCAAGTAGGCAGCGGTAACTCCAAGCGAAATCAGATGCGGGAGAGGCGCCACAGAGCCTCTCCCGCATTTTCGTTTGTTAGCTGAGACCGCGTGCTTCGTCAATCATCGCCCGCAGGTTCGCTTCCGGCGTCTCTCTCCCCACCTGATCGCCGGTCCCGATGATCACGCGGTTTGTCCCCCTGAAAGCTTCCCACACCTCGCGCACCTCGCGACGCACGTCCTGCTCGTTGCCCCGAATAAGCGTCTCGACGGTGTGGATATTGCCATTCATCGTCACCTTGCCGCCGAGCAACCGCGCGACCTCCAGCAGCCCCCGCAAGCCCTCCACATCGCCACCCGGCGGCCGCTCGAACGGGCAGACGCAGTCTATCTCGATCTCGGCGAAATCCGCCACGGTCTCCATGCACTTCCCATGAAAGTGCACATGCAGCAGCCGTCCGTGCCGGTGGGCCTCCTGCGCCACCGCTGCGATGACGGGCTTGTCCCACCGCCGCCACAGCCGCGGGCCGAGCAGGGAGTTGCAGCTCCACGAGCAGCCGATGACCAGGCTCTCATAGGGCGTCCGCTCGCATATCACCCGCGTCTTCTCCACCATGTGCGCCAAGTGGCGCTGGCGCAGCCCCTCCAACTCCGCCTCGTGCTCGTAGAGATCAAAAATGGCCTGCGCCATACCCCCCTCACGCCCGCTGCCGTAGAAGTCGAAGAAGGGCACTCCCAGCCACGCCTCGAGCAGATACGTCTCGCCGACCTCCTCGCGCGCCTGCAGCATGCCCTCCACCTGCATCTGCTGCGGGTCGGGCAGGCTCATGATCTCCCAGGCCGCGAGGTCACGCTGGAAGTCCTTCAGGGGCCGCTCAGTCGCCCATCCAGGCTCCTCCCGGTCCAGTAGCGAAGCACTCGTCAGCGTCCCTGCCGGCGTCCGCGCCTCACTGCGCACCTCCAGCCGCGTCTCGCTCACCCACCGCTCCTCCGATCTACCCTCCACCAATTCGTTCGGCATCGCGGGGAACGCGGCTCCCCAGCCCTCGCACTGGAACTCCTCAAATGTCCGCTTCAGCGCCAGGTGGAACGGCACCTCGCGCGCAAACTCGATCATATCCACGCCCAGGAGCTTGGCGGGGTAGTAGTACCAGAACTCCGGGGCCACCGGCACCTTGTCAACCGGCAGTCCCCGGTAAGCGTTGAGCATGCGCTGTCTGGAGGTCATGGTGCCTCTCTGTGGGGCGGGGGCTTGTACCCCGCCGGCCGTCCCCACGATTTCCTCACCGATACGATACTCCTGTCCCCGGCAAGTTAAGGATCTCAAGGTATCGCGCATAGAGCTCTGTCTGCGAGTACACCTCCGGCGTCGGAGGCCACTGCGTGCAGTTCGCGGCCTCTATCTCGGCATGGATCAGCCGTGGACACCGCGCCAGCGCCTCGGCCACTGGCCTCCAGTCGATTGTCCCGTGGCCGGGCACAAGGTGCTGATCCGCGGTCCCGTCATTGTCATGCAGGTGGACGGTCACGACGTACTGGCTGAGAGCCTCCAGGACCGTCGCCGCTCCCTCCATGATGTGCGCGTGTCCCGAGTCATAGCAGATCCCCACTGCCGGGTGGTCATACCCGGCCACAAACGCCAGAAGCTCATCATTGGTCGCCAGATACCCCTGCATGCCATTCTCCAGTGCCAACGCAACCCCAAGCGCCTCTGCCCGCGTTCCCAACTCATCGACCGCCTTCCGCACGCGCCCCCACGCTGCTTCTTTGTTTCCGTCCTGTGGTGCCGCCCCGAGATGCACAACATACGTCCTGCAGCCCAACTCGGCCACATTTTCCATCAGCGTCGCGTGGGCGGTCACCATCGCTGCATGCGCGTCTGCCTCGGCCACGCTGAGATCGCACGGCTGGGTTTCCACGCCGTGACATCCCCGCACCACCAGCCCCAGGCGCTCCAGCCTCCGCCCCGCCTCCCGGGCCTGTTCCGGCACGAGCATGTCGAATTGCGCCCGGCGCTGCGTCATCACCATCGCCCGGAAGCCCGCCTGCGCCACCTCACTGTAGGTCGCATCGAAGTCCGTCATCGCCCTGTCCCACACCAGGTGCGCCAAGTCGAGGGTTCTTGGTGTCTCAGGCTTGACCGCTGCAGAACTCACGGAACACCTCCAGCATGTACTCATAGTGCGCGAGTGGCATCCCCGGAAACACCGTATTGGAAGTCGAGAACACATACCCGCCGCCTGGAGACGCGTGTGTGAGGCAGTACAGCGCCGATTCACGGATCGCCTCCAGCGGCCCATCCTGCAGCAGGTTGCACTGGACATTGCCCATCAGCCCCAGCTTGCCGTACGTTCGCCGCTTGACCTCGGCTATGTCCATGCCCGCCATCGGGTCAATAGAGTGCAGCGCGTGGGCTCCCAGACTGATCATCTCGTCCAGCACCGGCATCAGGTTGCCATCCGAGTGCACCATCGCAATCGCTCCGCCGGCCTTGATCCGCTCCACCTGCCGGCGCCAGTATGGTGTCACGAACTCCGCGAACTGCGGCGGCGAGATGAACGGCCCGGCGTTGAAGGCGACATCGTTGACGATGAGCACAAAGTCCGCCCCCGCACCCACGAGGCCGTCAATCTGCCCGAGAGCCTGTTGCGTCCGCCGCTCGGCCTCCTCGTGCAGTAGTTCAGGCCGCTCCATCAAGTCCGTCGCGAACTGCATCCAGTCACTGATGGAGTCGATGGACCACACACTCCCGCCAACGATGCTCCCGACGGCGATTTCATCCCCGAAGGTTCGCTTCGCCGCCGCCACGCCGTCCGCGTCGCTCCACGGCCAATAGACTGCCAGCGCGTCCCATGCAAACCGCTCCACGATCCGCTCGTAGATGCCCATGCAGACGCCGATGGCCGCGTCCTTCTCAGCCGCGGTCATGCCGGCCCAGCTATCGCGGTCAGGAAAGCGCAGCCCGAAGGCCTCGTGCTCGAGCTCAAACATCGTCTCGAAGTGCGGCGGCCTGTCCGGCTCCTCGAACCGCATTGTCATCAGGAAGCGCTCTTTGCCCGTCATGGCGGTCACTTCACCTCATAGACCCGGACGCCCAGCCCCTCCAGCTTCTCGATGATCTTCCCGTCCTTCGTCGCCACGTCGCGGCCCTCGAACATCTCGCGTACGCTCTTTGCCTTCGCCAGCGTTGGCGACGCAATCGCGACCTCACACGCCTCGGGATCGCGGTTCACTGCAATGATGACCGTCCGCCCGCCCACTGTCTTCTCCCACAGGTGCACTTCGCGGTCCTCGCCTGTCTTCTCCACCCACATCCGCGGCGTCACTTGCGCGGTCAGCACCGGTTCCAGCACCTTGATCTGCTTCAGCGTTGCCTTCAGCCCTGCCCACGCCGCCGGGACATCCGCCACCGTCACAAAGGCATCGCTGCCCTGCCCCCACCACCACCAGGCCAGTCCGCTGCTGTTGTGGGCTATCGCCATGAAAGCGCAAGCCCGCATCATCTTGGCATCCGGCTGGTAGTTCACCAGGTCCGGCGGCGCCCCGCCGCGCTTCGTCTTGGATTGGTTGCCATCATACGAATGCACAATGGACATGATCGGCACGCCCGGCGCCAGCGCGGCGCGGTGGCCCTCGAAGTTCTTCACATTCGCCTTCGGCGTCTGGTAGTCCATGCTCCAGTACACGTCATAGCTGCCGTTGTACAGGGGCATCAGGTTAGTCTGCGCCACCGTCACGATGACCGGATGCGAAGGATCGAGGGTCTTGATCAGGCGGTACAGAGCGCGCAACTGGTCCGGCGACACGTACTGGTGCGGCAGGTCCGGCTCATCGAACAGGTACCATGCCAGCAGCCCCGGATGTCCCATCAGCGCCCCCACCCGCTCGGCCACGAACTCCTCATCCATCGCCTGCAAACGCGACCGGTCAAACCCGATGAACGCCTGCATCCCCAGCTTCTGGCACGCGTCCATGTACTCAATAGCCGTCTCATTCGTACCATTGCCGTCCCAGGTGTAGTTGTGCACGAAGTCATACCCCGCCGCCGCCATTTCCGGCAGGTCCTGGGTCCTCACCCCATACATCCCCAGCGGGAACTTCAGCTTGCCATTGATCCGCATTCCACCGTTTGGCAGCCACTCCTTGAGCGGCAGGTTCAGCGCGTGTGTGATGTAGATCTGGCGCGTCGCCGCGTTCCCGGCCGCGTCCTTCACCGTCACGTTCAGCTTGTTCAGGCCGACCTTCCATCCACCCGCCGGGACAATCTCCAGCTTGTCCTTGCCAATTGCCGCCTGCTTCGTCGCGTTCTGCCCGTCCAGCAGCACCGTGACGTCCTTCACTCCCACATTATCAGCGAATCGCACAGTAGCCTTCTGCCGCGCACTCTTCAGGTACGCATAGTCGCGCTCGATAGTCGGCTCCGTGCAGTCCTGCGTCAGCGGGGCGGTCTGTTCGAAACTCCACGCCTGCGACACCGCCTGGCGCTCCGGTACGGACACCCGCCAATACCACTTGCCGGGGGCAATCGTGCGGTTCAGCGAGTAGGGGGACCCCTCCAGCTTCTCGACCTTGACCGTCCCCTGCGCGGGGAAAGTCTGGTCCTGCGACAACTCCAGCGTCGCCGGATTGTGGAACGTGAACTGCCAGGCGAAGGCGGGGCTGTTGTCCGCCACCTTTTGCTCGTTACCGGGCGACTGCAGCACCACATGGTGCTTGCTCTCCGTCAGCTTGATGTCGTCAAACCACGCCGTGCCCGTCGCCCGCATGGACAGGAAGATGACGGCGTACCCGGCCCCGATTGGCGCCTGCACTGATTTGCCGACGACCCTCCTCCAATCCTTGTCGCCAAACGTGCCCCCTGCGTAGTCGCCCGACGCCATCCAGTTGCCCTGCTTGTCGGCGAACTCAATGATGAAGTCCGCCCCGGTAGCGCTCATCCCGCCCAGCTGCGCAGCCTTCACTCCCTGCGTCTTTACCCATCCCTCAAGCTGGTAGCTAAGCCCCTCGATGATCGGCACCTGCTGGGTCAGGTAGATTCCGGTTCGGTCCGTCTGGTCCACAGGGATCGTCACTCGTGCTGACTGGGTGCCATCATGCTTGATCTCCTTATCCACCGCGGCTCGCGGGTTGTCGGACCAAGCCTTCAGGCCCTCCTCGAACCCTCCGTTGGGCACCGGCACGTCCCGCCGCACGACCTCGCTCTGCGCCAGGAAAGCCTTGCGGGCCGGGATATCCTCCGGCTTCGCAGGAATGACCTCAATCTCGACAAATCGCTGCTCCGTGACCGCCTTGGTCCCGTCTGAGCCGATGCTCATCACCAGGAACAGCCCCTGGCCGCGCGCCCGACGGTCTTGCAGGCTCGCCGAACTGCACCTGACAACCACGCTACGCGTCGGCTGCTCGAACCGCAACTCCTGCACCCCGTTCAGTGCGTCAAAGCCGGTCACGAGGTCCAGCACTTTGGTCCTGCCATCGTCCTGCGCGGATACATGCCCCTCGGTCGCTCGTACCGCCTCCGGCACGATATCCACCGCCCACTCCGTCGGCCCTGCCGCGGTGATTGTGGTATCAAGCCCCAGGCGCACCTTCTCAGGCGCAACCTCCGCCGTTATCGTCGCCTCCTGCCCCTCCATCGCCTTCCTCCAAATCGCCTTCCCCTCCGCCACCTCCACCTTGGCCTCGCCCATGGTAAAGCGGGTGCGGGAGTAATCAGGCACAAAGCTGCTCAGTGAGCTTGCCTTGAACAGCACCTCGCCACCGTACCGCAACGCTCCAGGATAGGCCTTCCCAATCTCCAGGCTCCACTCGCCGCCCTTCACTTCGCCCTGCGCAAAGCAGCAGCCACACGTCATCAGCATGATCGCCAGCAGAGTCCACTTAGCCATGGTTTCCTCCGGGTTCGTCTGCGCTTATTGCTTCGGCAGGTCCGCTGCCTGCCCGAGATAGTACATCGCCGTCGTGTATGGGGGTACGTCCAGCTTGATCTCCGTCGCGCCCGTCGTAAGCACCTTGCCGCTGAAGGCCTCCGTCACCGCCGTCTTGCGCGGCAGCCGCATCACGTCCGTCGCCGCCTTCTCGCCAGTATGTACCACCACAAAATGCTTGTCTGCATACAGGATGTCGTTGCTGTCGCGGTAGACATGCACCCCGGCTATCCTGGCGAGGTTCCGCATCACGTCACTGCTCAGGTACGGCACTGCGGAGTAGACCGAGGTCCAGTTCGCCAGCTTCCTGATTGCGAAAGCCCCGCGATCCGCCCGCGCCTGTCCGCCAATCACCCACTGCCCCACGATCCGCGTGTCCTTGTCCACCGCCGTCGGGTCGAGATAGGGGAGAGGGTTCAGTTCGCTTCCCCAGCGCTCCCACATCTGCCCCGGCAGAAACGCCCTCGGCGCCAGTTCATACCCCGCAGGCAACCCCGTCGTGACCGCGCCCGCCGCCTCAGTGAAGCGCATCGTCGGCAGCGTCGGCTCGGCGAGCAACTTCAGCCCCTTCATGCCAATCACCTGCTCGACATTCTCTGCCGCCAGATGCTTGCCATTCTGCGCGAGCCCTGGCGCGTACAGCCACACCACCGTCCGACCGCCGCCCTTGGCAAGTTCCAACCACTTCACTTCCTCGGGCTGCAAGTAGAAAGGATTCAGGAACAGGCACAGCTTGTACTGGCTAAGCTTTCCGCTCTTCGCCAGGTCCGGCAGGTCCGCCAGGTTGTACAGGTCATACGGCGCGCCGATGCGCTGCACGTTATCCACGAGCGTCATTCGCCCGATGGCGATGTTCAGCGCCAGCGTGGGTGTTGAGATATCCTGCCCGGTATGGGTCTCGCCATGGTAGAAGATCGCGATCTCGGCCGAGGGGCCCTGATCGGGCAGCGTCAGGGAGAAGTCGTACAGCCGCTTGATCTGCCCCGCGAGCTTCAGAATGCCCGGATCATCGAACCACTCCCGCGCTGCGGCCCCCCGCTGCATGGACGCAAACTCAAGCCACCACCATCCTGACCCTCTGACGATCGAGGCCGCCGCGTCGCGTTTGAGCACCTCCAGCGTCTCTTGCAGGCTGTACTGCTTGGGCACGATGTCCGAGAGGTAAGTCCGCGTGTCGGCCTCATAGATCCACAGCTTGTTGTGCAGCCGCAGGCTATCGATGATGTTGTGCCCCCACAGGTGCCCGCCCGCGCGCCGGTCATTGTCATACTCCGCAGGGCTCACAAAGATATCCACATAGGGCGTCCGCGCCGCCCGGTCCACGGCGGTGTGCCCGCCAAAGCCCGGTACTGCCGTGAAGAGTTGCGCCAGCGTGTACCCGTAGTAGCACCCGGTCACCAGCTTGTTGTCCGAAGCCTCCTTGACCGCCCTGCCCCACTCGCTGAACGAGTCGATCATCGCCTCGCTGAAGCATTGGTAGTAGTCCATCGGCAGCGTCCCCACGCCCGGCTCCAGCGGGTCCCGCAGCGTCCCTGCCCCAGGGGGCTTGTTGGCCCAGGTCAGGATGTTCACCACGTCGTCCCGCACAAACCGCGCTGGCTCGAGGACATCGTCGAAATGGATGCTCGGATTCTGCCACGCGGCCTGCAGCGCCGCGTCGGTCTTGTACTTGCGCATCAGAAAGTCGCGGAACGTCCGCCGCGCCGCAGTCGAGAAATCCCCCACGTCCCATTGATCGCGGGGCCTCGCATCATACTGCCCCTTGTCATTCATGAAGATGTTGAGCTCATTGCCACCATAGTAGTTCTCCCCCGCCCGTCCCGCGAAGAAGATGAGCCCCATGATGTGCGGTGCGTAGGGCTGGCTGCGCATATGCTTGACCAGCCGGGTCAGCCCCTCGGCCCCTGCCTTGCGCCATGCCTGCGACATGAAGGTCGGCCGCGCCTGGCTCTTGTCCGGTTGCGAGAAGATGATCGGGATCAGCACCTGCCCGCGCCCGCTTACAAACTGTTCGGAGCTGTTTTCAAAGAGCCACTCCGGGTTGGGGTCCATCCAGACGGCGGGGAGCAGCTTGATCTCGGGGTCCTCAGCCAGCGCCGCGTAGACCATGCGGTCCACCTCACCAAACCACCACTTGTCGGTCTGTTCCTGCTCGCCCGGTGCAGGTACTGCGTGGCCCTCGATCATGGCTCGAAACATCTTCACGCCGCTTGAAACATACTGCGAATAGCGACGGTAGTTCCCATACGACGCCGCCCAAAGTACCGGCGCCTCCACCTTCCCGCCAATAGTCAGAGCCGGATTGCCGTTCACCATCCTGATCTTGGTGTCCGGGAAGTCTCTGCTGTAGGGCGGGGGCTCGTACCCCGCCGCGACCGTCCTCGTCACCGGCAGCGTCAGCTGCAGCCCCCAGGGGCTCTCCTTCATCCCCTCAAGGGTGCTGGTCAGCCCCACCGCCCCCTCTGGCCGCGATACCAGCAACTGCGCGGGCGTTGGGGACGGGGCCTCTTTCGGTACGTCCACTTCGAGCTTCACCACATGCCGCCCCGGCTCCCACGAACTCGTCTTCACTGTCTCCGGGTCGGCCACTGCCCCCCACAACTCGTAGTCATGCCCGCGCGCCTGCGTGTCCTGGCCCAGCCGCAGTATCACCGCATAGTCCGCCTTAGGCTTGGCAAGCACGTCAAACGTGATCTCCGCCGACGCCTTCGCCCCCGGTTGCAGCGGCTGTGGCGTGAGTTTCAGCCCGCTAACCTGCATTGTCTCTTGTGGGGCCACATATGGATACGGCGTCCGCCACAGCCAATGCCACGGCGTATTCGGCGACGGCCCCACCCTCGCGGGCACATACCGAGCGTCTTTGTACCCCGGCTTGCGCCAGTCCGGCACCGGCCCCGAGTCCTCTTGCCCAATCCACTTGTCATCGGTCGGGATCACTGTGCGGCTGCCATCCTGCCCGATCAGCACCAACTCTGCCAGCAGTCCCTGGCTGCCCACCTCATATATGTCCTCCACCTGCGCCGCCAGCACGTTCTCGCCTTTGACTAACCGCTCCAACGGTAGCTTCTTCACGAGCGCTTGCCGCATGATCCCGCCGTTGTAGCTGCCATCCCGCAGCATCTCAACGCCGTTCAGGTACATGATGCCCCGGTCGTAGAAGCTGGCGACCAGCCACGCCTCCTTAGCCTGCGCCGGGTCCGCCAGCTCAAAACTGCGCCGCAGGTACCGCCTGATCGGCTCCCGGTGCGCCAGCGCCAGCGACGGCTCGCCCCAGATCCACCGCCCCTGCCACGCCGGAGCATACGATAGCGGCAGAACTGGCTTGTCCCCAAAGACCTTGACTTCGCTAAGGCCCACCATCTGCCCTACAGCGCTGTTGATCACCAGCCGCAGAGCCGTCGTCCGCACCGCCTGCGGCAGCTTCAGTTCAATCGCCTGGTCAGGCGCCACCGCACTCGCGTCGCCGCTGACCAGATCCACCCACTTGCCGTCCTGATCGGCCTGCAGGGCATACTTCCCAATGCTTTTCACCAGCGGATAGGCCCCAGGTGCAAACTGCCGCAGTTGCATCTCACTCACGACTACCGGGAATCTCCACTCGAGCCGGTACCAGATCGGCATCGGCGAAACCGCAATACTCGTGCCCGGTAGCGCCTCCGTCGGCGCCACCCATCCCGTATCCGGCTTCCCGTCGGTGGTGAAGAAGGGCCTGTAGCCCATGTGGTTGACCGCGATCGAGGCAGTAGGCATCGCGCCCCACTCGAAGGCAGTCAAGTCGGTCTGCGCATTTCCTGCAACCGCCACGGTAATAAGAATCAGGGTAGAGATCCAGCGCATGTGAAGCCTCCGAGTGGGATCAGAACGGGGACTTTCAGCGAAACGCGGTTAGTCACCTGCCGCCCTTGCCCTCTGCGACTGAACTAGCTACACTGCTAGGACCACTTTCAGAGAGGTCCTGGCATGAAACCGTACCCGCTTGTCATTGCGCTCCTGGTCGTTTGCGTCGTAGGCTCACTCACCGCTCAGGCGGCCCCAATCCGCAAGAAGCTGATTGAGACCGGATGGGATCAGCCCGACACCGCCACGCTCCGCAAGAACGTCGCGGACATGGAGCAGACGCCATTCGACGGCGTCGTCGTCAGTTGCACGGGCGTCAAGGCAGATGGCACCAAGACTTCCCTGCGGGGGGTTTTCAGTTCCACACCGTGGGAGGCTGGCTGGTTCCAAAACTGTATAGATGACCTGCAGGCCACACCCTTCAAGCGCTTCACCGACAATTTCGTGATCATCGGCGCCAACCCCGGGAATGTGGATTGGTTCGATGATGAGGGCTGGAAGAACGTAGTGGAACATTGGCGCATCACCGCCCGTGTCGCCAAGCAGGGCAAGCTGACCGGTATCCTCTTCGATCCCGAGCCGTACACCAAGCCCTACGGACAGTTCAAGTACGCCCTGCAAGCCCAGAAGGATCAGCACACCTTTGCTGAATACGTCGCGAAAGCCCGCCAGCGCGGCCAGGAGGTCATGCAGGCGGTCGCGGCTGAGTATCCGGACATCACCTTCTACACCTACTTCATGAACAGCGTCAACGCCATCGCGACCGGCAATCCAGACCCGGCCGTCGCGCTGCTATCTTCCGGCTACGGTCTCTATCCGTCGTTCATTGACGGCTGGCTAGACGTCACACCGCCGACGGTCAAGTTCATCGACGGCTGTGAGAATGCCTATCTATTCAACAGCACCCAGCAATTCCTCCACGCGGCGGTGCAGATGAAGGTGGACGCCCAGTCTCTGGTGGCTCCCGAGAACCGTGCCAAGTACCGAGCGCAGGTGCAGTCCAGCTTCGGCATCTACGTTGACGCCTACGCCAACCCGGTCGGCAGCCCCTGGTTCATTGACGGCAAGGGTGGCGCCCGCGTGGATCGCCTGCGCCAGAACGTCGCCGATGCCCTGTGGGCCGCTGATGAGTATGTGTGGGTCTATGGCGAGAAGTCGAAGTGGTGGACCTACCCCCATCCCAGCCTTAAGACGATGTGGGACGAGACCCTGCCCGGTGCAACCGATGCCCTGCGCATGGCAGTTGACCCGGCGGACTACGGCCGGCGCAAGCTTGCCGAGATGGTCGCGGCCGGCACCGCAACGAACCTTACCCGCAACGGTGACTTCTCCTCCGACAAGGCCGTAGGACCGACGCCCGATGTGATGCTCGACTGGAAGACCGGCGGCGCTCCCGCCGGCTGGAACACCTGGCTGGAAGACCCCACCAAGGGCACCTTCACCTGGGATCGCGAGACCGGCGGCGGCTCAGCCCGGGCCAGCGGTGTCGCGGGTGGCTGCTTCATCCAGACCATCATGCCCGTGGAGCCCGGTCAGGTCTACGCGGTGCAGGCCAGGTACAAGCTGCAGGGACAGGGCAGTGCCTCCATCCGCATCCGCTGGCAGACGCCGGAGGGCAAGTGGATCCATGACCAACTCGACAAGCTGGTCTACGGCTCCGGCAAAGCCAGTGACTGGCAGGAGCTAACAGGCGTGGCCGAGGTGCCCGAGGGTGTCGGACGGCTCATCATCCTGCTTGGCGTTGGCGGACAGGCCAGCGATCAGGATGTGGCGTGGTTTGATGATGTCAAAGCATACCGGCTCAAGTAATGTCCATAGATCTGCACATACATTCCACGGCCTCGGATGGCTCGCAGACGCCAGAAGAGATCATCGAAACCGCCGTCAGCAAGGGGCTGACGGCGGTAAGCATTGCCGACCATGACACCGTGGGCGGGCAGGCTGCCGCCATTGCGGCCGCTGCCGGGCGGATCACCTACCTTCCCGCCGTCGAGATCAGCACCCACATCGGTCACTCCGAAATCCACATTATCGGCTACCTCATAGACCTCACTAACGAGCCGCTCCTGCAAATGCTCGAGCATATCCGGCAGCAGCGGGTACAGCGCATTCACACGACCGTAGCGCGCCTGCAGGCGGCGGGCCTGCAAGTGACGTTCGACGACGTCATGGAAACCTGGCATGGCGAGAGGACTGAGGGGAAGCCTGAGGAGGCAGCACTGGGGCGTCCCCATGTGGCCAATACTCTGGTTCGCCTGGGGATCGTGCGAAACCCGGTAGCCGCTTTCGATCTCTACCTCCGGCGCGGCAGGCCTGCCTATGTGGACCGCTACCGCCTTGAGCCCGTAGAAGCGATTCGGATGATTCGCACCGCCAGCGGCCTGCCAGTGCTGTCACATCCCGCCCTGGCAAAGGAAGACGGCGTCATCCCGCAACTCGTCCTGCAAGGCATTGGCGGCCTCGAAGCCTATCACACGGCCCACACCCCTGCCGACACCAAGCGTTACCTGAGAATGGCTCAAAAGCTCAACGTGTTGGTCACAGGCGGCACTGACTCGCACGGGCCCACGGGGAGCTACCCCATCGAAGTCGGCGCTCTGGACATTCCAGACGAGTGCGTGCAGGGCATCTTGCGGTGGAAGGCGCGGCAGTGATGCCATCGGGGATCATAGGGGGCGCTTGCGGCGGCCATATGGACATGATGTGAAGTATTATGGAACATGTTCTCCTTCATTCCCGTCATACTCCAACCAGCTTGAACAACTACAGCTTGTCGGTGTGCAGGACTGTTGTGCCTTCATGGCGAATAGGATGAACATGGGGAGAGTACCATGACTGCACGGACCTGTAGCATCTACAAGAACAAGCGTATTGTGTGTTTTGGGGATTCGGTGACTCAGGGCGTGCCGCATGTGGCGCCGGCTGATACGTTCGCCGCAATCCTGGAGCGTCGCCTGAATGCCCTCTACGGCCCGCAGGTGCAGTTTTGCGCCAGTAATGCCGGAGTGGGCGGAGAGAACACCGCTGAGGGCCTGGCGCGGATCCAGCGGGATGTGCTGGATCACAGCCCTGACCTCGTGCTCATCGAGTTCGGTCTCAATGACATCCGCTATGAGCCTGCCAAGCGCCTCTCGGAGGAGCAGTTCGCCGAAAACCTGCGTGAGATGCACCGGCTGATAGCAGAGCGTGGTGCGGCGGTCATCTTCATGACGCCAACTCCTATCATCGGCGCCTATCACGTCTACTCGCAGGGCACCGACTACTACAAGCAGTGGGGCGACTGCAACGGCCTGAACGCCATCTACGCCGAGATCATACGGCAGGTCGCACGCGAGCTTGAAGCTCCTCTTTGCGATATTTACGCGGCTTTTGTTCAAGAAGCGGTTAAAGCTGAGTTCCGCGGGGAAACATTTGACTATCGAGATTTGTCGGTTCTGAGCAGATACATCAGTTCGCGGGATGGAGTGCACCCCACAGCAGCGGGTCAGGAACTGATTGCAGCAGAGCTTTACGCTGTGATCGTGACGCGGGACCTGCTGGTAACCAGGGTCTGATCGAGCGACTCTCCATCTCCACCCGTTCCGCGAGCTTCATAGGTCTGCTCGGGACATGCTTGGGGAAGAACTGCGCCATATGTGGCATCTAGGCCAATAGGACGCAGTGGCTTCCGGGAGCACTCGCGGTGACCGCGAGGCTGCACCCGCCTCCGTCGTTGAAAGCCGGAGACGTTCCTCACAAAGGTGGCAACCATGGTCCCGTCGGCCTATGCCAGAGCCGGAGCTTATTCCCGGTCCCTTCAGCCCGCCGCCGCCGCCCAGGATGATGTATATCTGGTCAAAGCGGCCCAGGAAGGCGACGCGCTCGCTTTCTCCGCGCTCGTTGATAAGTACCACTCGAAAGTATTCGGTATCGTCTACCGCATGTGCGGGCCGGGCGAGGCCGAGGACCTGACCCAGGACATCTTCCTGCGGGCGCTCACGGCGCTGCGGAAGTTTCAGTTCCAGGGTGAGTCGAGCTACCGCACGTGGCTCTACCGCATCGCGGTGAACGCCTGCATCAACGAACTAAGACGGCGCAAGCGGCGTTACCAGATCGAGGGCCCCTCCCTCGACGAGATGGTGGAGACCAACAGCGGGCTCATGGAGCGGAGCATTCCGGACTTTTCACGGATGCCCCACGATGTGGCCGAGCGGCGGGAACTCCAGCAGCTCGTGCAGGCCGTAATACAGACCCTGTCCCCGCACCATCGGGCTGTTATCGCTCTCATAGACCTCGAGGGCGTTGAATATGAAGAGGCGGCGCGGATCATCGGATGCCCGCTGGGTACGCTGAAATCCCGACTGGCCCGGGCACGGCAGGCCTTCGGTCGCAGACTCCGCCGCTATGTTGAGAAGCCGGCCTCGAACTAGAGTCATAGCCACGGCAGGGCCCTGAGCCCACCGATCAAGTAACGCAAAGAGCGCGTCAACGATGCTGCCTTGCGAGGATGTACAGAGACTAACTGAGGACCATGTGGCGGGGACGCTCGACGAGGAGCGACGCCGCGAAGTCGTCGCGCATCTGAAGACCTGCGCCCACTGCCATCAGGCAGTGGAGGCGGCAAGGCTGGCCAAAATGGTCCTCGGCGAGGTCAATACCCCCTCACCCCCCCCAACCCTTGCTTCCGAAATCAAGAACGCTGTCCAACTGCGTCTGCAGTACCGCCCGCGGCCCTTGCATGAACGCGCGTTAGGCTCTCCCGCCTTCATGGCCACGTGTGCAAGCCTCCTCTGTGGGGCTATCATCTGCCTGGTCGCCATTCTGCGTGTCGGCGCGGCCGGTTCCAGCGACGAACCAGCGGCTGTCGTCGTGGCAGAGGCTCCCACCGAGCGCGCCGCGCGCCATTCCGACCTGCCGGCACGGCCCCTGGAGCGGACGATACACCCGAGGGTGACACCTGTGGCGCGTGTCGTGGCCCGCGAGCTGCGGCAACGGCCCGTCCATGTGGCCACAGTGCCGCGAGTGAGAACGGTGACGCGGTCGCTGATAGCCGTCCGGCGGGGGCGTAGTCCGGTGATGGCCACGGCAGTGTCCAAGGGCTCACCCGCCAGCTCGGTGGTCGCGGTGTTGCCTGACGCCCGTGTGCGCCCGGCCGTCCAGCGCATCTCCATGCCCGCCTCTGCGGTTGACCCCATACGGCCCGCGGCCACGGTGGAACCGACGGCAATGCACCTGGATGATGTGCGTCTCATGGACCTGACCGCGCCACAGCCAGGCATCCGCGCCGAATTCATCCGCACGGACTAGGCTGGCCCTGCAGGCGCAACCCTCCCTCGCGTCGAAACCTCTCCCCATTCTTTCCCACAGGTGTCTCGTCTATGCCCTCCACCATGCGGGCGGTCGTCCTGCAAGGTCCCGAGCAGCTTACTGTCGAAGATGTGCCAGTCCCGGAGCTTCTGCCGGGGCAGGAACTGGTGCGCATCGCCGCCTGCGGAATCTGCGGGAGCGATCTTCGCTACTTCGCTGGTGAGAACCCCTGGGCCAAGCACACCCTTGGCTATGAGAAGCCGAATCCGCCGGGTATGGTACTGGGGCACGAGATCGGTGGATACCGTGGCGACACAGCCGTAGGTTGTCTCGCTTTCAAGTCCTGTGGCCGCTGTGCAGAGTGTCGCAGGGGTGAGATGCAGCTCTGCGCCCACACCGCCCACCTCGGGCACGGGGCGGGCTGGGAGGGCCAGAACCCCGGAGGCATGGCGGAGTACTGTCCAGTGTGGTCGGAGCATGTCTATGAACTGCCGCCGGGGGTGTCGGTCGACGAGGCCACTTTCCTCGACGGCCTGGCCGTAGCAGTGCATGCAGCGCGCGTGGCAGGGGGCTTTCCCGGCGATGCGGTGCTGCTGTTGGGGGGTGGGCCCATCGGCCTGCTCATCGCGCAGGCAACGAAAGCCCTGGGGGCGGGCGAGGCGGTGGTGGCGGATGTATATGAGACGCCACTGGCGTGCGCCCGCGAACTGGGGCTGGGCAGGACGGCTAATCTGCGGGAGGGTGGGGCAGAGGCTCTGACCGGTGAGGGCTTCGGGGTGGTCTTCGATACCACCGGCGACCTGGGCGCTCAGCAAATGGGGCTGGGGAAACTGCGGCGGGGCGGAACGATGGTCCTCATGGCCGGGGCTGCGGAGGGGCTGACTTTGGGGCCGGCAACGCTGGCAGGCGAGCGCCGTTTGATGACCTGCAGCAACCATCGCTACGAGGATTTCGAGATTGCGCTGCGTCTGCTCGCCGATGGCCGGGTGCGTGTGGGCCCGATGATAACGCATCGCTTCCCCCTGGAACAAGCCGCAAAGGCCTTTGAGGTGGCGAGAGACAAAGTGAAGACAGGGGCCTTGAAGGTGATTCTCGAGGTCGACGAATAGTCGGCCTCCACCGCAAAGCAAAGCGCCTCCCACAGGGGGAGGCGCTATTCAAACAAAGGCTGGCGCAGGCCTAGCTGGCGGCGCACTTGCCCTTGCATTCATCAGCCTTGTCGCACTTGGTCTCGCTGCTGCTGGAGTCGGCGGAGGCCGCGGGACAGGACTTCCTCGGGCCGCCGCTGCTCTTGTAGTCGTTGCAGTGGAACCCCGAGCCCTTGAAGATGATGGCGGGCGGGGAGAAGAGCTTGCGGACCTTGCCGCCGCAACTTGTGCACTTCGTCAGTGGCTCGTCCGAGAAGGACTGCTGAACCTCAAAGACGCTCTTGCACTTCTGGCATTCATATTCATAGATTGGCATAGAAACAGCCCTCCTGGCAACAACTGCAGGAAATTATACTCCCTCAATACTGAAAGTCAATACCCGATTTAGCACTCTCGATGCGTGAGTGCTAATCTGTGGCAGGCGGTACTACTCATGACGATAGTCGCGGACCTGGTACATGCCGTGGAAGAACTCGCGCCCCCGTCGCTGGCCGAGGACTGGGACAATGTAGGCCTGCAGGTTGGGGCTCCTGCCGACCCGGTAACCGGTGTAACGCTGGCGGTTGATGCGACCTCCGAGGTCGTGGCTCAGGCGCAGGTTGCCGGCTGTAGCGCGGTGCTCGCCCACCACCCGCTGATCTTCCGGCCGCTGACCACCCTGGCCTCCGGGAATCCGCCCCTCGACGCAGCCGTGGAACTGATCAGGGCCCATATGGCCTTATATGTAGCACACACCAATCTCGACAAGGCCACGACAGTCGGCACACCGCTGGCGCTGGCGAGGGCTGTTGGGCTGCAGGACGCGCCGGGGGCACCCGAAGATGAGCCGGCAGCGCCAGCAGCCTTGTGGCGGCGCGGCTATCTGCCAGAGCCTGTCGCCCTGGGGAGCTTCGCGCAGGACGTAGCGACACGCCTCGGGGCAGACGTGCGTGTCATTGGCGATTTGGGCAGGATGGTCCGTCGCATAGCCGTGGTCCCCGGGGCGGGTGGGGACATGGCGGGGACCGTTGCCGAGGCAAGCGCCGAGGTGCTGCTGACGGGCGAACTCAAGCACCATGAGGCGCTGGAGGCACGCGGCAGAGGGCTGGCGGTCATCGCCGCCGGCCATCTCGCGACCGAACGCCCCGTGCTGGCGGTACTAAAGCAGCAGTTGGAGCAGATGCTTCCCGGACTTAGAATTTGCATTGCCGAAGAGAAGCCGCTGGAGACGGTTGTCTCCGGCAGGCAGTAGGAGGCCACGGAATGAAGGAACAACTGGCGCGCCTGTATGACCTGCAGCAGATCGACAGCAGTCTGATGCAGCACAAGGCATGGATTGCGGGGCTGGACGACGGGACCAAGTCTGGCAAGCAACTGGCAACGCTGCAGGCAGCGCTCGAAGCCGCCCAGCAGAAGCTCAAGGGCCTCGAAGCCACCAATCGCGCCAAGGAGTTGGAGCTCAAGAGCGCGGATGAAGAGCGGAAGTCCAAATCCGCCAAGGCCTACGGCGGGACTGTGGGCGACGCCAAGGAACTCGGCGCGCTCGAGCGCAAGATCGAGGAACTCAAGCGCAAGGCCTCCCGGCTTGAGGATGAACTGCTGGAGCTCATGGAGCAGATCGAGGCGGCACGGCAGGAAGTGGCCAGACAGGAGCGTCTGGCAGGCGCGGCCCAGAGCCTCCACGACAAGACCATGGCCGACTATGCCGAGGCGCGGGCCAAGCTCGAGGGGGAGATGCGGGAGCTACTGGCCAAGCGGCAGGAATTGGTGCCCCAGATAGACGCGGCCTTGCTCAAGGAATACGACGCCCTGCGCGCCAAGCACGAGGGGATAGCCGTATCGGGCGTGGATGGCAACCTCTGCAAGACCTGCAAAACAGTGCTGCCGCAGTCAGCGCTGCAAGCGATGAAGCTGGGCAAGATCGTCGTGAAGTGCCAGAACTGCAAGCGCATGCTGTACCCCTCGGAGGCGTGGTAACGGAGGCGCCTGGTGGAAACGGCTGACCTGCTCATTACCGGTGCACAGACGCTTGACGTCGAGACAGGCGAACTCATCGATGCCCCCCTCGCCATCGCCGGGGACCGCATCCTCGGCTTTGGCGACTACCCCTGCGCCATCACACTCGACCTTCCCGGGCAGGTACTGCTGCCGGGCTTCTGGGATGGGCACCTGCATCTGGAGAGTAGCATGCTGCTGCCGGGGCAGTTCGCCGCGGCGGCGGTGCCACACGGCACGGTCGGCGTGGTAGCCGATCCCCATGAGATAGCTAACGTCTGCGGCCTGTCCGGCGCGCGCTACCTCCTCGACAATACCCCGCACGAACTCCTCGACGTTCGCGTCATGGCCCCCAGTTGCGTCCCCGCCACGCCTTTTGAGACTGCCGGCGCTGAAATCACCGTCGCCGACATCGCCGAGATGCTCAAGTGGCCGGAAGTGCTGGGCCTGGGCGAGGTCATGAACTGCCCGGGCGTCATCAACCGCGATCCGGTGATGCTGGCCAAGCTCGCGGCGGCGCTTGGCAAGCCCATCGACGGCCACGCTCCGGGGCTGACGGGCGCAGCGCTGGAGGCGTATGTGGCGGCTGGGCCGGAGTCGGACCACGAGGCAACGACGCTTGAAGAGGGCGCTGAGAAGCTTGCGGCGGGGATGTGGCTCATGATCCGTGAAGGCTCGGCGTCGCGCAACCTGCAGGCGCTGGCGCCGCTGCTGCGGGGCGACAAGCGTGACCGCTGCCTACTCGTTTCCGATGACCTTGATGCCCATGACCTCGTGCATCGCGGTCACCTCGACTACCTGCTCTCGCAGGCGGTGCGCCTGGGTGTGGCGCCGCTGGATGCCGTGCGAGGGGTCTCTGCAAATGTGGCCGCCCGGTTCGGGCTGTTAGGCCATGGGGCACTGGCCCCTGGCTATGTGGCCGATCTTGCGGCGGTGAGCGACCTGGCGAGCTTCAAAGTCAACGCGGTGGTCAAGTCGGGCAAGCTGGTGGTACAAAATGGCAAGTTGCTGGCGCCGGTACAGGCTGATTCACAGGCGCTGCCCTGCACCTGCCACGTCCCCAACCTCGACCCAGATGTCTTCCTCGTGGCTGCTCCAGATGCCGCAGAGCAGGCGCAGGCGCGTGTGATCGTAGCCTTCGATGGGGCGATAGTGACGGGGTCGGCTGAGGCGACGCTGCGGGTCAACGGGGGCTGCGTATTGCCTGACGCCGCGCAGGACGTGCTCGCTCTGGCGGTGTTGGAACGTCACGGCCGCAACGGCAACGTGGGCCGCGGCTTCATCAGAGGGTTTGGCCTGAAGGCAGGCGCCCTGGCCTCCACGGTGGCCCACGATTCCCACAATCTGCTGGTGGTCGGTGCTGATGCAGTCTCAATGGCCACCGCAGCCCGCGCCGTGGTCGCGGCGGGCGGCGGACAGGCGGCGGCTGTGGGGGACAAGGTGCTGAACCTCCTGCCGCTCCCGGTGGCTGGCCTGATCAGCACTCTCTCGGCAGCGGAGGTGGCACAGGCGACGCGGGAGCTCGAAGCTTCCGCCCGGCAGTTAGGATGCCCGCTGTCGCACCCCTTCATGACCCTGTCATTCATGGCCCTGCCGGTGATCCCCGAACTCAAGCTAACTGACCGCGGGCTGTTCGATGTCACGCGGTTTGAGCATATATCCGCTGTCATGCAGCTGTAGGGCGGGGGCTTGTACCCCGCCGGCCGTTGTCAATGACCAGGAACAGCGGCGGGGTACGAGCCCCCGCCCTACAGAGCGGAGCGACCTAGCTGCCGTACGCTGCCGCCCGATACTCCCTCATCACTGCCGCCTCGCGCGGAAGCAGTTCCTCAGCCGGCTGCCACGCGATCCATTCCCCTGAGAAGGCCCCGTCATAGTTGATGCTCGCGAGGTACCGGATGGCCTCGGCGTGGTCAATCTCGCCCGTGCCCATCGGCACCAGGTCCCAGCCGCCGCCCTCTTTGCGCGTGCCATCGTGCGCGTGGCAGTGCTTCACGTACGGCTTGACGACCTCGAAAGCCTCGGCGATGGTCATTCCGGCGGTGCAGGGATGCATGATGTCCCAGTTGATGGCTGCCATGGGGCTGTCGGCGTTGCGCACCACTTCGACCGCGTCGTTGGCGTTGATGTAGCCATCGTGGGTCTCCATACACACATATACGCCGCTTGACTTCGCATACTCGGCGCACTCGCGCAGCGCCTCGGCCACGTACTTCTTCACGTCGGCGAAGTCTGCGCCCTGTGGCGTGCCGCCGCCAAAGACCCGGATCGTTGGCGCCCCGGTGTCATGGGCCAGATCGATGTAGCGCTTGGTAAGCTCCACGCTCTCGGCGCGCTTGTCGGCCTCGGCCATGGCGTAGGTGCGGGAGGTGGCGATGCAGCACAGCGCGATGCCGGTATCGTTGAAGGCAGCCTTCAGTTCCTTGCGCTGCTTCTTGGTCGCCTCAAGCTCCACGCCGTGCTTGTGGTTGGCCTCTGCGCGGGGTTCGACGGCATCATAGCCATAGCGGATGGCCCCGGTCAGGATCTTGTTCAAGTCCCAGTCCGGTGTGGCGAAGGTCATGAACGAAAGCTTCATCATCGGATTTTCCTCCAATTAGCGACGCGAAACATACGGGTTTTCGGCGAAATAGTACCGCAGCGGCAGGTCGGCGCCCTTCTCGGGGCGCAGGCCGATCCGAGTCGTTGCGACAACATGGCTGGACGCGACTACCTTGGCCCCTACATACAGCGGCGGCTTCGTGACGTCCGCCCGGTTCAGCGCGAGGGTCACCCCCAGCGCCTGAGTTAGCTTCCCCGGCCCGGAGCACAAATCCTGCAACCGCGTCAGGCCACGACGCTGCTGCATCAGCTCAATGCCGTTCGTCGGCTCCAGAGCGCGGATCAGGATGGCCTCCGGTACGCCCTCAGGCGCCGTAACGAGGTTCAGGCAGACACACTGGTGGATGCCGTAGACATAGGCACGGCCCGGTGGCCCAAACATGGGCTCATTGCGCCTCGTGCGGCCGATGGAGGCATGGCAGCCGGGATCGCCTCGAGATAGGTAGGCCTCGGTCTCGACGATGATCCCGCCCGTCGCGCCTTCCGGGCTCTCATGGACGAGCAGATGCCCCAGCAGCGCCCGAGCCGCGTCAACGGTGGGCTGCAGATAGAATGAGCGGCGGAGAGAGGACTCGGCGCCGGAAATGCGGAAGTGGCTCATCGCGCCGGACCATTTCGCGCCACGCAAGCCGTTTCCTCCGGAAGAGGTTGCCATGACCGCACAGGAGATCGTCGCTTACGTCGAGACGCTCGCCCCGCCCAAAGGTGGCGAAGAGATCTTCCGCTGGGGCAATCCCGCAGCTGAGGTGTCGGGGCTCCTGGTGACATGGATGGCCACCGTCGAAGCGATTGAGTATGCGGCGGCCAAGGGCTGCAACTTCATCATCTGCCACGAATCGCTGCACTTTCCCTATGCACACATCAACCCCGGCCTTGAGAATTACGCGACCTGGACCACCAACCGGCTGCGTCTGACCGCGCTCTCGAAGCACGACATCACGCTGTACCAGTGCCACACAACCGCTGACCGCTTCTCAATCTTCGGCGACGCGGTGTCGCTCCTGGGCTTGGGGAAGTGGGACCCGGCGCAGGGCTATACGCAGGTATTCGACATTGAGCCGGTGACGCTGAGAGAGCTTGTGGGGCGGGTGAAGGCCGCGATGGGCATGGACGCCCTGAGGGTCTCCGGCGACCTTGAGGCCGTGGTGTCACGCGTAGGCTGCCCGTGGGGCGGAGTAGGCCTTAGCCTGAATGTCAGCTTCATTGAGGCAGTGATTGCCAAAGGGGCCAACGGACTGATCGCTGGCGAAAGCGATGAGTACGCCATGCGCTATGCGGCTGACGCTGGCGTGCCCTTGATCGAAACCTCACATGCCGGGAGCGAGAACCCCGGCCTGCGGCACTTCTGCGAGCACTTGCGTGATCATTTCGCCCCTCTGAGAGTGCTCTTCTACGAAGTGCCCCCGGCATGGACCTGCCTTTAGGAAAAAATGTTAAAGAGGTTGCCGGGAAAGAAGGAATCACCTCAGGAAGAGAGAAATGGCGGGCACGTGGTCGCCTTGGCCGCGCCCCTTTTGCTGTGCGTCAAGGGGCCGCCTGACCCTGTTCAGGCCCCTCTCGGGGCTGCCTGACGCTCTCGACCCGTGGAAAACGATATTGCGCCGGAACGCTTCCGGTGATGTTCGCATGAGGAGTTGAAGCCCGTGGACGAAAACACCAGGCGGCAGACTACCTGGATCGTCATCGCTGCAGTTGCGCTCAGCCTGTTCATCTACGCCGGCGGCCGCCGGGGCGAGCTCAACCGCTTGCGGGGCGAGATCGCTTTCGGTTCGCCGCAACAGCGTGTGAACGCGGTCAAGCAGCTGGTTGACAGCCAGAAGCTGGCCGAGGGTCTCGCCGACCAGCCCCGGTGGGTGCAGGACAACGCCGTCGAGGCCATCCCCTACATCGGCACTGAGAAGGCGATCTTCCAGCTTATGACGTGCTGGACCGTGGTCGATGCGCCGGTGCAGCCCCGCATCACTGCGACTGTGTCCCAATTCGGCCCGCTGGCTATCCCCCCGCTGGTCGAGGCGCTGACCGACAAAGACGCCAAAGTCCGCGCTGGCGCGCCCGCAGTCCTCACCGCCATCGGCGAGCCGGTTATCCCGTACCTGCTGCCAATCATGGGCGCCTGGGATGATTACATCCGCACCGGCGTCGCCACCGTTTTCGGTGGTGTGGGCGAGCCCGTCACCGGTGATCTGGTCAAGATCATCGAGCGCGGAAAGCCAGCTCCCGACCAGGAAGCGGCCGAATACGCTCGCGAGCGTGAGTGCGCCGTCACCTCGCTCCTGAACATGAAGCTGGTGGCGATTCCCGCCCTGACCGGCAAGCTGCTCGTCTCTGAGAGCCCCGAAGTGCGCGGACAGGCCGCCACCATGATCGGAACCATCGGCGCGGGTGTTAAGCCCGAGGAAGCACCTGAGTGCCTCCCGCCGCTGGTCAAGGCCATCGCCGACCCGAACTGGGGCGTGCGCCGCAAGGCTGCCGCAGCCTTGGGTTCCATGGGCCAGTTCGCACTCATTGGTAACACCGGCACCGTGCTGATGCAGCGGCTGAAGGACCCGCGCATGGAAGTGCGCGCCGCCGCCGCCGAGGCCCTTGGCAAGATCGAGACCGCCCCGATACGTGAGACGGCCGCCAAGACCGTGCAGAAGCTGATGGAAGACGCGGCTGCCAAGGCTGCCGAAGAGGCCGCTGCTGCCGCGCCGCCACCCGCCGCCGGGGCCGCTCCCGCTGCGGCAGGCGCTGCTCCAGCCGCTGCGGCAGGCGCTGCTCCAGCCGCTGCCGCTGCGCCGGCCAAGCCCGTGATCGTCGGGCCAGATCCGAAGACCTACAAGCTCGCCGAGGCCCAGCAGGCCGCCAACATCATGGCCGGCATGCTCATCAACGCCCCCTCCGGCGCTTCTCGTGACATCTCTGTGGCGCTCGTGCGCATCGGCGCGCCGGCGATCGCTCCGCTGCAGCCCGCGCTGGCCTCTGGCAATGCCGAGGTCCGGCTGCTCGCCACGCAGACCATCGCCGAAATCGGCGGTCCGGGCTCCATCGGCTATCTCGCGAAGGCGCTCCGCGACAGTTCCTCGTCGGATGTCCGCCAGGTTGCCTCCGACGCGCTGCGCAATGCCGCTCCGGAATCGCTGCAAGGCGCGGCTGGTTCAGTAATCCCGGCCCTCGCCGCGGCCTTGACCGACCCCGAGTGGCAGGTATACTACGCGGCTCGTGACGCCATGGCCAAGATCGGCGCCCCGGCTGTTCCAAGCCTCGTGAGCGCTCTGAACAATCCCAATACCCGTGTGGGCCACATGGCTGAGACCGCTTTGACCCGCATCGGCGCTCCCGCCGTGCCGCAGTTGGTGCAGGCCCTCGTGGGTGGCAATGCGCAGGTCCGCAACTGGGCCAGCATTGCTCTGGGCGAGATCTCCGAGCCGTCCGTGGAGCCGCTGCGGAAAGTCATAGGCAATGCCGCCACCTCCGCTCCGGCCCGTGCGGCCGCTGCGGCCGCCCTCGGTGGCACAGGCATGCCGGCGGCGTTGGCGCCGCTGCAGAAGGCTGCCGGAGCCCCCGAACCCGTGGTCAGAATCGCTGCGCTTCGCGCGCTCGTGAAGCTCGGCAGTCCCGACGGCACCAAGTACCTCGTGGCCGGGCTATCCGATCCCGTGGTTCCGGTGCGCGACGTGGCCATGGACCTCCTGAAGAACTGGCGCATGGATCCCGTCGACAAGCTGCTGCAGGAAGTGCAGTCCTCCGGCACACCGGATGCCAAGCACCGCGCGGCCATCGCCTCCGTCTTCGCCCAGTCCAGCGTGACCAACCAGTTGCTGCAGGAAGTCTCGACAGCCGCTCCGCAGCAGCCGGGCGCTGCGGTGGCCGCCACGGCCAGCCCGCAGCCGGTACTGGTTGAGGCCGCCCTGGATGCCACTTCCCCGGCCAATGTCCGCCGCGACGCCATTGTCGCCCTCGGTTACGTCGGCGACCAGCAGGCGATTACTCAACTGCAGAGCCTGCTGAAGCCGGGCGAACCCATGGCTTTGCCGTCTGCCAAGGCCATTGCCATGGTCGCCGTGCGGCAGGCCGCAGCGATCAAGGAAAACGTCACGGACAAGATGGGCGCGACCGGCAAGATGCTCATCGGTCTGGTCAAGGACGGGTCCAAACCCGACCTGCAGCTTGCCGCTGCGACCGCCCTGTCGAATATGCAGGACCTGCCTGTTGACGAGTTGATCAATTCCCTGGCCACCGCTGACGATGCGACCAAGGCCTGGTCTGCGGCGATCCTGGCCGCCATCGGCAAGCCCGCGACCGACAAGGTCCTTCGCATCCGCGGCTCTTCCAAGGACATCACGCAGAAGCAATGGCTGGCCTCGACGCTGAAGATCATCGGCGATGCCATGGCCTTGCAGCTCATGAAGCACCTGGCGGACAATGAGAAGCCCCAGGACGCTCAGGTGCAGACCATCCAGCAGAGGCTGGACCAGATCCGCAAGGCGCAAGGCTAGATCTACTAACAGTACTTCGGGGATGCAACCCGGGGTGAAGGCGGTCCGGCCGGACCGCGATCATGCAAAAGCGAGAGTTGATGCACGTGAGTAATCGAACCGTCAGGTCGCTGGTAATAATCGGAGTGGTCCTGATCGCCGCATGGGGCATCGCCCAGTACAGCAGCGCCAAGCGCACCACGCGATATCTGAGCGATTTGAGCCTGCAGGATCCCGGCAAGGTCATGGATGCACTCGCCGAACTTCGTTCGCGTGGCGCCTCCATCGGCCCTCGCCTGGCCGCCATCGTTCAGGCACAGACCGAGGAGGCTGCTCCTCGCGCCGCCTGGCTGCTTGGTATGGTCGGCAGTCACGCCGGCGATGAGGCGCTCCAGGGGGCACTCTCTTCCAGTGACCAGGCGCTGCGTCTGGCCGCGATCGAGGCCCTCGGCAAGCTCAAAGTCATCAGCGCCGAGACTGCGATCACCGCCCTGCTGAACGATGGCGCAGAGAAACCCGCAATTCGCATCGCGGCAGCCCAGGCCCTGGGTATGTTGGGTACCGATAGCGCCGCAACGGCGCTCGGGACTGCCCTCAGCGCCCGCCCCGGCACCGAAGTAGCTGCCGCACCTGCTGCCGCACCTGCTGCCGCTGCACCTGCCGCTGCTCCTGCCGCTGCACCTGCCGCTGCACCTGCCGCTGCACCTGCCGCTGCTCCTGCTGCTGCTCCTGCTGCTGCTCCTGCCGCCGCACCTGCCGCCGCACCTGCCGCCGCACCTGCTGCCGCACCTGCTGCCGCACCTGCTGCCGCACCTGCTGCCGCTCCTGCTGCCGCTCCTGCCGCTGCTCCTGCCGCTGCTCCTGCCGCTGCACCTGCCGCTGCTCCTGCCGCTGCACCTGCCGCTGCACCTGCCGCTGCACCTGCCGCTGCTCCTGCCGCGCCGCCCGCTGGCGCTCCCGTGGCTGCTGCGGCTCCGGCTGAGCCGGCCGCTGCGCCAGCCGTTGTAGATGCCCCGCCCGTGCGCTTGGCTGCGGCCAAGGCTCTGGGCATGATGCGTAATCCTGCAGGCCTGGATGCTCTGGCCAAGACCCTCGAGCCCAAGGTTGAGCCGGATGTCGAGGTCCGCGTTGCGACAGCCTACGCCCTCGGGGACGTCGCGGCACAGGCTGGCGATGAGGCCCAGGTGACAACGGCTGTGACTGCGCTGCTGGAGGGGCTCAAAGACGCTGTGGGCGATGTTCGCATTGCCTCGGTTTACTCCCTCGGCAAGCTCCGGGTGCCTGAGACCATGAAGAGCGCCGTCGCTGCCGCTGTTGAGACGGCGCAGTCTGATAAGCATTACTGGGCGCGAATGGCCGCGGCGAATACCGCAAAGTCGCTGGGGCTGCCGGAGTAAGACCAAACCTATTCAAGCGAAGCTGAGGCCCTACGGAGGCATTTTGATGTTACAGTTGCGGAACCTGTCGGTGATTATCATGGCCGCGCTGCTCCTGGCGCTGCTCAGCGGGTGCACTGTGGACCCGATGGAGCGGCTTTCCGAGGACATCAAGTCCCAGGAGAAGAATACGCGCGCCACTGCAGTGGTGCAGCTTGCCAACCTCAATGACGATCGCGCCACCGAGGCGCTGATCGAGGTGCTCGAAGGCGACGACGAGCTCTGTGACATGGCTGGCGTGGCGCTGGTGAAGAAGGGGCGCGAGGTAGACGAGCCGGACCCGAAGAAGCCCAACCCCGTGATCGACGAGGTTGCCAAGGTGCTCAACAACGCGCACTTGCCCGAGCAGTTCCGCGGGCGCGCGGCGTGGGTGCTGGGGGAGATCGGCGACCGCCGCGCCATCCCGGCGCTGCAGACCGGGCAGGGCGCCAAGATTGGCGAGAAGCCGGCTGCTGTGGTCCGCGAAATGGCGAAGGAGAGCCTCGAGAAGCTCGGGTTTTTCGCCGACGGCCGTCCGTTCGACCTGGAGATGGGAGCCCTCAAGGGCAAGCTCGAGGTGCTGCCGGAGCCGCCGCCCCTGGCCTCAGCATAGTAGTTCATAAATTAGTAGAATAGTAAAATAGGGGCCGGGGCATGTGCCTCGGCCCTTTGCCTACCGGATGACTAACCGCGCTTTCCTGCCTTATCGGGAGGGAATCATGCCCAGCACAATTCACCGCTTGTCCCTCGCAGTCGCCTTCCTTATTGGCGTCGTAGCGGCCGCATGGGCGCAGCCCCAGCCGGCGGCCTTGGTGGAGGAGGCCCACAAGGAAGCGATGAAGCTGCGAGAGCCGGAACAGCGGGCCATCGCGCTTGCGGACATTGCCGTGACCTGGCATCGGCTCGGTGATGCGCGCGCGATCGCCACACTGGCCGAAGCCTCTGAAGCTGCCTCCCAGGTCGAGGAAGTCGTGGCGCGGCCCCTCACCTGGCGAGGGCTGGCAGTTCGTGCGAAAGAAGTGGCGCCGGAGCAGGCGAGCCAGTTTACCGAGCGCGCCGTCGAAGCGGCGGGGAAGCTGCCGTATGCTGCCCACCGGGCCATGGTACTGCGGGAGATCGGCCGGGCAGTAGACGACCCGGCGCGGGCCAAGGAACTGTTCGCACAGGCCGCCACAGCGTCTCGGGAGATCGCGGCGCCGGTATTCCGGGCTGCGGCCTTGCGAGATCTGGCCGGTGCCATGGCTGCAACCGATCCCGCGGGCGCTGCGGCGATGTTCAAGGAAGCCGCTGACGCCGTAGTGGCAGTTCCAGATACCGATGAGACTGCGGGGTTGGCCCGCCAGGAACTCGTTACGGCATGGAGCCTCGTTGACGTAGAGCAGGCTATGCGGGAGGCCGCTGGGATCACGGATGAGCGGCTGCGCGAGGTTGCCTATCGCCGCATGTGTCAGGCGCTTTCCGAGGCCAATCCTGATGCGGCCATGCAAGTTGTGACCAAGCTCAAAGACCCGGGGCAGCGCGCCCTGGCCATGGCGGCCATCGCCGGTCATCTGCCCGCCTCGCAGGCCGAGATGGCGGCCGCGATGGCGCGTGCAGCCCTGGGGCTGGGCGCAGACCTCGCGTCAGAAGAGCGGGGGCGCCTGGAAGCCGACGTGGCAGTCGCCATGGCCTCAGTTGATCCGCCCGGCGCTCTGGCCATGCTGACGAAGGTAGATGATCAGGAAGCTGCCGGACGGGCGGTGGGACGCATCGCGTTGCTGCTGGCGCCCACTCAGCCACGGCAGGCAAGTCAGCTTCTGGCCGCAGTTGAAGATTTCGAAGTGCGCGAGGACTATCAGGCGCAATTGGCCCCTGTGGTGGCGAAGACTGACCCGGCTGCGGGACTTGAGCTGGCTCGGGGGCTGCTGTCGCGGCGCCACAAAGTGCGGGCTCTCCTGGCCATTGCCGAGCAAGCCGGGGCCGCAAAGCAGGAGTAGAGATGCGGCGGCTGGTTGTCAGCCTTCTGATGATAGTGGCCTGCGCCGCAGTCGGGGCGCAGGACCGTCCTGCCCCCTTGCAGTTGCCGCCCAGTCCGCTCTTTGAGGCGCGCTACGTGCCTTTGGAGGGGCGGGTGGCCGGCTGGATTGCCGATACGGCCTCCCCGGATCGCCTCACCGACATGCCCCCTGGACGTACCGCCGCCGAGCAGGCTCCACCGCTTCCGCGATACGAATATCCCCTCGACCTGGTCGCCCAGTACCGCGTGCAACCGGACTTCTCCCCAGGCTACCTGCCAGAGCACTTCCCAGGCCTGAACGCGGGGCAGATGTCCGGTGAGGACCTGTTGGAGCGCTGGGAAGAGCGGCAGGGCAGCACCCGCAATCCCTTCGCGATCGCAAGAGACGAATCCCTGCGCCTGGACAGCGACGAGCACGAGGCTCCGCGACGGCTGGCGTTGATTGGCGCGTACCTGTGGTTGCACCGCGATGATGACACGGTCTGCGAGGGGGCAGCCGATGCTCTGATGAGCAAGACGCGGCACACGACCAGAGATGTGGCGCTTACGGAGGCGGGGCCCTACCTCTTGGGCTTGATACCCAAAACCCTCACGCAGGTGACGGCCGGCGACGGCGAGGTGTCGGTTGACCTGCGAGTGACCACGGAATTCGCCGATGACTCGGTCGCGACCAACGAGCAGGCGCTGCTGACTGCGGCGCAGCGGGGTTTGGGGGCGATTGCGATTGCCTCGCGCGGGGAAATCGGGGATGCTCTGCGGGCCCAGAGGACAGCAGAGCGTCTGAAGCGTGAGGGGCGCCTGCCGGCTGACTTCCGGGTCATCGTAGGCCAGTACGTTGACTCACACAGCGGGTCAGTCGTGGGGCTATTCCTGAACGAACGGCTGCTGGATGGGCAGACACTCAGCGCCACCGTGGAAGCAATCCACAAGCAGGGCGGGCTGGCGTACCTGGCTCGGCCGGGGGAGATCGGAGCGGCCGCGGCGCTGGCGCGGTTGCCGTTTGACGGCTATCTGATCCAGACTGGCAACTTCGAACTGTTCCGTACGCTCCTGCTGCTCAACGACCCGCGCTTTGCTAACAAGCCGGCGTTGTATGCCAGCAATACGACGATCGCCATGGGTGTAGGGCTGCCCTATACCAATGTGCCGCTGCAGGCCGGTGCGGACGACCCGTTGAAGGCGGGGCTGGCACAACGCCAGGGCTATGCTGCGGGCGCCCTCTATCTGCCGTGGATGATGGTGCTGTCGGCTAAGCCGGTGGCAGTGTACCAGCGTACCCTCAACAACTACTTCCGCCTCAATGAACTGGTGACGCTGCGCCTGGGGCGGCTCCTGCGGGCGGATCATGTGGTGCTGAGGGTGAGTTGGGATGACGAGATGCGCAATCTGATCAGCATCACCAAAGCCGGGTCGGCCATCAACCACGTCGTGGAGCGAGACTCGCCCTTGCTGGAGTTCCCGCGGCTTAGCTACATCGAAGCGGAATATGGCAGGGTGGGGGTCGGCTATGATCATACGCAACGGGAGTGGATGCTGAGCAGCAGGTGGCGGTTCTAGACCGCGCGGATGTCACTGCATCAGCGGGGGCGGCGCGTCCTGCGCCGGGGGAGGAACGGTAGCCTGCGGCGCGGCTGAGCGGCCTGGGAAGACTATCGCCGAGAACATCCACAGGGCCAGAGAGACGGCCGCGGCGGCGGCGAGGCCGCCGACGATGTAACGCGGATACCAGAGCGTTTCGTGGCTGACGATGCCCATAACGGCCAGCGCAAGCTTGGCCACGAGCCACAGCAGGAACATGACATAGGCCAGGTAGGCAAAAACCAGTTTCGCCCCCGAAAGACTGCGCGCGCCCAACAGTGGTACGAACAGCGCGATGACGAGGTTAGAGAAGAACCCGATCATGAAGAAGTGCATCGGCAGCGTGATCATCTCTGCAGGCGCGTAGTACATCGTCGCGGCGTTCCAGATGCCGATCAGGGAGATCACTGCCGCGGAAAAGGTGAACATGATGGTGCCCGTCGCCAGGGCCAGCCGGGTCAGCTTCCTGCGGCGGCTGTTGGCGCGGTAAGATACGAGCTCAAACAGCCGCATCTCGATCAGGATGCGAATGACCGCGGTTAGCAGCAGTAACCCCGCGAGAGCCAGGAAGAGACGGCCAAAGCTGAAAGGCCACGGCAGCACCCAGGCGGCGCCAAGGCACCAGATGGCGACCATGACATTGTAGAACGTGAAGGCGTTGAGCACCTTGGCGCGGGGGTGGGGCGTCAGGAGAAAGGCTGGGGCGACCGCCCCGGCAACTGCAAGCCCCGTGTTGCCCAGAAAGCCGAACATCATCGCAATCAGTACGGCGGCATCGGAACTGGCAAGGAAGTCATGCCGTCCGGTGCCAAAGCCCCCCAGTGCGGCAATCACCTTCACGCTGAGCACTATGAGCAGCCAGACGGCCCCCGACTGAACCCCGATATCGGTTGCCGTGGGGCGCAGCGACCGGGCGGTATGACGCCACACGATGATGTTGTAGATTATCCCGCAAATGAGGTAGAAAGCCCAGATGGGGGGCAGGATGAAGAGCGCTGAGCGGCCGGTGTGGGCCAGGAAGAGGTAGGCCGCAAGGCCCAGCGTTGAGACTATCAGCAGAAACAGGCAGATGCCGGCGGCAGTGTTGCTCTGGAAAGGCACGTCCTTCAGCACTGGGAGGAGCAAGCAGACGAGCGCGAACATCGTCGGAACCGCCCAGCCCATCATGGTCATCCAGGCATGGGTTCCGAAGATTGGGTACTGCAGCGCCAGACTGCCGTCAGTGGCCGCGTCGAAGGCAGCCAGCAAGCCCAGCCCCGGCCCAGCCGCGAGCAGGTTCAGCAGCCCCCAGGCGACGAAACGCTGCGCCATGTTCCTACCAGATGCGAAATCCGCCATCTTTAGTGTATCTTGTTCTTTGGCCTGTGTTGCTAAACCTTTATGAGAGATGCAGGGCGGAGTTCATGAACGAGGAAAACGTCCCGAAGTACTGCTTCCCCCAACTGCTGTAACAATAGCCTTACAGAGGCGGTGTGTCAATTGGCGGGGTGCGTGGGGTGTAACCTGCTGTTGTCGGTAGCCGTGTCGTCCGACTGTAGGGCGGGGGCTCCGTACCCCGCCGCGTGTGGCGATAGGTAATCGTGGATAACGGCAGGCGGGGTACGGAGCCCCCG
>JBDKRC010000222.1:0-12201 GCA_039683575.1 Armatimonadia bacterium | reverse complement strand
CCTCCCAACCAAGGGCGCACAAGCCGACAGGCCACCAACCCGCCTCCGACCACCCCTGGCGCAAGTCCTACAAAGGGACATTTCTAGCTGGCAGATAGAGGGACATTTCTACTTTGCGTTGACACCGTCAAGCTCAGGTGCGCGGTGACGATGCGCAGGTAGAAGGCCCCTGCGCGCGGAACAGCGTGACGTCAAAGCCGACTGAGATCAGCCCAGAGGGATCGATTTTGAGCATCAGCATCCGCCCCCTGTTAGCAATATGTTTTGTACTCTCGCTATGCGCGGCTGTGCATGCCCGCGAAGCTCTGAAGTGGGATTTCGAAAGCCCCGACGAGGACTGGGTCGCCTCGCCGCTGGACAAGGGCACCCAGAAGCTCTGCCCGAGCACCGACCGCGCCACCAGTGGCAAGTCCTCGCTGGCGGTTACCGGATCGCTCCCGGCGGGCTTCGGGGCCACCTACTACCCCTGGGATGACTGGACCGGGTTCGAGAAGCTCACCTTCGACCTGTACGTCCCCAAGGGCGTGCCCAAGGAATTCGACGTCTGGGTCTACCTGAAGGACAAGCAGTACCTGTGGTACCAGGCCTCCCCGTTCCGGTCGCCGACGACCGGCAAGGTGCTGACGAGCTTCAAGCCCGGGCAGTGGCTCAAGGTCTCGCTGGACGTCTCCCCCACCTCCACCGCCTGGAAGCCAGGCGGCCACCGCAAGGCCTGGGAGCGGTCCCTGTACTACCCCCGGGAGTTCGGGGTGCGCTTCTTCTCCCGCAGCAAGTGGAACGGCACCGTCTACCTCGACAACATGCAACTCACCGGCAACTGCCTGCCGCTGGGCAAGTACGCCGCCGGCCAGCCGAAGCCGCTCGCGACGAAGCTGAAGGTCACCGCGAACGCGGCGCAGGTGCCGCAG
This sequence comes from Armatimonadia bacterium, assembly GCA_039683575.1. Classification (GTDB taxonomy): domain Bacteria; phylum Armatimonadota; class Zipacnadia; order Zipacnadales; family UBA11051; genus JAJFUB01. The sequence goes on along the minus strand of JBDKRC010000222.1, from coordinate 11,293 downwards.
TACCGCAAGCTGGAACTCAGCTTCAACCCCGGCCGGGACTATGACAACCCCTATGACCCGCAGGTAGTGGATGTGCAAGGGCACTTTACCGCGCCCGACGGCGAGAAGGTCAGTATTGCCGGCTTCATCTACCAGTCCTACGAGCGCCAGCAGACCAAAGAGGGCAACGAGCAGCTCATCCCGGTCGGCCATACTTTCTGGAAGGTGCGCTTCTCGCCGCGCAAGCAGGGGAAGTACACCTACTATGTATCGGTGCGGGATGCCCTCGGCGAGACCCGCTCGGACGTGCAGTCATTCGTGGCCACCGCCCCCGCTGATCCCCGCGGCTTCGTCCGCATCAGCAAGACCGATCCGCGCTTCTTCGAGTTCGACAACGGCGAGTTCTACTTCCCCACGGGCGTCAACATGCGCGACGGCGGCGACCAGGCCGCGGCGCAGAAGGGCACCTTCGAGTTCGACAACTACTTCAAGCGCTTCCACGATGAGGGGCTGAACTTCGTGCGGACGTGGATGGCGGCCTGGTGGGGCGGCATCGAATGGAGCGACAAGTACCACTCCCGCTACGACGGGGTCGGCCGCTATGCCCAGTACAACGCCTGGCGGCTCGACTACGCCTTCGACCTCGCCGAGAAGCAGAACCTGCTGCTGGAGCTTACGCTCAACAGCCACGGGCAGTTCCGCCGCGACAAGTTCGACGCCGAGTGGATGTACAATCCCTACTCTACCCATAACGGCGGCTTCGTGGCATCTCCGGCCATGTTCTTTTCCAGCACGACCGCCAAGGAAATGGTCAAGCAGCGCTACCGCTATATTGTAGCCCGGTGGGGCTACAGCCAGAATCTCATGTCCTGGGACATGGTAAACGAGGTGGACCTGACTGAAGGGTACCAACGCGACACCGTGGCGGCGTGGCACAAGGAGATGGCAGCGTATCTCAAGAGCCTCGACCCCAACAAGCACCTCGTGGTCACTCACATCTGCCTGTATGGCTATGGCGATGAGCTGTTCCAGTTGCCGGAGATCGACTACGTGCAGGCCGACGCATACTGGAAGCGGCGCGACATCGGCATGCTGGAGGGCTACAACGCCCGCAAGCAGCACAACAAGCCCTTCATGTTCATCGAGTACGGTCCGCAGACGGTGTCGCTGCCGATCAGCTACGAGAAATGGCAGCAGGAGTTCCGGGTGGGGCTGTGGGCCTCAGACATGATGCCCGCAGCAGCTCCGGGGCAGTTCTGGTATCACGACGCCTGGATGCAGAATCGGCTGTGGGAGTATCAGAAGGGCCTGCTGGCGTTCAATGCCGGTGAAGACCGGCGCGGCCAGAATTACCAACTCATGCGGGCCTTCATCATGGACCCCAACATCCCGCAGATGGCGCGCAATGGCGGCCCGCGCGGCAATGGCGACCGAGGCCCGACCCTCAATGTGCAGGCGATGGGCAACGGCAAGCGGGCGTTCTTCTATGCCTACCACTTCGACAACCTCGCGGTACCCAAGCCCGAGGATATACCGGCGGAGCGCCGCGTGAACAACGCGACCGTCTATCTCAATGACATGGCCGACGGACAGTACCAGGTGGAATTCTGGGACACCATCAGCGGCAAAGTCCTCAGTCAGACGACCGCCACTGCCCAGCAGGGACGGCTGACGATCCCGCTACCGGCCTTCGCGGCGGATCTGGCGGCGAAGGTGAAGCCACTGTAGCTGGAGAACCAGACGGCAACACTCGCGTAATGATAACATTTTGCTGAAACAGGAAGGGAATGATGACGAAACGGGTGTGCTGTGAAGGTAACAGGAGCAACTGGTCGAGGTGGCTGTTGGTCGTGCTCATTTGGTCAGCAACCGCCTGGGGAGCAACACAGGTCTGTGCGGCGGGGCCTGACTTGGGGTGGGCACTGCGCGCGCTGAAATCGCCCAGCGCCGCAACCAGAAAGAGCGCCTGTGTGTGGGTGACGACGCATCCTGACAAGAGCGCTGTGGCACCACTCATCACTGCGCTGGGAGACGCCGACCCCGGAGTTCGCGAGACTGCAGTGCAGGCCCTCGGAGCAATCAAGGACCTTCGGGCGACGGAACCGCTCATCGCTGCCTTCAACGACGCGAACCAAACCGTTTGCACCGCAACGAAGGCGGTATTGACTTCCTATGGGGCGGAGGCTGTCCCCGCTCTGGTTGCCGCACTGAAAGACCCTGCGCCCGCGGTACGCGGGGGCGCGGCGGAGGTGTTGGGAACCCTCAAGGACGCCCGCGCGGTGGAACCCCTTATCGCCGCTTCCAGGGACGCCAACCAGGGAGTGAGCGCGGCAGCGAAGACCGCGGTGGCTGCGCACGGGTCGGGGGCGGTGGATGCGCTCGTGGTCGCGCTGCGAGACACGGACGCCGGGACCCGCCGGGACGCCGTCGAACTGCTGGGCGCGTTGAAGGACCCCCGTGCAGTCGAGCCGCTCATTGCCGCCCTCAAGGACGCGGACCAAGGAGTACGCGCGGCGGCGAAAACCGCTCTGGCATCGTACGGGCCAGCGGCTGTCAACGCCTTGACGGTGGCCCTGAAGGACCCCGACCCTGCGGTATCCGAGAGCGCCTCGGAGATTTTGGGCGTGCCTTCGCCCGTTGCGAAGGCGAAGAGCCTCCTGGAGAAAGCAAGCGCGGCAATTCCTACGGTCGTGAGGGCCCTTCTGCCTACGGAGACTGGCGGAGTTTCGAAAGTGATCTTGGAACAGACGGACGATGGTCAGATTCGCGTCACTGCCCTTCCCCTCTATGGCTTCATGGCCATGGCAGATGGTCGCCCCATCCTATGGTCAGTTGGTAGCCAGCACTGTCTCCTGACCCCGAGGGTCGTGCTTCGTGGCTACACGTTCGAGCGCGACCCCAATGATGATGATCTGTTGGTGTTCGACGTGACACCCGCCGGCTACCGGTGTGTCCATGGCAAAGGCGTGATCACCGACCCCGATGGGCATCGCGTTGTTGCCACCTCGGGCGGGGATGCGGCGCAGGCGCTTGTCGCCATTGATGCCGCTCTTGCAGAATACCCCCTTGGTGAAGCCTACCTGCTGAGAGGACGGGGTCTTGAGAAACTGGGCAGAGGTAAGGAGGCGAGGGCATCGTATGCGCGAGCCGTCGAACTGCTGACAAAAAGCGACCCTGTGTTGTGCGTGGAAGCCCGCAACGCGCTGTTGCTCGCGCCCTCGACGCTGAAGGGGCACACCAACTGGGTCAGTTCCGTGGCCTTCAGCCCTGACGGCAAGCTGCTGGCCTCGGGGAGCAAGGACGCTTCCGTGAAGCTGTGGTCGCTGCCGGAGGAGAAGCTGCAGGCGACGCTGGAGGGGCACACCGACAAGGTCAATTCCGTAGCCTTCAGCCCTGACGGCAAGCTGCTGGCCTCGGGGAGCGGGCGCTTTGAGGGCGCTGACAATACCGTGAAGCTGTGGTCGATGCCGGAGGGGAAGCTGCAGGCGACGCTGGAGGGGCACACCTACGTTGTCACCTCCGTGGCCTTCAGCCCTGACGGCAAGCTGCTGGCCTCAGGGAGTTGGGACAATACCGTGAAGCTGTGGTCACTGCCGGAGGGGAAGCTGCAGGCGACGCTGGAAGGACACACCGAGTCGATCAGGTCCGTGGCCTTCAGCCCTGACGGCAAGCTGCTGGCCTCGGGGAGCGGGCGCTTTGAGGGCGCTGACAATACCGTGAAGCTGTGGTCGCTGCCGGAGGGGAAGCTGCAGGCGACGCTGGAGGGACACGATTGCGGGGTCGATTCCGTTGCCTTCAGCCCTGACGGCAAGTTGCTGGCCTCGGGCGCTGGCGCTACCGTGAGGCTGTGGTCGCTGCCGGAGGGGAAGCTGCAGGCGACGCTGGAGGGGCTCGACTCGGTCACCTCCGTGGCCTTCAGCCCTGACGGCAAGCTGCTCGCCTCGGGGAGCATTGACAAGACCGTGAAGCTGTGGTCACTGCCGGAGGGGAAGCTGGAGGCGACGCTGGAGGGGCACACCCAGGAGGTCTTATCCGTGGCCTTTAGCCCTGACGGCAAGCTGCTGGCCTCGGGGAGCGAGGACGAGACCGTATTCCTGTGGCCGGTGCCGGAGGGGAAGCCGCAAGCGGCGGATGCCGTTCCGGCTGGCAAGTAAGGCAACTGGCTCCCGTACCACATGCCGCGTGTCGCGCCCTTGACTGGGGGCGGTCAGTATAATAATATACTGACCGCCCCAATTGCTTTTGCCAGCGCGCGCGGCGCGCGCAACGCTAGTCCACCACACTCACTAGCCAACTTCCATACTGGAGGAATCACCCATGTCCCTCAAAGGCAATGCCTGCATCGGCCAGTCCGGTGGCCCCAGCATCGTCATCAATGCCAGCGTCGTCGGCGCCGTACAAGCCGCTGAGAACGCCGCCGAGATCGAGCATTTCTACGGCGCGGCCAACGGCATCTCCGGCGTTCTGAATGAGAAGATGTTCGACCTCTTCCGTGAGGACGACGACGTTCTCGCCGCCATGCGCTACACCCCCTCTGCGGCCCTCGGCACCTGCCGGCTCAAGCCCAAGCAGCCGGACCTCGAGCGCGCGATGGAGGTCTTCAAGGCCCACAACATCCGCTATTTCTTCTACAATGGCGGCAATGACAGCCAGTTGACCTGCCACCAGATCTCCGAGTTGGCCAAGACCTCGGACTGGGAGATGCGCGTCATCGGTATCCCCAAGACGATTGACAACGACCTCGTCGTCACCGACAACTGCCCCGGCTTCGCCAGCGCTGCCCGCTACGCCGCTGCCGCCGTGCAGTTCGCCGCCCGTGACGCCATGGCGTTCGGCGGCGCGGAAGTCGTCGAGGTCATGGGCCGCCATGCTGGCTGGCTCACCGGCGCCACCCAGGTCGGCCGCTTGAACGAGGGCGAGGCCCCGCACCTGGTGTACCTCCCCGAGGTCAAGGTTGACCCCGACAAGTTCCTCGCCGACTGCAAGTCATACTACGACAAGTACGGCTTCCTCGTCGTGGCCGTGTCGGAGGGCTTCACGTTCGCCGAGAGCGAATTGAAGACCACCTCCGACAAGGTTGACGAGTTCGGGCATGCCCGTCTCGGCGGCGTGGCCGAGGCTCTGGCCGAGATGATCGAGGGCGCCATCGGCGCCCGCTGCCGCAACGACCGCCTGGGCAACCTCCAGCGCTGCTTTGCCTTCTGCATGAGCGACGTGGACAACGAGCAGGCCTACCAGGCCGGCTTCCAGGCCGCCCAGCGCGCCATCGCCGGCGAGACCGACATCATGACCACCATTGAGCGCAAGAGCAACAGCCCGTACACCTGGGAAGTCGGCACCACGTCATTGATGAGCGTCGCCGACCAGACCAAGGTCGTCCCGGCCGAGTGGATCAACGAGGACCAGAACGGCGTCACTGACGAGTTCATCGAGTACATCAAGCCGCTCCTGGGCGCCACGCCGAGTGCAGTGACGATGGACGTCCCGCACTACCCGGTCTTCCAGAAGCACTTCATCGAGCCGAAGCTTGGCAAGTACGAGCGCTCCAAGTAAAGCCGCCCAGACCTGAATACAAAGAGAGCCCCACCCTTAGTACGCGACGCGTACTTCAGGTGGGGCTCTTTACTTCGTCAGTGAAACATCTTGATTATCATGTACGCCCGACATTCCTGTCGGGCTCTCCCGGCCTCACCGCCTCCGCTTCAGCCTCCTCCGCATTCCCCGCAGTTCCTTCCGCAACTCCTCCACCTCACTCCAACGCGGACGCACGTCGTAGCGCAACTGGTAGAACCGCTCATTGAACGCCATCAGCCGTAGCGGGTCGAGCTGCGACCGTGCTGTCAGCTTGCCATTGATGCTCTCGATCGCTTCCCGTGGCGTCAGCCATGGCTCTGGGCGCACCTTCAGCCTGCGCAGCAGCATCTGGTAGAAGCCCTCATACTCCCGCGAGAGCCGTTCCAGCGGCGTCCGCGAGCGCGAGGGCAGGACGTCTCGCAAGGCCTGGACTGGGTCAACGAGTGCCGCTATCGCGAGGAAGGCGATGATCCCAAGCAGCACCAACCAGCCGGCCTGCCTGGCCGTCTGCTTGAGCGCCAGGTCCCAGTGCCCCTCGGTCAGAAGCTCCGTCCAGGATTGCTCCTCATACCGTTCGGCAGCCTGGGGATCAAATGGTACCCAGCCGACCGTGGGGAAATACACCTCAACCCAGGCGTGGGCATCCGTCCCCCGCACGGTGTACGCCCGCTCATCGGCGTCGTATTCACCCGTAGCGTACCCCGTCGCCACGCGCGCCGGTATGCCGGACAGCCGCGTCATGACTGCCAGACTGGTCGCAAACAAGTCACAGGCGCCGCGACGGCTCTCCAGCACGAAGTACGCCGCAGCGTCTTTGCCCTTTGGCACGGCGGGCGGCGACAGGCTGTAGAGACAACGCTTCTCCAGGTACTGCTGCAGCGCGTTCACCTTGTCATACGGTGTCTTCGCTCCGGCAGTAACCTCCTTTGCCAGCCCTGACAGCGCCTCGCCAGCTTCGGCTGTCACGCCCGTGTAGGCATCCCAGACACCGCGCGGGTAGGTCTCCGGCGCACGTCGCAACGTCGCCGTGTCTGTTATTGGTTCGTGTGAGATGACGCTGTATTGACGGCTCATGTCATTCTCTGGCCCGCTGACACACCCGTACGCATCCACAGTCGGCGCCATGAGCTGCGTCAGGTACTCACCGCGCACGTGCAAGTCGACCGAGGCGGGCTGGGCGGCGGCAATGATCCTGCCCGGATAGCCCAGAACCTCGACCTCCTGGTGGTTCACCGTCCAACGGCGCATGTCCCGGAGGTAGTACTGAGGCACCGCGTACTGCTCGCCCATAGCCTCGGTGGGATAGCTTCCGCCGACCCGGCGCGTCCAGCTCTTGCCGTCGTAGGTGTCGTATACCATGCCGCGCCAGAGCGAACCCCGCGTAGCCTTGATCTTCAGCACCGGGATAGGACTGAGGTGGATGCTGCCGGTTCCGACGTCGAACTGCCCGGCAAAGGAGTTGTAGAGCGTCTGCAGGCGCTCAGCGAACCGCTGCTGCCCGTACGCGTGATGAGCCATTCGCTCATAGAGGTTCGGCGAGAGCTTGTAGGCCCCCGTGCCCACCGAGGAGCCGACAACCAGTGTCAGCACTCCCACGAGCACCGCGACCGACAGGTGCCCCCGCACCATCTCCGGCCAGTTCTCCAGGCGTCGCTGCCCATTGGCCGCCAGCCGGTCGTCCATCTCCAGGAACTGCTCGTAGCCCCAGCAGAAGAGCGTGGCGACGATGTAGACCGAGAAGATGACCCGCATGTCCAGGTTCAGGTTCTGCGTCGCCATCAACCCGCACACCGCCAGTCCGCTGACCGCCAGGAAAATCAGATTTGAGCGGTGGCTCTGCCAGAACGTGAACGCCACCAGCAGCCACGCCACCATGCCCGCCAGCGTCGAGTCATCGTTGCCGGCGATCTCCGGTGGGTACAGCAGGCCCGACAGTGGCAGATTGTAGTGACGCAGCGCATAGTACGTGAACGCCATGACCATGACGATCGCGCCAGGGAGCACTTGCAGCCGCTCCGTCAGCACCCCCCAGGCACTGGCTAACATGCCCACGGTCACCGCTATGTACATCAACATCTCATACGCCGGTTCATCGACCGTAGCCGTGATCGCGGAGACCGCTGCCAGCGCCAGCACGTACTCGCCCAGCAGCAGGGGCAGCGTCCGCCACAGCGTCTTGAGGCTATCCTGTGGCATGGCTACCTCCCCCTGCGGCCCGGCTACCGCTCCGCCGCCAGTTCGCCTCCAACGGCCTGTCACCATGAATGCGCCGCAGATGGCACCGTGAGCCCAGCAGCACGCTCTCCAGTGCCTCGTAGTTCACCCGCGCACCACCGAAGCTCCCAGCATCCAGCAGGAACCATGTCACTGCATGCCCCAGACCCCGCAGGTGTGCACCAAGCGCCCCCGTGTCCGGCGAAGGCGACAGCACCGCGACCGTGGCCTGCGGCGGAATCAGGCGCTCATTGGCCGCCACGAGTTGCGCCAGTGGCTCTTGCACCCACGGCTGCACGCGTGAGAGCGTCTCGAACAGGCGGAGGCGCTGCTCGGTCTCCGGCAGCGGCGGGCACGACCAGTCCTGCTCCCCCTTCACGATCAAGCCAACCGTGCTGCCGCGCTCATAGGCCTGCTCGATCAGCGTCGCCGCGATTGTCACCGCATACTCCAGCGTGTGGCGGTCGCCCTCTCCGGCGTGCCAGCGCCGGTCGAGGTCCAGGATGATGACCCCTTCGAGCGACTCGGGCCGCTCATACTCCACCACAGCCAGCTTCCCGCGCCGCGCCGTGGTCTTCCAGCTTATCCGGCGGGGATCGTCACCTGGCTGGTAGTCGCGTACGCCGTACAGGTCGTCCCCCTCGCCCCGCAGTCTCCGCCTGGGCTTCACGGGCTGCCTGCCACCCTCGGCACTGGGCCACAGGTACGGCAGCATGGCCGCCTGCGGGTGCACGATCAGTTCGTCAACCTGCGGCAGTTCGCGCCGGTAGTAGTTGAGGCCGATAACGTCCGGCGTCCATAGCGTCGTGGGCCCAATTGGGTATACACCCCGCCGCGGTGGGCGCACTTCATAGCTCAGCGTCGTGTGCTCCCCCGGTCCCAGTATCGCCACAGGCAAGTCTACCTGCGAGGGGCTGAGCCTGCCCAGCGTCTCAGTGGCAATGAAGAAGATCTTGCGCGTGCGCGCGGTGTTGTAAACCTCCAGGTCCACCTTCACACGCTCGCCTGCCACCGCCGCCTTGCTCACCCGCCGCCGCGCCATCAGCCCCCGCAGCTTGCCGCGACCCAGCAGGCGTGCCAGTAGTGGCAGCGCTGCCATCGTCGCCGACATGGCGAAGAGCTGGTGGATGTGGAGTGTGAACCCCACTATGAACAGGAATATTGCGCTCCAGACGAGCGCATGCCGCTTGAACGTCACTTGCGTCTTTCCTCCACGACCGGAACGGGCACTGAGTTGAGCAAATCCGCCACTACCTGCCCAGGCGTCACGCCCTGCAGGCGGCTCTGCGGCTTCATGATCAGCCGGTGGGCCAGCGAGGACTCGGACACATCCTTCACATCATCAGGCGTCACGTAGCCCCGCCCGCGAATCGCCGCCAGCCCCTGGCTGCAGCGCAGCAGTGCGATGGACCCTCTGGGGCTCGCGCCAAGCTCAACCGCCTCGTGTCGCCTGCTCGCCCCCACCAGCGCCACCATGTACTGTCGCAGCGAGTGGTCTACATGGACCTTGCGCACCATCTGCTGCAAGGCCAGGATCTCCCCGGCGTTCGCGACCGGGCCCACCTTCTCGATGGGGTGCTGCATGATCTGCCGGTCGAGAATCATCACTTCATCCGTCGCTGACGGGTACCCGAGCGCCAGCCGCATCAGGAAGCGGTCGAGTTGCGCCTCAGGCAGGCTGTAGGTGCCCTCATACTCAATTGGGTTCTCCGTCGCGATCACGAAAAATGGCTTGGGCAACGGGTGCGCAACCCCGTCCACCGTCACCTGGAACTCTTCCATGGCCTCCAGCAGCGCCGCTTGCGACTTGGGCGTGGCGCGGTTGATCTCGTCCGCCAGGACCACGTTGCCGAAGATCGGCCCGGGCCGGAACTCGAACTGCGAGGATGACTGGTTGTAGATAGACACGCCGGTCACGTCGCTCGGCAGCAGGTCAGGAGTGAACTGGATGCGCTTGAAGGTCAGGTCCACAGACCGCGCCAGCGAGCGCGCGAGCATGGTCTTGCCCACTCCGGGTATGTCCTCGATCAGCAAGTGCCCGCCGCACAGGAACCCGATGACGGTCATCTCCACCACGGAGCGCTTGCCGACGATAACGGTCTCGATCTGGTCAATAAGCTTGTTGACGGTGGCGGCAAACGGTACCTGATCCATGGCTGCGGAGCCTTTCACTGCATAATGAGGAAATCAACTACACTACTAGGAACGTCTATGGCAGCACTGAAGTTTCTGCAAAAACGTCTCTGGAGCAGGCGCAACTGCCGACGATGAAGAAGATGCTTACCTCCCGCGCCGTCCCTGGGAGCGCGGGCAGCCTTGCCCGCATCCGACGCCAGCCGTCATCTCGCGGAGGCCGTTCAGATGCACCCCATCCCAATGGACTGGCACGACATCCTGGCGCGCCTCGGCGCGGCCTTCCTGCTGGGCGCCATCATCGGCGTTGAGCGTGAGCGTCACCAACGCCCCGCAGGCTTGCGCACCCACATTCTCGTGGCCCTGGCGTCTGCCCTTTTCGCCATCACCTCCATCATGACCGCTGGCGAGAACTACGATCCTGGCCGCATCGCCGCCCAGGTAGTGGCCGGCATCGGTTTCCTCGGCGCGGGCACGATCATGCGCCATGGCAGCGTCGTGCGTGGTCTGACCACCGCTGCCTCGCTCTGGATGGCCGCCGCCCTCGGTCTCGCCGCCGGCTTTGCCTGGTATGTCCCAGCCCTTCTGGCCGCAGTGTTGGCCTTTGTGGCTCTGACGGCCGTCAAGTACGTCGAAGACCATCTTCCGCAGTCCGCCAAGCCCCTGCAACTGCTCGTCGTCGCCGAGCCCGCGAAGGACCCGCTGCCGGCAGTATTGACCGCGCTGCAGAGGATAGGGGCCAAGCTTGATCGCATCAAGTTCGGTGAGGAGACGCCCGACGAGGGCCTGCATTACGTGCTCTACCTTCAGCCTTCGCCGACGATCACCCTCCAGACCGTCTGCGCCGCCATGACCACCGTCGAGGGCGTAGCCGAAGTCGGCCCCTGCCAATGAACCCTTCCGTCATCGTCACAACCTCCCACCGCGCCACTCCCGAGCTCATCGCCCGCGCCGAGGCCTGGGCCCGGCGTCTGGACGCCCCCCTCGTGCCCCGGGATGACAGCCTTCCCAAGCTGGCCGCCCGGTATTCGGCCACCGGTTTCCTTGTCGTCGGCCCTGAGCGCGTCACCTACCGCGAACCTGCCACCGGCCTTGAGTACTTCTTCCATCCCGGCATGGCCAAGGTACGCCTGCACAACTGCAAACGCGGCCATGAGGACCCCATGCTACAGGCCATGGACCTGCAACCGGGCGAACACGTACTGGACTGCACCCTCGGCCGCGCAGCCGATGCCGTGATAGCCGCCTGGAAGGCCGGCCCGGAAGGCCGGATTCTGGGGCTCGAGAAGGCCCGTATTCTGGCCGAATTGACGATAGATGGCCTGAAGCATTACGTGGACCCCAGCCGCGAGCTTACGGTCCTCCTGCGCCGCATTGAGGCGCTATGGGCAGA
>JBDKRC010000221.1:0-3695 GCA_039683575.1 Armatimonadia bacterium | reverse complement strand
ACCACGGGCGCACAAGCCGACAGGCCACCAACCCGCCTCCGACCACCCCTGGCGCAAGTCCTACAAAGGGACATTTCTAGCTGGCAGATAGAGGGACATTTCTACTGTGCGTTGACAGCTCCAACAGGGCGGTCAGCGGTAGTCATACGGAGACTGGTACCCCGGGTACTGGTTGCTGCGGCGGCTGGCCTCGCTCGTGCCCCCGTACCCGCCGCGGTTGTTGCGGCCAGAGGCTCGCGAAGCCCCCGCGCTCGTGCCCGTGCCCGTGCCGCCATACATTGGCGCATGCCCGAGCGGTATGACACTGCCGCCATACCCCAGCGCTTGAAGTATCTCCGCCGCATAGTACGGGTCCAGGTACTTCAGCTCGATCACCGAGGTGATGACGTTCCGTCCGTCCTCAGTCTGACCGACCACAACCGAGCCCTGTGCATCTGCTACAGATGGTAGTAGATAAGCGCAAAATAAAACGGCGCAGGCGACTATCGTCCTCTTCACCGTGAGCACCCTTTCCGGGGGGATTTAGCCAAGGACGGGACGCGTTTTCGACACGTTAGGGAGGGAGGGGTCGATCTGCTCGTGTCACTGCGCGTTACAGTTGCGCATCCCGTCCTTGTTGTTTTATTGGACCCCTCGCCGGGTCAAAAAGTTCTCCTGCAGGAAAAAAACCTTGTGCAGAAGAAACAGAGAGATCATTGAACGTCTCGGGGCCCTTTCTGGGTGTCTCGTGAGCGATCTCCCGGAGGGTACAATGCGGGTTCTGCGTGTCGAAAATGCCTTGCTCTGGACGGGCGTAGATGATGAAGTGATCTCAGGGGCCGCCCTGGAAGCACACGATGGGCAGATCGTATATGCTGGCCCGTCGCCAGCCCCTGTATGCCCTCTCGCTCCCGGCGATGAGCTTGAAGTCATTGACGCCGCCGGCCAGCTTCTCATGCCCGGCTTCGTCAACGCCCATACCCATCTCGCGATGACCCTCCTGCGCGGCTATGCCGACGACATGCCGCTCAAACCCTGGCTGGAGGAGAAGATCTGGCCCACCGAGATGAAGCTCACCGGAGATGACGTCTACTGGGGAGCCCTCCTCGGCGCCGTCGAAATGCTCCGCTGCGGCGTGACCTGTTTCTGTGACATGTACCACTTCTTCGTCGAAGGCACTCAGGCCGCCGTAGACGCCGGAATCCGCGCCCTTCCCTCCGGCGTCCTGCTTGGCTTTGCTGGCGATCCGATGGACAACCTGAAGAAGGCCGTGGACTTCGCCCTGCCCTTCCTGGAAGACGAAAACAGCCTCGTCGTGCCCATGCTTGGCCCTCACGCCCCCTACACCTGCCCTGACCCTCTCCTGGAAAGTGTCGCTGCCGCCGCCCACGAGCATGGCCTCGGCGTGCACATCCATCTGTCCGAGACCGAACACGAGGTCCAGGAGAGCCTCCAGACCTGCGGCGTCACGCCAGTAAGGCACCTCGCCAAAATCGGCCTGCTGGACTGTCAGGTGACCGCCGCCCATTGCGTGCGCCTCACTGATGAAGACATCGAAATCCTCACCGAAAAGCACGTAGGCGTCGTCCACTGCCCCGGCAGCAATATGAAGCTCGGCAGCGGCTTCCAGCCGCTCCCCGCTCTCCTCTCCGCAGGCGCCGTGGTGGGCCTTGGCACTGATGGCGCTGCCTCCAACAACAATCTCGACCTTCTGGAGGAGGCGCGTCTCGCCGCCCTGATCCACAAGGGCTACACCGGAGACCCCACTGTCGTCAGTGCCCGCGAGGCGATGCGTCTCGCCACCCGAGGTGGGGCAGAGGCCGTAGGCCTCGGCGACCGGATTGGCACATTGGAGCCCGGCAAACGCGCCGACTTCATCCTTGTAGACCTCTCTGGCCCGCACACCCAGCCGGTCTTCGATGTCCTGTCACAGATGGTATACGATGCCCGCAGTTCCGATGTGACGACCACCGTGGTGGACGGGAAGGTTCTGGTGCGCAACGGGGAGTTCACCCATATCGACGTAACCGAAGTAGTGGCCAGGGCCAACGAGTGCGCGCACAGACTGACGCAAGCCTAGCCCGACACCGGAAGGTCAAGTCCCATGCAACTTCTCACCCGTTGTATGTCAGTACTGACTGACGATGAGATGGCGCAGATCTGGCGGGCGGCCCTCCGCGTGTGGGCCGAGGTCCCGCTGCGGGCCCAGGGCACTGAAGAGTTCATGCAGGCCCTGCGGGACTTCGGCTGCGACATTGACGGCGAACTCGTCCGCTTCCCCTCCGCCGTGCGCGACAACCTCCTTGCCCGCGTCGAGAAATCCCGCTCCGCCCGCGGCCCTGCCCGCCCTGCCGAGGTGCAGGACGCCACCCTTGACTATTCGGTCTCCGGCCAGGCCTTCTACTGCCATGACCTCAGCACCGAGACCCTGCGTATGGCCACTACCGCCGACCAGGTGCAGTGGTCGTGGATCTGCGACATGTTCCCGCGCCTGGGTCGGGCGCACCCCACCTTCATCCCCCAGGATGTCTCGCAGAAGTACTGCGATCTTCATACTTTCGCCACAATTATCCTCAATAGTAAGCGCCCACACCGCGTATCGGTGTATAATGCTGACCTGCTGCCGTACTTCATCGAGCTGCAGGCGGTGTGCGACGGCTCGGTCGAGGCGGTCAAGCAAAATACCGTCTTCGCCGCCAAGTGCTGGGTGAACACGCCGTACATGATCACCCGCGAGAACATCGAGATCGGCATGAAGGCCCGCGAGCTTCTGGGCCAGCCGCTCCAGATGAGCACCATGCCCGTCGCCGGGGTAGCCACGCCCGTGACCCTTGCGGGTTGCATGGTCCAGTCCACCGCCGAGGTCCTCGCCCTCAATGTCGTAAGCCTCGCGCTCGATGACAGACTCGCCGGTTGGACAGCCGGCCCCCTGACCTTCGACATGCGCACCGGCATCCACACCCAGGTAGGCCCCGACGTCGAACTCGTTGGCCTCGCCGCGCGCCAAATGGGCGCCTACGTCTTCGGCGGCGAGTATACCGGCATCGGCGGTCCCACCACCACGGCTCAGACGCCCGGCGCGCAGTCCATGATGGAGAAGGCCCTGGCCACGATGTTCGGCATCTGCTCGGGCATTCGCAGCTTCGGCTCGCTCGGCATCCTCTCCACCGCCGACATCGGCAGCGTCCTGCAGCTCATGCTGGATTTGGAGTTGATGAAGCACTTCGAGCGCCTCCTGCAGGGCGTCCGGGTGGACGAGGAAACGCTGGCGGAGGATGTCATCAGAGAGATCGCGCCCCGCGGCGCCTACTACCTGAATCACGATCACACTGCCAAGTTTTTCCGTTCTGAGTTATACTTACCGGAACTGGTTGACCGCCGCGTACCGATGGCCTGGATGACAGACCCCGTCATAATGCTCGACAACGCCCGCCGCAAGGCCCGCAAAGTGGCGGCCGAGGCTGAGAACCAATGTCCCCTGTCGGATGAGAAAAGGCGCCAGGTGGCGGCGATAGTGGCGGAGGGCAAGGCCATAGCAGAGCAGAGAAAGTGATCCCAGCCTCGCCGTCAGGCTGTGCCTAACCGCGAAGCCCTTCGTCGTCCCGTCGTCCCGTCGTCCCGTCGTCCCGTCGTCCCGTCGTCCCGTCGTCCCGTCGTCCCGTCGTCCCGTCGTCCCGTCGTCCCGTCGTCCCGTCGTCCCGGCGTCCCGGCGTTCG
>JBDKRC010000220.1:0-5173 GCA_039683575.1 Armatimonadia bacterium | reverse complement strand
GCTTTCTGCGTAACGTCTGCCCTACGCCCCCCGTCGTGGTGGCGGCACGGCGGACTAGCGGGTCAAGCAGGTAGCTCACTCCGGACGCCAGTACCTCGCGCGCCGCCGCCTGCGGAGCCGGTGCCCGTTCCTTCGCCAAAGCCCGGCAAGCCGGCGGCATGGCCCGCGCCAACTGCGACAGCCGCTCCACCTCCGGCCCGGTGATCAGCGGCTCCCAGCATGCGCGGTATTCACCCTCGGTCTCCCGCAGACCAGGCAGGAACTGCTGCCTCGCCACCAGTGCCCCCGCGAAACGCAGGGCTGTGGCCCAGCAGCGCAGGTCATAGCCAACGATGACGCCGGGGGCCAGAGTGTGCTGGTCGCCACACCGGCAGAGCAGGTCCACCCACTGCTGCGGCGCCAGGGCGAGTCCACTGACCACCCATGGCGCGAGCGACACCGGCGCTTCAGGGTCCGGACGTTCGGCAATCAACGCCTCATTGGCCGCCGGCTTCCCGGCCACGGTCGGCAGCCAGACGACTGTCCGCACTCCGGCCTGCGCCGGCCCCAGCTTCAGTCCTGCCGCCTCCTGCAGGGCCTCACTCACGGCAGAGGCCCCAGCGTCATAGGGCGACGGCAGTGGCTTGGGGACTCGCGGCTGACGCCCTCGACGAGCGAGGACAACACTGCCAGGCTCGACGGGTTTCTCGCCCCATAGAACCAGCTCACCGGCGAGATAGCCGGCGTGGAGGATTATCATCTTTGCATCCTGAATAGGGAGGAGGTGCACGAGGCACGCTGAAACGGCGCAACGCTGCGGTAGGATAGTTTCCACGCAGACAGCCCATCTCCTCCTGCTGACGGCGAAACGGGGCCACACGGAAGGTAATGGGTGGCGAAGCCAACTATAGTCGTTACTTGACTAGACAGTTCCGAACATCTACAAACACTTCGACGTCCCCGACATCGCCGGCCTCATCGCCCCCTGCCCGCTCCTGATCGAGATGGGCGTCCAGGACGGTGGCTTCTTCATCGAGGAGTAACTGGCCGCTGGCGAGCATGCCTTCGCCAACAACAAGGCGCATGGGTTCTTTCGCAAGACCTGTAGAAATGCTTCAGGTAAGCCACTGATATTTGCAGTAGGAAGGTCTCAATGTCAACGTTTGTCAGTCTGGGCTGGAGCGAAATATTCGCCCACCACTTCGAGCCGTACCGGCAAGAGGGTTTTTCCGCCGGACGTATTACGCTGGAGCAGAAGAACCTGTATATGGTCGCCACCGAACCCCATGGGGAGATTCCGGCGGTAGTGACCGGCAAGTTGCTGCATGAGGCCCTCAGCCGCGAAGACTTGCCGGTGGTAGGCGACTGGGTGGTGGTCCGCATCGCCGACACGGAAGAGCCACAGGCGACCATTCACGCAGTGCTGCCTCGGGTGAGCAAGTTGTCACGCCAGGCGCCGGGAAAAGCTTGCGAAGAGCAGACGATAGCGGCCAACATCGACATCGCTTTCCTGCTTATGGGGCTGGATGGCAACTATAACCTGCGCCGCATGGAGCGTCACCTGCTGCAGACGCGAAAGAACAACGTGAGACCCGTCGTGCTGCTTACCAAAGCAGATGTGCGCTCGGATGTCGACGCCTGCGTTTGTGAGGTAACGGCGGTGGCAGCGGGTGCGCCGGTGCATGCCATTTCTACGTTGACCGGCGCCGGTCTGTCAGCGCTATCCTCCTATCTGCAGCCCGGCACCACCATCGCACTGCTGGGGTCGTCCGGTGTTGGCAAATCAACCCTGCTTAACCATTTGTTCGGTAACGAGGCGATGCGTACTCAGACTGTACGGTCCGATGACAGCAGCCGGGGCCGGCACACCACTTCACACCGCCAACTCTTCCTCCTGCCCTCTGGTGCCGCACTCATTGACACCCCGGGCATGCGTGAACTGCAGCTTTGGGGAGACGAAGAGGGACTGCTGGATACCTTTCCCGAGATCGAGGCGCTATCCCGCGGGTGCCGCTTCGCTGATTGCCAGCATCGTGACGAACCTGATTGCGCGGTGCAAGCGGCGCTGCAGACTGGTGAGCTTACCCCCGGACGGTTGGAGAATTATCAGAAGATGCAGCGCGAGCTTCAGCGCTTGGCCGCGAAAACCGACCGCTTGGAAGAGCAGGCCCTGAAACGCAAGTCAAAAGAGATTCCCAAAGCGGCAAAAGCTCTGAAGAAGCGGCCCGGAAAGTGACCTGTGGAGTCTTGGCAGGACATGCATCCGGCATGAGTTCTCTGGGAAGTACCTGTAAGGCTGCAGTGGCGGGCCAGCTCGGGCGGCGCGACAGATGGCTTCAAACAGTTGCCGGCACCGCCCCCTGGGGGCGGGCCACCAGGCGCCGGTCCTGGTGCGAAGCGCAATGGCGCGCGTTGTGCTGTTCGACAAGGATGCTTACGTCGCCCATGATTGTCTCGAACTCTGGCTGCGTGAGGTGCTTTGAGAAGCATCTCCCCACCGATTGGTTCAGGCCCCAGGTCCAGTCCTGCTCGTCAGGGCTCAGCAGGCCTGCGGCGACTGTCTCGTCGTACATTGCGGTGCCCGGCAGTGGTGTGAACCGCGCGAGGGTCACGAAGGGCGGGTCGATTTGCTCGATCAGGTCCATCGTCTCGCGGATGGTCTCGACAGTCTCCTCCGGCACACCCAGCATGAAGTAGGCGGCCCAGTGGAGGCCATGCCCGCGCAGTATGCTGGCCGCACGACGGACCGCCTCCAGGTCCAGATGCTTGTTCATGGACCGCAGGATCGTGGGGCTGCCGGACTCGATGCCCAGCCTCACGGTGTCGCAGCCGGCCTGCTGCATGGCCGCTACAAGTTCGTCGTCCAGGACGTCGCAGCGCGTGAGACATTCCCAGGAGACCGGGGGCAGAGCGCGCGATAGCGATTCACAGAAGTCCAGGGTGCGCTTGCGGCTGAGCGTGAAGGTATTGTCCCGGATCGAGAAGTAGGTGCAGCCGTAGGTCTCGTAGAGGTGCTGCATCTCCGCCACCACCTGGGCGACGGAGTGCCACCGCACACCAAGCCCGCTCATTGCTTCAACGCCGCAGAAGGTGCACTGGTACGGACATCCCCGGCTGGTCATCATCAGACCGAGGTCCACGGGGCGATAGCTCTCGACGCCGATGAGCGCCTCCCGAGCAGGGCGTGGTATTGCATCAAGATTCTGGGGCGGCCTGCGGTCCGGCGTGTGTTCCAAAGCTGCCCCCGTGCTCCAGGATAAGCCGGGGACATGGGCGGGATTGAAACCTGGAGTACCCAGACCCTCCAGCAGGTCCGCCATGATCTCCTCGCCCTCGCCACGCACGGCATAGTCCACGAAGGGGGAGGTGACCAGGTCAGCCGGGCGCGCCGTCGGGTGGTGCCCGCCGACCACAACGACCACACCGGGGCGGGACTGTTTGGCCATGGCGGCCATCTTCAGAGCAGCGGGAACCTTCACAGGCAGGACTGAGATACCCACGACGTCAGGCGCGAAGTCCTCGAGCACACTCGTGTACTCGGCCCAGATGGGGTCCTGATCGTTCGTCAGCGCCGATCTGTAGCGTTCATCCAACTCGGTTGCCTCGCGGAAGGAGGGGCTGAAGGCTTCCTCCGAGGGGGCGTGATCCGCATCATAGATGACAACTTCATGCCCGCGCTCCTGCAGATAGCCCGCGAGGTAGGCGAGCCCGAGTGGGAAGTAGAACCGGTAGAACCCCATGAAGCGCTGGCAGGGCGGATCAACAAGCAGAACCCGCATGTCTCTCTCCTCCGTTCGGCGTGCTGCGGCTGCTTCACTCGTTCTGTGGCTGCAGGTAGCCCAGGTGTACCATCAACCGGCCCCACAGGACCCCCGGCAGAATGACCAGGCCCAGCGCCATGGCGTCCCATCCCCGTTTGGTGGCACGGGCGACCTTACTGCCGACTTGCCACTCCCTGCCAATGGCGACGTCGTTGTAGCCTGCCCAGAAGGCGCGGCGCAGGATGTAGGAAAGGCGCATCCGCCCTGCCGGGACATGATGGTATACCGCCGCCGAAGGCTCAAAATAGAGCGCATGTCCGGCCCGGCACAGACGGCGGCCGATTTCGATGTCACTGGCACCCTTGAGGCTGGTGGAGCCGATCCGGCCAGCCCGCAGGCCGAAGTAGTTGACGCTCGCCAGGGCCCCGCGCGTGTACAGGGCGTTACCGCCCAGCAGCCATTCGGCAGGGCAGCGCTCGCAACCGAAGTCCATGAAGCTGAGGGTCTCCTGCAGGCAGCGCGAGGCGACCAGCCAACGGGGAGGAGTGACGTCCCACAGCGGTGTGTAGGGCCCGCCGACACCGCTGGCGCCGGTGTCGGCTTGCGCGGCGGCAAGCAGCGAGAGCCACTGCGGCGGAGCAACTTCGTCATCATCGGCGAGGGCTACGAGTTCGCCCTGGGCCTCTCTGCACCCCAGATTGCGGGCAGGGCACACGCCGGGCTCAGGCTCGTGGAGGTAGCGCACGCGACTGTCTGCCGCACATGCGGCCTGCACTGACGCTGCCGTGTCGTCGGAGGAGTTGTTGTCAACCACCAGTATCTCAAAGCGCGGGTAGTCCTGTGCCTGTAGAGAGGCCAGGGCCTCGCGCATGGTCGCAACCCGGTTGAACGTCGGGAGAACAACGCTGATCAGCGGGCTTGCCCGCATGGTGCACCTCGAGGCAGAGTTGCTTCCGTCGGCATCGGAGAGGGAACCAGTTACATCTTCAAGAGGATTTGATGGCCGGTGAGGATCAGAGGTTCTGTTGAGCCTCCCTGATCCCGATCATCCTTGCTGACCTCAGTGCCCGCGAAGAGCAAGAGCATGAGGAACCATCATGAGCCGAAGCATCTCTAACCTCCGGGGGAGCATGCATTCCCCAACAACATGGCGCATGAGTTCTTTGGGAAGTACCTGTAGACAGCGAAACGCCGCGAACCGACAGCCAGCCCTTCCTCAGCCGGGGGGAACCCATTGACCAGAAAGGTGAGCAATCGCGATGAGTGGTAAGGAATGGAGCGAAGTGCTAATGGCTTTGGCGCTTGTCGTGTCTTCCTGCGCCGTGGCTCAGGGACAGCAGCCGGGCTATGAGTCGTTTGAGGATGGGGTGCCGGGGTACTTTGCGGCTACCCGGGCCGGTAGCCTGAGCATCAGCCCGTGGCACAGCAAGCAG